>NZ_JBNDMO010000015.1:0-162535 GCF_050436625.1 Paraburkholderia sp. GAS334 | reverse complement strand
CCATGACAGCGCAAGGCTTGTCATGAGCAACTGGAAAACCGCAACCGGCATCATGTAAAGAGGGCCGCTGCGTCATCTTTATGGCCGATGTACCTTGCGGATTCAACCCGTCGATGCAACACTCCCGCTGCTCACGCAGCTTCGATTGTGTTGCATCGACGGGTTGAATCCGCAGCGATGAAGAGACATTCAAGCTTGTCACTCAAATGAGTGCTCGCTGCCAGCTTTCGGTGAAGGTCGCTGTGTTGCTGCCGCACGCCTGCTCCAGCGACACCTGGCGCGGAATTGTCGGAAGTATCAGCGCGGACGCTGCGAATCCGATTGCCCCGACGCTGCCGAATGTCGTCCATGTTTCGAGCGATGTTCCGTTCAAGATGAGCCAACTACCAGTGTAGTAACCAGCGGTGCCACCCAGTGCCCCTGCGGCACTCAGCATCCCGAAGAACGTTCCCTGGCTTCCGTCGATAGCCAACGATGCTGTCATGGTTTCCAGTGCCGGGAGCATGATTGTTTCGATGACCGTATATCCGGCGATAAATAAAAGGAACCAGCCTAGCGTATCGCGCCCGTGAAGCAATGAAGGGCGGCGTCGCCTGAGGCGATGCTTTCCGAGTGATTGGTCATACTCGGCCCCTCGTCTGGCGGGCAGCGCTTAATCAGTTTGAATGTCCGCTTCGCGGAGAGCCGAGCGTCCCCGGTGGGTCGACTGCGTATGGCAGCAGGTCGGTTCCACTCGTTCAAACCGTGACCCAGGACCAGGCAGGCACGCGGTCACGGCGATCAATTGTTGTGATGGGACACGCTGGATGTCCTGCTCGGGCTGTCGGTAGCGCCGCGACGGTCGGCTGCGCCCTGTCGGCATAAATCCATCAACTACGCGGGCTATGGCAGCTGTGATCGATCGCGCACACAGACTGGATAAAGTCGTTCCCCTTGTTCTGTCGGGCCCGCCCGCGTGTCGCGCAGATCGCTGCAAGCTTTGGCACGGCCTATGCATCGATGGACGCACGTGTTGCAACGCCCATTCGACACGAAACCTCACATTGATCAGGAGCACGCCATGAACACACTCGCGATCACCGACCTTCCCGTCGCCGTCGAACTCGATCATCACGACATGGCCGCCGTGCATGGTGGCATGATGAAACTGCCGGGCCAGCACAATACCGGCAACTTGCTGATGTCGCCCGATGGCGAGCCCGTTTCCGTCTATGTTGACGGCCTGCTGATCAACTCCGTGACGAGCGGCTATGCACCGCGCTAGTTGGGACGCAGCTTCACACGCGCGACGGGTAGTATTGTCAAGTTGCTCGTCCGCCCCGACCCATCGCACCCGGCGCGCGTCGACCATCTGGCCGGGCGCGAGCGGTTGTCCGCGGGTTCCCTGCCGAGTACGCGCTTAGCCAGATCCCGCACAGCACCCTGCATGGCGATGCCGGTAGTGGTATTCACGAATGTGAGTCCCAGCGTGGAGTCGACAGTCGTGCCTTTTCGTTCAATGGGTTCCCAGCCATGAACTAGCCGCCGGCCTGCCGACCCCGGTGGTCGAGTAGAACCTCCAGGAACCCCGACCGACCCGGAACCCTGTCCAGGACACGCGTGCGTGAACGCCTGAGCTCGCAGAGAATCAGCGACCCGCTGACCCAAGGAGATGTCCATGATCACCGCCATCGTCCTCTATGACCTGCCGCCGGACGTAGGCCTCGAGAAGTGCCGCGCCCACTTCATGAAGATCGCCCCGGATTTCCTCAAGATTCCGGGCTTTCTGCGCAAACAGTTCATCTGTTCCGCCGACGGCAAGGTCGCAGGCGGCGTCTATATGTGGGAAAGCCAGGAGGCGGCCGAGCGCTTCTATTCCGGGGAATGGCTCGCCGGAATCCGCGCTCGCTACGGCACGGAGCCGAAAATCAGCTATTTCGAGACCGTCGCGCTGACCGACAAGGCGAGCGGCCAGGCGGGCGGGCTCGGCTGATCGGCAGCGGGAACGAGCCGCGCGGAGAGCAACCGGACTTCCGTTTGTTTTGGCACTGCGCCTTCCAGTGCGGCCAACAGGTGCGCCCCGCACGTCGCGAGCGGTGTAACAACGCCTGCGACACACGCCGAGCGCAGATGTCACAAACCGGCCAGCAGGCGTCGTTCGCCAACTGCGGCGCCGGGCGATCGACTGTCCGGTGGACATCAAAAAGCCGCTGGTCAGGTTGCGAAATCGCACTTCCGAAGAACAGGCGATCCGTCACCTACCCATTGCGCCTTGTACCCTCCAGGAACCCTTCGCTGCAGCCCAGTAGTTCATTTGCTAGACTTGACCCAAAAGCAGATCTGTTTCGGCTCGGTTTGACCCTGATGGCTGCGGCTGAGTTGCGAATCAACGCGGCTTGAATTGACGGCATCAACTTCCGCACATTCGACACCAATTTGACCTGAGAGAGAAGGCCGTCACGGCCACCGTTCTGCTCGCCTGGAAGACGACTCCGACCTGATCGCCAAAACTACGAAGTCGCGCCTGCGGATGAAGCGGCACTTCCACATTCCGTTAAGCAACGAAGACTCAGTGTAAGCAGTTCACGAATTCGTTAGCCACGAATTCGCGGTGAAGCGGTGGTTGACCGACTCGATTACGTTGACGTTTTTTCTGTTCATGGACCTGGCGCCTGAACGTTATCCGGAGGCACTCCATGCAGGAAGAAGGAATACGTGAAGCCCTGAATGCGCACTGGCAGGCGTCGGCGGCCGGCGATCTCGACACAGAACACGATATTTACGATGACGATGCCATCTGTGACTATCCCCAATCAGGTGAGCGAATCGTCGGGCGAATTAATTTGCAGACACTGCGGAGTCATCATCCAGGTAAGCCATCAGGTTTCGATGTCAGGCGAATTCAAGGGGAAGGTAATCTCTGGATAACGGAATACACCATCACCTATCAGGGGCGGGTGGCTTACACGGTAAGCATTATGGAGTTCCGCAACGGCAAGGTCGTTCACGAGACCCAGTATTTTTCGGATCCCTTTGAAGCACCAGGTTGGCGGAGTCGATGGGTTCAGAAGATCGCGTGACGTCGCGTTGCGGCGAGATAAGCATGTCGGTCATGCTGTGGCACACCGGTTGAATCCGCCGTCGACTCCGGACCCACAGGAACAAGTCGAGTCGCTTCTTACTGAGCAATCAACCGGGCGATGTGCCCGTCCCTGTGTGGGCGTTTCAGCCAAGTAGAAATCGTGCCCCGGTTGCGCTGCGCGATGACGGGACGCTCATAAACGGCTCAGCAACTCCGCCTTCCTGGCGGCGAACTCCTCGTCGCTGAGCATCCCCTTCGCGTGCAGTTGGGCGAGCTTCTCTATGGTGGCGAACACGTCCGCCTCGCGGGCGACCGACTGAGTGCGGACGGGCTCCTCCTGCACCGGCGACGACGCCGGCTGCGGAACCCCGCCGACCGAGACAACCGGCAGGCTGGCGACAGCAACCAAGCCGTGCTGGCTCGCCAATGTGAGGGACGCACCGCGGGACTGCTGCTGTGAGAAGCCGCTGATCTGGTGATCGAGCGTATCGTAAATCGTCACCTTGCCGTTCACTTCGATCGCCAGGCGCCGGGGCTGTGCGAAGTAGGCATAGCGGACGTCATTCTGCGCACCGGTGCCATCGCAGCAGCGAATTTCGAAGTATTCGCGAGCCACTAGATCGCGCCTGCGGACAGGGAGAAAGAGCTTCGCATCGCCTTCCAACGTCGACTCGCGGAGCGCGAGATTCTGGCGCAATATAAGGGTGCGGCAACCGTCGACGAAGACGGAGGCAGGCGTGGCAAACTCCACTAGGGTCGAGCTGTTTTGTCGATTATTCCTTGGTCTCTTTGTGGGCTTTTTTTGCATAACAGCCGCCCTTTTCGTGCGTTACATGTCGGCAAACCAGCTGCCGCAAGTAACCGTCGTGCAGTTGAAAAGCGCATCACAAGCCTTGTCGGGAAGCGCCCCGGCAGTCCCATTCTCATCCGCTTCCCAATACCGACCGACAAAGCCTTCGCTAGATACTGAGGAAAAGACACTCATTGCGTCGTCGGCCTCCACTATCGTCACGTTCATCGTGGCTGCGGTGACTAACTTCCTGAGCTGGCGGAAGGACAAGGCGAAGGCGACCAAAGAAATGCGGGACGCGTCCCGCTAGTTCCTCGAACTGGAGAGGTTGCGACTCGACCCGCGCGCGGTCAGCCGTGCGACCTGGTACGCATGCCGCCCACGCCGACCTTGCCACGCCCGACACGGCCGGTTTTGCTATGCGCCGAACTGCCAGGGCGCAGCTTCTTCCTGGAGACGGCCGTGAACGTCACATGATCTGCAGGGTAGTAAGTCGCCCTGTGCACCGCTGCGTGATAGGCCGGATGGACCGGGTTGAGGGCGAGCTTGACAGTTTTCACGCCGTAAAATTTTCCAC
This sequence comes from Paraburkholderia sp. GAS334, assembly GCF_050436625.1. Lineage (NCBI taxonomy): Bacteria > Pseudomonadati > Pseudomonadota > Betaproteobacteria > Burkholderiales > Burkholderiaceae > Paraburkholderia > Paraburkholderia sp. GAS334. Next base: position 158,107 of record NZ_JBNDMO010000015.1, on the reverse strand, counting down.
TGCCCTTGTTGACGTCCCCCAGCGGAACCGACAGCGATTTGCCACACGGCGCAGGGGCGTTCCCGGACCCGATCTGGTCGAACCAGGCGTCCGCGCGCACGACCGCATACTTGACGCCGTTGACGGTGACATATGTCGCCTTCTCGCCGAGCTCGTAGTTGGGATCCTTGACTTCGATTGCCATCGATGGACACCTCCTCGGACGATACCGACACTCATAGTTTAGTGCCAGCGCCGCGATCGACGCCGTTCACCAATGTCGGTTCATCAAGGCGAGCCACGGGGTATGGCGTGGCGCCCACCGACGGCCGCACAAAACATCGCCGTTGAGCGTCTCACTTGTGCGGAGCAGGCCTGTGCGGTCACCGACGCGAGTTGAACAGCCGTATAAGGTCCTCGCGTAGCTCGGAGATGTCCAGTACATGCTGTGCGCGCGTCACGGCCACGTAAAGCAGGCGCATCTCGTCCTCGTCCAGCATCAGGCGCCCGTCAACAGTCTTGAAGCGAAAATCGTTGGCTACTTTCACCGGTTTCCATTGCAGCCCCTTGGCCGCTGCCTATCCTTCTTTAGAAGGCCGAGGTGGCGGCATTGAATCGCGGATAACGTAGGAAGAATCTGCGCCCGATGCAGGCTCCCACGCGCCGCATCCTGCGGCGCCTGTTGCGGTGACGGCTTGCCACTGGCCGGCATCGTCGTGAGTCAAGTGGAGGTCCCCAATGAAATTCATCGTGCAGTGGAAAGGGCTACCGACGGCACAGCAATCGGCGATCGAACGTTTCATGAAGACGGGTGGCGCGCTGCCGCCCGATGGGATCACGATGCTCGGCCGTTGGCACGCGATCGGCGAGTTGAGCGGGTGTGCGATCATCGAGGCAGACAGCACGGCCCCCATGGCGGCGTGGGTGCTGCAGTTTGGCGATATCTTTACGTTCACCATTTCGCCCGCTGTCACCGACGAGGAACTCGGGGCGGCGTTGGCGGCGTTTCAGGCGGGAAAGTAAGGCTGGCGGAACAGGGGCGTTCAGAATACCGATGCGCTTCTGTTTTAATGTTCCAGGCCCGCCGCCGCGAGGCATGATGGCTTTTCGGTGGAGACGAATATTCGACACGCCCTTGCGTGTGCGACATACCATGTCAGTCCGATCCGAAAGCACCTCGAAATACTCACAAACTCCTTATACCTCGATGATTCAGCTTTGCCGACTCCGGCATGGATTTGTACCGAATCACCCTAGCCACCCGCTACCGCAGTCGACAGGCCGAGGCGAGCCAGAACACGCGCATAATCCTCAGGCGTGTCCATATCGATCGTGAACCGATCGTGCGCGGCTTCATGAACAAACACCTCATCGGGATGCCCGGCAATCAGTTTCCGGCACCCAGGATTGACGTGTCCGCTGATAACCTCGGTCGCATAGCTTGCGGAAAAAGCCACCGGATTGCCGCGTTGCCCGTTGAAAAACGGAATCAGGATCGATCCGCGCGGCATCGCGGCGAACGCGTCGATCAATTCGCGGTAGTCTGCTGCATCGAGCAGCACCTGATCCGCGAGGCACACCATCACCACATTGCAGGGCGCACCGAGTGCGGCCACGCCGGCCGCGACCGACGTCATCTGCCCTTCTTCGTAGCGAGGATTGCTCTGGAACGTGACTCGCAAGCCATCCAGCGCCTCCATCACGGCACGTCCCTTAAAGCCCGTCACGACCACAATCTCCTCCGGGCCCGCCTCGGCAATCGCGCTCACCGTACACCTGACAGCCGGCTGCCCGTCGATCGGCAACAGCAACTTATGCTGACCCTGCATCCGGGACGACAGACCGGCAGCTAGCACGACTGCCGAGAATGTCGGCGCATGCCGTGGCTCGATCACTTTCCACGCGTCGCTCATGTCTTCTCCTTGTGCTCCGTGCCGCGCGCTATCGCGAGATATTTTTCGGGTTCGCGTTCGAATTCGATCTTGCAGCCGTCGCAGCAGAAGTAGATGCGCTGCCCGCCACGGTCGATCACATGTTTAGCCGAGGCGATATCGATCGACATTCCGCACACCGGGTTGAGATAGCGTGCCGGCGATAATTCGACCGACGCCATCGATTCGCACGGCGGCAAGACCGGCACCACTTCGGCTCCCGTGAGAAGCGACGCGGGCCCATCGGCCGCCGCCAGCTCGAGTTCGCGTCGCAGTGTCACCAGCCCCGCGACGGCGCCCAACGCAATCTCCTGCGGCGTGTGTGCGTGGATAGCGGGGCCTGCGGGCGCATGCAATGCCGCAAGGCGCGCGGGCGCAATCCCGCGCGCCAGCATCACCTCGCGCAACGCGTCCGCCTTGCGCCGGCTGGCGACCAGCAACACGGCCGCCGCGCCGCTGCGCAACGCCGCTTCTAGCGCGTCCTCGTCGCTGTCGCCCTGGGTCGCCACCAGAATCAGTTGCGGCGCAACCGTGTCGAAAGCCTCGGCGTCGAAGCCCTGGATCACCCGCTGTAAGCCAAGCGCGGCCAACGGGGCAGTCACGCTGGCCGCCGCGCAAACGCGCAACCCGACTCGCTGCGCCAGCACGCAGGCTTCCAGCGCGGTGGGCGTCGAACCCAGCACGAGCACCGATGGCGCGGGCACCGTCGGCTGGATGAAGAGCTCCATCGCGCCGTTACTCGCACATGGCATCGCGTGCGCCTCGACGTCGGCCTCCGGCTTCGTCTGTTCGTTGCTGATGCGAACGCGCTTCGGCAGACCCGAGCGAATCGCCTGCTGCGCGGCCTGGATCACGATCGTTCGCGAGCAGCCGCCGCCGATCCAGCCGTGCAACGCGCCATCCCGGTCGACGAGCGCCTGCGCGCCCACCCATGCGGACGTGGGCGGCGCCGCGCGAATCACGGTCACGACCGCAAACGGCTCGGCTTGCTCAATCAGCCGCTGCTCGAGTTGCAAAAGGGTATCGTCGTTCATTGCAGGGCGGACAACACTTGAGGCAGCACGCGCTCGAGACTCGCCAGATCGCGTGCGCCGGCCAGCAGATCGATATACGGCATCGCAGCCTGCATGCCGACGCTTGCCGGCGTGAAATCGGCGCGGGTCGCGAGCGGATTCAGCCAGACGAGACATCGGCAGCGGCCCCGGATCTTCGCGAGCGCCTGCTGCAGGCGCCCGGGTTCGCCGGCGTCGTAGCCGTCGCTGACGACCACGACGGCCGTGCGCGAATGAAGCAGCCGCGTCGCATGCTGCTGATTGAATTCGTCGAGACTGTCACCGATACGGGTGCCACCTGCCCACCCCGCCGACAGCAGTTGCAGGCGCTCCTGTGAGCGCCACGGATCGGGATCGCGCAACGCCTGTTCGACGCCCACCAGTCGCGTATGAAAGATGAAGCAATGCACGTCGGAAACCCGCGCGCTCAACACACGCGCGAGCCGCAGATAGAAAAAGCTATACAGGCTCATCGAGCGGCTCACGTCCAGCAGCAGCACGATGCGCGGACGCAGCCGGCGCTTCTGCCGCCATGCCAGATCGAGCGGCTGGCCGCCGCTCGACACGCTGCGCCGGATCGTCCACGCCATGTCGATGACACGGCCGGCGTTCGCACGGCGTTCACGGCGTACCTGAATACCCCGCAGGCGCCGGGCGAAACGGCGGATCGCCTCGTCGATCGAAGCGAGGTCGTCGGGCTGGTTGAGGTGACGGAAGTCCGCATGGGCGAGCGAGGCTTCGCGGGATGCCCCGTGTTCGGCGGCATGACCATTCGCCAACGCCGGTTCGCCATCGCCTGCGACCAGCGACAGCGGCATGCCCTCGCTGGCGTCACGTTGTCCACCCGCGTTGTTCCGCTCGATACGGCCCGCGCCGCCGGCACGCGTTTCGACCAGTTTGCGGCGATTCGGCCTCAGGAACCAGGCGTCGAACAGCGCGTCGAAGCGCCGCCATTCTTCCGCGCGCGAACACAACAATGCACGCAGGCTCCAGCGCAACAGCTCGCTGTCCAGTTGGCCCATGCGCTGCGCGACCTCCATCGAGGCGGCCACGTCGGCGCTGGTCACGCGAAAATCGTTCGCACGCAGCCATTCGGCAAAGCCGGTATAGCGGGCGGTCAAGATCGCTTCGAGGCTCGGTGGAGACGCGCGATCAGCGGCGCAACGAATACCGGTCAACATGCGGCCACCAGTTTTTCGACGACGGGCCGGGTCAAACCAGCCTGATCTTCACGCGTCTTGACGAGCGCCGATAGCGAATCCATGATCTGCTCGACGCCGTCCGTATCGATCGCGCTCACGCCCAGACGCAGTAGCGCAGCGACCCAGTCAAGCGTCTCGGCCAGACCGGGCTTCTTCTGCAGGTCCATCTGCCGCACCGACTGCACGAATTCGACAATCTGCCATGCCAGTTTCTCCGGCACGTCGGGCACCTGGGTGCGCACGATCAGCAACTCCTTCTCGAAGCCCGGATAGTCGACGTACTGATACAGACACCGGCGGCGCAACGCATCGGAAATCTCGCGGGTGCCGTTGGAGGTCAGAATCACAAAAGGCCGCTCGATGGCGCGTATCACGCCCAGTTCCGGAATCGACAGCTGAAAGTCGGAGAGCAGTTCCAGCAGATAGGCTTCGAACGCCTCGTCGGTACGGTCGATTTCGTCGATCAGCAAAACCGGCGCCGGCGTGGTCGTGATCGCTTCGAGCAATGGCCGCTTGAGCAGATAGCGCTCGGAGAAAATATCCTGTTCCTTGTCGGGAATAGACCGCTCGTCCTGCTCCAGCAATTTGATCGCCAGCAGCTGGTGCTGATAATTCCATTCATACAGCGCGGAATGCGCATCGAGACCTTCGTAGCATTGCAGCCGGATCAGACGCGTATCCAGCAGCCGCGCAAGCGCCTTGGCGACTTCCGTCTTGCCGACTCCAGCCTCGCCTTCCAGCAGCAGCGGGCGCCGCATCTCCATCGTCAGCAGCAACGTGGCAGCGAAGTTGCGTTCGGCGATGAAACCATGACGCTCCAGCTGCTGCTGCAGGCTAACGACGTCGTTCATGCGATCGGTCGCCATGGATGCCTCGACGCTCAGGCCGTCTTGCGGGAAAAAATGCCCCGCAGCCAGTCGCGCAACACGGCCCACGCCAACGCCAGACCATTCAGTTCGGAATGCGGCGCGGCGCTCGCAGGCGCTGTCGCGGAACCGGACGACGGCGCAGCCGTCTGCTGCGCCTGCAGGCGCGCCGCGAAGTTAGCCACAAACTGCTTGAGCATCTGGTCCGCGACCGGCCCCATCAACCGTCCGCCGAGCGCAGCCGCCTTGCCGCTCATCGTCGCCTCGCTCCTGCCGGTCAGCTCGCATGTCTCGCCGGTTGCCTGCACTGCGGCGACAAGATCCATCGATGCCGCCGAGCTACCCGTCAGATCCGTGCCCTTGCCGACCAGATGCAGGCTGCGCGCCGCGGCATCGAGATTCACCACCTCGATATCGCCCTTGAACGACATCGTCGCCGGCCCGAGCCGCACGGTAATCGTCCCCTTGTAATGCGTCGCGTCGATGCGTTCGGTGATCTTCGCACCCGGCATGCATCCGGCCACCGTCTCGATGTCCTGCAGAAGCTGCCACGCACTATCCGCCGTGGCAGCGAGGGGAAACACCTTTTCAAGTACGACTTTCATCGAATCACCCCTGGCGTATGCGGCTTGATGAGCCCGAGCTGTGTTCAACGACACACCGCTATGGCCTCGTCAATCCAAGCGCGCGGCATTGCTGCCACACGCGATACGCGTTATGCGGCATGTTCATGTGCGTCACGCCCAGATGCGCGAACGCATCGACCATAGCCGACGTGAAACATGGAATCGAGCCGACGTGCGGCGATTCCGCCACGCCCTTCGCGCCGATCGGATGATGCGGCGACGGCGTCACTGTGAAATCGGTCTCCCAATGAGGTGTTTCCGCCGAGGTCGGCACGAAGTAATCGAGCAGCGTCGCGCCCAGCAGATTGCCGGCTTCGTCGTAGGGCATTTCCTGCCCCATCGCCACAGCGAAGCCTTCCGTCAGGCCGCCGTGGATCTGCCCTTCGATGATCATCGGATTGATCCGCGTGCCGCAATCGTCAAGCGCATAAAAGCGGCGCACGCGCGTTTCGCCGGTATAGCGATTCACTTCGAGCACGCAGACGTAGGCGCCGAACGGGAAGGTGAAGTTGGGCGGATCGTAGTAGTCGACCGCTTCCAGCCCCATCTCCATGCCTTCGGGCACGTTGTTGTACGCGGCCCAGGCAACTTCCTTGATGGTTTTGAACTGCTCGGGGGAGCCCTTCAGCACGAAACGGTCGAGATCGAACTCAACGTCGTTGGGGCTGGCCTCGAGCAGATGAGCGGCGATCTGCCGGGCCTTCTCGCGAATCTTGCGCGACGCGCGCGCGACCGCCGCGCCCGCCACCGGCGTGGAACGCGAGCCATAGGTGCCGAGTCCGTACGGCGCCGTGGACGTGTCGCCCTCTTCGACCGTTATCTTCGAAGCAGGAATACCCGCCTCCGAAGCGATGATCTGCGCGTACGTGGTCTGGTGCCCCTGCCCCTGTGTGATCGTGCCCATCCGGGCGACCGCCGAACCGTCCGGATGCACGCGGATCTCGCACGAATCGAACATGCCGATGCCCAGGATGTCGCACATCTTCGACGGCCCTGCGCCGACAATTTCCGTGAAATTCACCACGCCAATGCCCATCAGCCACTCGGCGTCCGGGTCCGCTCGCCGCGCGGCCTGTTCGGCGCGCAGCGCCGGATAATCGACCGCGGCAAGCACCTTCTTCAAGGCGGGCTCGTAATCGCCCGAATCGTATTCGAGGCCTAGCGGGGTCGTGTACGGAAACTGATCCTTGCGGATGAAATTGCGCAGGCGGATTTCGGCCTTGTCGATGTCGAGCTTTTGCGCCAGCACGTCGACCATCCGCTCGATCAGATAAACCGCTTCCGTCACCCTGAACGAGCAACGATACGCGACTCCGCCGGGAAACTTGTTGGTGTACACGCCGTCGACCGATACGAACGCATTCGGTATCGCATAGGAGCCGGTGCAGACGTGGAACATGCCCGCGGGCCATCGGGTCGGATCGGCGCACGCATCGAACGCGCCGTGATCGGCGGTCACGTGCACGCGTAGCGCCTTGATGCGGCCATCGCGATCCGCCGCCAGTTCGCCCGTCATGTGATAGTCGCGTGCAAAGGCCGTGGAGCTCAGATTCTCCGCACGCGATTCGATCCACTTGACGGGTCGCCCCAGTACGATCGAAGCAACAATCGCCGTGACATAGCCGGGATAGACACCGACCTTGTTGCCGAAGCCGCCACCGATGTCCGGCGAAATGATGCGGATTTTCGACTCAGGAATCGCCGACAGCAAACCAACCACCGTACGCACGACATGCGGCGCCTGCGACGTGATATAGACCGTCAGATCGCCACGCGCCTTGTCGAACGACGCGACGCAGCCGCAGGTCTCGAGCGGACACGGATGCACACGCGGATACAGAATGTCCTGCACGACCGTGACGTCGGCGTTGTCGAAGACGCGATCGGTCTTGTCCTTGTCGCCGATGTTCCACGTAAAGATGTGATTGGGATGTTTGCGCGCACCGTGCGCGCCTGCCTGTTTGTCGCGAATGTCTTCGCGGATCACGGGCGCATCCGGTGCCAGCGCCGCGATCGGATCGATCACCGCCGGTAGCTCCTCGTACTCGACTTCCACGAGTTCCGCGGCGTCGGCGGCCACATAGCGGTCGTCGGCGACGACGAACGCGACCTCCTGATTCTGGAAGCAGACCTTTTCATCGGCGAGCACCGCCTGCACGTCGCCGGCGAGCGTCGGCATCCAGTGCAGCTTGAGCGGTTTCAGATCATCGGCGGTCAGCACCGCGTGCACGCCAGGATGCGCAAGCGCGCGCGATTTGTCGATCTTCTTCACGCGGGCGTGCGCATAGGGGCTGCGCACCATCACGCCGAACAGCATGCCCGGCATCTTGATGTCGTCAACGTAGGTGCCCTTGCCCTGGATGAAGCGCGGGTCTTCGCGGCGTTTGCGCGAGCACCCCATGCCCTCCAGCGCGGCGAGACGATCGAGACTGGTGTCGAGATTTCCCATCACGTTTCTCCGGTCGTCAGTGCGCATCCGCTGCCATCAGCGGATGCGACGTTTCCACGGCTTCACCGCGCAGCTTGCGCGCCGCGTATTGCACCGCCTTCACGATGTTCTGGTAACCGGTACATCGACACAGATTGCCCGCCATCCAGTAGCGGATTTCCTCCTCGTCCGGATCCGGATTTTCCTGCAGCAGACGCCAGGCACGCATCAGCATGCCGGGCGTACAGAAGCCGCATTGCAAGCCATGCTCCTGCATGAAACCCTCCTGCAGCGCATGCAGTTCACCTCCTTGCGCGAGCCCTTCGACGGTCATGACTTCCACGCCTTCGGCCTGTACCGTCAACATCGTGCAGGACTTGACCGACATGCCGTCGAAATCGACCGTGCACGCGCCGCAGTGGGACGTCTCGCAGCCGATATGAGGCCCGGTGTGCAGGCACTTTTCGCGCAGCGTATGAATCAGCAGCTCGCGCGGCTCGACCACCACATCCGTTTCCTTGCCGTTCAGCATGAACGACACCATGATCTTCTTGCTCATGTCGTGTTCTCCGGGAATCCGCCTTCAGTGTGCTGCCCGCGAATACGCGGTCATCAACGCCCGTCGTGTCATTTCGCCCGCCATCGCCGTCTTGTATTCCACGTCACCGCGCAGATCGGCCACCGGATCGCATACCGTCATCGCAAGACGCGCGGCTTCGGTAATCGCCGCCTCATCGAACGGCTTGCCGCGTAGCGATTGCTCGGCGTCGGTTGCGCGCACAGCGGTTTGCGCGACGTTCGTCAACGCAATGCGGACGTCGCCGACGGTCCCGCCGCTCATGCGCAACGTCACGGCCGCAGCAGCCGTCGCGAAGTCGCCGGTTTTGCGCTTCAGTTTCGCGTAGCAGGCGCCGGTGCCCGCTTCCGGCATCGGAATGCGAATCTCGGTCATGATCTCGCCGGGTTCGAGGCGCGTCATATAGGTGTCGAGAAAGAAGCCGTCAGCCGGCACAACGCGTTCGCCGTGATCGCTCAACAGGACAAACGTGGCGTCGAGCGCGATCATCAGCGCGGGATGATCGTTACCCGGATCGCCATGCGAGATGTCGCCACCTAAAGTGCCGCGGTAGCGCACCTGCGGATCCGAAATCTGCTGGGCGCCCTCGACAATCAGCGGACACCGGATTTGCAGCAACACCGACCGGATCAGTTCGTTCTCGGTTGTCATGGCTCCGATGCGGATCTCGTTGCCGACCTCACGGATGCCCTTGAGCTCCGTCAGCTTGCCCAGATCGATCAGATGGTCCGGTGCGGCAAAACGCAGCTTCATCATCGGCAACAGACTGTGGCCGCCGGCCAGGAGCTTCGCCGTATCGCCATGTTGATTGAGCAATGCGATGGCTTCGGGCAAGGTGCGGGGAACGTGATATTCGAATGGACGGGGGATCACATGGGCCTCCTTCATTGTCATCCGACCGCGAGCGGGAACGTCATCGGTTTGTGGTTCAGCATTTCACAATGCAACGCAGCAATTCAATGCGATTTCCCGAACGGTGGCGCACGAGCGCAAACTAGCGGAAAACGGACATGAAAGTGGTACGGCGTCGAATAACCTGTTGATGGAGAACCCGCCGGCTGTCGCTGGAATGAGGACATTTCACGACGCAGCGCAGCATTCTCAGGTTTGTTCCCGAACGGCGGGTTTGCGCGCGTGAACCGCCCGAAAGCTTGCGCGAAATCTGGAAACGACATACAACGGAGACAAATCGCCTGAGAGCGTGGACCGCCCATCAGAGCAGGAGACCCGGCATGAAACCGCTTGAGCACGCCACGCCGTTGGCGGCGGCACCCCTTCGTCATGAGACGTTCCAGCACAAGCTGGAGCAGTTCAATCCGGGGATGGTCTGGCTCGACGCACAAGGTCGTGTGACCGCGTTCAACGACGTCGCCCTGCAGATACTCGGGCCAGCTGGCGAACAGTCGCTTGGCGTCACGCAGGACAAACTGTTCGGCATCGACGTCGTGCAGTTACACCCGGAAAAGAGCCGCGACAAGCTGCGCTTTCTGCTGCAATCGCGGGATGTCGATGGCTGCCCGGTCAAGTCGCCGCCACCGGTTGCGATGATGATTAACATTCCCGACCGGATCCTGATGATCAAGGTCTCCAAAATGTCCGGGACCAACGGTGTTTGCGGAACCTGCATGATCTTCTACGATGTGACTGACCTCACCACCGAGCCCTCCGGAAAACAATCGGGCGGGCATGTCGCGCAACCGCGCCGCCTCTTCAAGATTCCGGTTTACCGGAAGAACCGCGTGATCCTGATCGACCTCAAGGACATCGTGCGCTTCCAGGGCGACGGTCACTACACGACGATCGTCACGAAGGACGACCGCTACCTGTCCAATCTTTCACTAGCCGACCTCGAATTGCGGCTCGATAACAGTACCTATCTGCGGGTGCATCGCAGCCATATCGTGAGCCTTCCTTACGCGGTCGAACTGATCAAGTCGGACGAGAGCGTCAATCTTGTGATGGACGACGCGGAGCAGACCCAGGTGCCGGTCAGCCGGTCGAGAACCGCGCAGCTGAAGGAATTGCTTGGGGTGGTTTAAGGTCACCGGAGCCCGTGTTCAGGTGACTGTCCCCGGCTCCGGCCCTGGGGATGGAACGCGCTAGTTACCTTATATTCATCAGTCATCGTATAACCAGATCTCGCAAACCGGGACTCACGTTTCGCCATCTACGCCTCCAAACCCACGGCGGATATCGCACTTCTCCCCACCTGTTTTCGCCAGCGTAATTCAGGCGGTGTGACGCGAACCGCCCGCCATACGGCCTTCCCGCGACCTACGGGTAACTACCCGGTGTACATCCTGCATCTCAAATAGATAGACTCTCGCAGTCATAGGACAACATACAAAGCCGAAAGGCCAACTTTCTTTCAGCTTTCGTCCACCAGCGTTGAGATCGCTGAATGGCCGGGGATCACGCCATCTCAGCGCCACGCGTTCCACGCCCGGCGGCCGACAGCATGATCCAGAAAACGACGGCGGAAACATTCTAAAGCCGGGATACGGGCCCAAACCGTATCGCAGCATTCGCAGTCGATTGATGGTTTATTTTCAAAGGAAATGTCGCGATGAAAAACAATTTTGCCCTTTCCCGTGTCTCGATGATTGTTGCAGCGTCGGTGCTCGCGTTGAGCACCGGAGCAGCACAGGCGCGCGTCTTCCGCGTGGCCGATGTGCATAGCGACACCTATCCGACCAACATGGCCGTGAAGTTCATGGGCGAACAGATCGCCAAGGCAACGGACGGCAAGGACTCGGTGAAGGTCTTCGGCAACAGCTCGCTCGGTTCGGAAAACGACACGATCGATCAGGTTCGCATCGGCGCGCTCGACATGACCCGCGCCAACGGTGCGGCGTTCAACGAGATCGTTCCCGAGTCGATGATTCCCTCGCTGCCGTTCCTGTTCCGCGACGTCGATCATTTCCGCAAGGTGATGTACGGCCCGGAAGGACAGAAGATCCTCGACGCCTTCAAGGCGAAGGGCATGATCGCGCTGACCTTCTATGAAAGCGGCGCCCGTTCGATCTACACCAAGAAAGCCATCCACTCGCCTGCCGACATGAAGGGCCTCAAGGTGCGCGTTCAGCCGTCCGATCTGATGGTCGACGAAATCCGCGCGATGGGCGGAACGCCGACGCCGATGCCGTTCGCTGAGGTTTATACGGGGTTGAAGACGGGTCTGGTCGATGCGGCCGAAAACAACCTCCCGTCGTACGACGAGACCAAGCACTTCGAAGTCGCGCCGGTATATTCCGAAACCCAGCATGCGATGACGCCGGAAGTGCTGGTGTTCTCCAAGAAGGTGTGGGACACGCTGACGCCGCAGGAGCAGGACATCATCAAGAAGGCTGCGGCTGACTCGGTGCCCTACTACCAGAAGCTGTGGACGGCGCGCGAAAACGACGCTGCCAAAACGGTCACCAAGGGCGGCGCGACGATCGTTGCGTCGACGCAGATCGATCGCGCTGCTTTCGTCAAGGCGATGCAACCGGTCTGGACCAAGTATGAGAGAACGCCGCAGATGAAGCAGATCGTCGACGAAATCCAGGCGGTCAAATAAGTGTTGCGAAGCTGGTGATGGCGGAAAGCCTGCATGGAAATCTGCAGGCTTTCCGCCCTGGGCATTTTCCCCGCGAACCGGCATCGGCAGGCGGGGACGCTTGAGTGAGCAGGATAAGTCCGCTGTATGGAAGGATGGGATAGATGACCTTCATGAAACGCCCGAATGATTTTCTTTTCCGTGTGCTGGTTGTCGTGGCGTCGATCAGCCTCGCCGCCTTGACCGTGCTGGTTTTTTACAGCGTGGTGATGCGCTATGTCTTTAACGACGCACCCGATTACGTCGAGCCGATTGCGCTTTTGCTGGTGATCGTTATCGCGATGTTTGGAGCCGCCCTCAAGGTCCGCGAGAGTGGGCATATCGGGCTTGATTCGCTGGTCAAGAAATTGTCGCCTAAAGGTCAGGTAGCGGCCGAGGCGTTCCAGCATCTTTGCCTGATTGCCTTGTCCGTTGCGATTTTCTTCGGCTGCCTGCAAATGGCGGAGACGACGATGGAAGACCGGATTCCGATCCTGGGCCTGCCGGAAGCGATCCGTTACTTCATTCCGGTCGCTGCCAGCGCCTGCATCATTCTTTTTTCGATCGAACACCTCGTCAAGCTGTTCGCACCGAAGCACAAATAGAGCAATCATGGAACTTGCCATCCTCTTTGTTAGTTTCGTCGTATTCCTCGTCTTCGGGGTTCCTGTTTCGTTCGCGCTGGGACTGTCGTGTGTCCTGACCTATCTGTATGAAGGCCTGCCGGCGGCGACGGCCATGCAGTCGATGATCTCGGGAATGAACGCGTTTTCTTTCCTCGCGATCCCGTTCTTCATCTTCTCCGGCGAGTTGATGCTGCACGGCGGTATCGCCGACCGCATCCTGCGTTTCGCCCAGGCCGCGGTGGGTCACTTCCGCGGTGGGCTGGGGATGGCCAACGTCGTTGCGTGTACGTTGTTCGGTGGTGTGTCCGGTTCGCCCACTGCCGATACTTCGGCAATGGGCGGCGTCGTCATTCCCCTGATGAAGCGGGAAGGTTATAGCGCGGCGTATGCGGTCAACGTCACCACCCATTCGTCGCTGGCCGGTGCGCTGATGCCGACGTCCACGAACATGATCATCTATGCGTTCGCCGCACAGGGGCTCACGGGGACGTTGAACGGACAACATCTGAGCGGCGTCTCGATTGGCGATCTGCTGTTTTCCGGCCTGCTGCCGGTGCTGTGGGTGATGGGTTTTGTGCTGATCGCCGCCTACTGGCAAGCGGTTCGCTTCGGTTTCCCGCGCCGCCCTGACGGCTCGACCGAACTGCAGAAGTTCCCCGGCTGGTTCGCGGTAGGCAGAACGTTCCTCGGCGCAGTGCCCGGCCTGATGGTGATCGCGATCATCCTCTTCTGCGTGGCGAAAGGCATTGCGACGGCGACGGAGGCAGCGGCAATCGCGGTTGCCTATTCGCTGGTGCTGACCCTTCTCGTGTATCGCACGATGACGATGAAGAAGCTCTTCGTGGCGCTTTCCCGGGCGACCAAGACCACGGGGGTGGTGCTGCTCCTGATCGCTGTTTCGAATATGCTTCGGTACCAGATGGCTTATCTGGAGATTCCCGATGCAATCGAGCATCTGCTTGAAAATGCGACGGCCTACCCATGGTTGATGCTGCTTTACATCAACATCATCCAGGTCTTCCTCGGCACCTTCGTCGATATGGCCGCCCACATCCTGATCACCACGCCACTGTTCCTGCCGATGGCAATGCACAGCGGCGTGGGCCCGGTGCAGTTCGGCATCATGATTCTGCTCAACTGCGCATTGGGCCTGGTTCACCCGCCGATCGGTTCCGTTCAGTTCATCGGTTGCGCGATCGGTAATGTTTCAATCGGCGAAACGACGAAAATCGCCTGGCCTTATTACCTGGCCATCTTCAGCGCGATCAACATCGTCACCTACATGCCGTTCTTTTCGACGTGGTTGCCGAGCCTGATCAACGGGCATCCAGTTTATTGACCTTTGACGTCGGCCTTAAAGCAGACAGCCCCGCGCATGCGGGGCTGTTTCGTTTGGCGCGGAGGCTGGACCAGTTCCTCAACCCGACGCATTAAGCCTGCGCCACAGCGTGGTCTTGCTGATGCCGAGCGATTCACAGACCGCGTCGCGATCGCCGTTGCACGCTTCGAGTGCCGCGCGGATCTCATCGGCCTCGACACGTCGGCTGCGCTGTCGCAACGTTAACGCCGCGACGGAGCGCTCGTTGTCGTCGAATACTTCCGGCGCGATCGAGCGTAGTACGTCAGGCGTCAATGCACTCCCGGCACCCCCGGCACCGTCAGCGCCCTCGCGCTCCGCGTGCCCTCCCACATCGGCCAGTTCGACCGCAATGCGCTCGATGACGTTCTGCAATTCCCGCACGTTGCCCGGCCACGCGTGACGACGTAGTGGCTCGCTCACATCAAGTAGCAGTTGCGCCGCCTGCCCCGCATCATGAATGCGCGCGGCAAGACGCGGCTCGCGGCGCGCCGCCTGATACAGCAATCCGGCCGCAAGCGGCAGGATGTCCGGTTGCCGCTCACGCAGCGGCGGCAGCGCGATATTGAGGATGTTGAGCCGGTAGTACAGGTCAGCGCGAAACTCACCGGTCTCCACCGCCGCTGTCAACGCCCGATGCGTCGCCGCGATAACCCGTACGTCGATGCGGATCGGTTCGGTCGAGCCAAGCCGCACCACTTCACGCTCCTGCAGCACGCGCAAAAGCCGGCTTTGCAGCGGGAGCGGCATCTCGCCGATTTCATCGAGGAACAACGTGCCGCGATGCGCTGCCTCGATGAGTCCGGCTTTACCGCCGCGCCGCGCACCCGTGAATGCGCCTTCTTCGTAGCCGAACAGTTCGCTCTCCAGCAACGCTTCGGGAAACGCGCCGCAATTGATCGCGACGAACGGAAAGTCTCGCCGGGCGCCCAGTTGATGAACGCCCTGCGCGACCATCTCCTTGCCCGTGCCGCTCTCGCCGCGTATCAGCACGGTGGCGTCCGATGTCGCATAGCGACGCGCGAGTTGCCGCACCCGCTCGATCGCCGGGCATGCGCCTACCAGATCGTCGATCCGGTATCGGGCGGCAAACTGCTGCGTGCGCAGCCGCGAGCGCAGCGTACGATCCAGCCGCTCGACCGCACGGGACTCCTGGAACGTCAGAACGGATCCGGTGCCGTCGCTCGAACCGATCAACGGCCCGCGATGTACGACATAACCGACGCCCCGGACGGTTTCGAGCGTTTCGCCGTCGCCATCCGGAATCGCGCGCGCGATATCGGGTGCAAGTTCGGCCAGCGGTCGCCCCACTGCGCGCGACGCATCAATACCCAGCACCTGGGCAAGACGCTGATTGATCGCCTCCACCCGGCCTCGCGCATCGAGCGCAACGACACCATCGCGCAGATGTTGCAGCACGTTGTCGAGTCGCTGGCGGCGCAGCATTTCATTCGAAGTGGCCTTCGCGACTTCGAGCGCCGTATCGAACGCCACCCGCACCGACGCGCGCGAATACAGAAACACGGTGCTCATGCCCGCGCGTGTCGCGAGATCAGTGACAAGGCCCGGTCCCACGACCGTGCCGACGCCGCGGTCGCGCAGATCAAGCACGCAGGTTTCGGCGTCCTGCGCTGACTGATATGACGCGAACACCACGTCGATTCCGTAAGCGGCAACGAAGTGGCGCACTTCCGCAGGCGTTTCGCCGTGCGTGACGAGTGCCACCTGCGAGGCATCGCGACGCGCCCGTGCGAGCGCATGCATCACGTCGAAACCAGTCGGGCTGACGAGCACGACCGGCACCTGGATCCGCGCCTTGAGATAGGTGCCGTTAGACCCGGCCGCGACGACGATATCCGGGCGATCGACGCCAGCCGCGTCGATCTCATGGACGGCGTCCTCGTAGCCCCGCGAGATGAGTCGCAGGTCGGCGCGGTCGTCGTACTCGCCCGCGATGTCGCGGAACAGGTCGCGCAGGCGGCTGATGCCGATTGCCCAGATCTGCGGGCGGCGGAGGGATTCGGAAGGACGATTCGTGGGGGGCATTCAGCTGGGCTCAGGACGTAGACATCGAAGGCGAAGTTATTATGAACCCATGGTTTCAATCATGAAATAGCGAATTTCACTTATGAAACAAACCCGTCTGGTCGCGCACTCGTGTTTCTTAATGAAATCATGGAGTTAAGTGGGTGCCATGCGCCTGGCCCAGTCTTTGCACTAGTGAGGACCTCTTATCCGGAGGAAACGTGACTTCAGCACAACGATACCCCGCGAGCGCAGGCGCGCGATTCCGCGCGGCAGTCGCCGAAACCCAGCCACTGCAGGTAGTCGGCGCGATCACCGCCTACGCCGCCAAAATGGCTGAAGCGGTCGGTTTCAAGGCGGTTTATCTGTCGGGCGGCGGCGTCGCCGCCAATTCGCTCGGCATTCCCGATCTTGGCATCAGCACAATGGATGACGTCCTGACCGACGCCCGCCGCATCACCGACGCGACGAATCTGCCGCTTCTCGTCGATATCGACACGGGCTGGGGCGGCGCATTCAACATCGCGCGCACGGTACGCTCGTTCATCAAGGCTGGCGTTGCGGCCGTGCACCTTGAAGACCAGGTGGGTCAGAAGCGGTGTGGACACCGCCCCGGCAAGGAAGTCGTGCCGACCGAAGAAATGGTCGACCGCGTGAAAGCGGCCGTCGACGCCCGCACCGACGATCAATTCGTGATCATGGCGCGCACCGACGCCGCGGCCGCAGAAGGCATCGATGCCGCGATCGAGCGCGCAGTCGCTTATGTCGAAGCCGGTGCGGACATGATCTTCCCCGAAGCGATGAAGTCGCTGGACGACTACCGCCGCTTCAGGGCAGCGGTGAAGGTGCCGATTCTCGCGAACCTGACCGAATTCGGTTCAACGCCGTTCTTCACCACGACCGAACTGCGCGACGCCAACGTCGATATCGCGCTCTACTGCTGCGGCGCATATCGCGCGATGAATGCAGCCGCGCTCAATTTCTATCAAACGGTGATGCGCGACGGCACGCAGAAAGCGGCGGTGGGAACGATGCAATCGCGCGCCGATCTCTATGACTATCTCGGCTACCACGCGTACGAAGACAAACTCGACGCGCTGTTCGCCGCACAGAAATAATCAGGACCTGGAGGAAGACACCATGAGCGAAGCAGACAACAGCACGCCGAACGCGGGCGCATTCAAACCCAAGAAGTCCGTCGCACTGTCGGGCGTGACGGCCGGCAACACGGCGTTGTGCACGGTCGGCAAGACCGGCAACGACCTGCACTATCGCGGCTACGACATTCTCGACATCGCGACGACCTGCGAGTTCGAAGAGATCGCCTACCTGCTCGTGCACGAAAAACTGCCGACACAGGCTGAACTCACGGCTTACAAGACGAAGCTGAAAGCGCTGCGCGGTCTGCCCGCCAACCTGAAGGCCGCGCTGGAATGGATTCCCGCGTCCGCGCATCCGATGGACGTGATGCGCACGGGCGTGTCGGTGCTGAGCACCGTGCTGCCCGAGAAAGACGACCACAACCTGCCCGGCGCGCGCGATATCGCCGACCGCCTGATGGCGTCGTTAGGCTCGATGCTGCTGTACTGGTACCACTACTCGCACAACGGCAAACGCATCGAGGTCGAAACCGACGACGATTCGATTGGCGGCCACTTCCTGCATCTGCTGCACGGCGTCGAGCCGTCGAAGTCGTGGGTCGACGCGATGCATATATCGCTGAACCTATATGCGGAGCACGAATTCAACGCATCGACGTTTACCGGCCGCGTGATCGCAGGCACAGGCTCGGACATCTACTCGGCGATCACCGGCGCCATCGGTGCGTTGCGCGGCCCGAAGCACGGCGGCGCCAACGAAGCCGCGTTCGAGATCCAGTCGCGTTACCACACGCCCGATGAAGCCGAAGCCGATATCCGCCGCCGCGTCGAGAACAAGGAAGTTGTGATCGGCTTCGGTCACCCGGTCTACACGATTTCCGATCCGCGCAATAAGGTGATCAAGGAAGTCGCGAAGAGCCTCTCGAAAGACGCGTCGAATACGAAGATGTTCGATATCGCCGAGCGGCTTGAATCAGTCATGTGGGACGCGAAGAAGATGTTCCCGAATCTCGACTGGTTCAGCGCGGTGTCGTATCACATGATGGGCGTGCCGACGGCCATGTTCACGCCGCTCTTCGTGATCTCGCGCACTTCCGGCTGGGCGGCGCACATCATCGAGCAGCGCATCGACAACAAGATCATCCGCCCGAGCGCAAACTACACCGGGCCGGACGACCTGCCGTTCGTGCCGCTGGCGAAGCGCGTCTAAACGCCGATGTTAAAGTTCTCGTTGATATCATTGCCGCTTCAAACACAGAAACGGCACTGAGCGCGCCCTCGAAATGGCGCACAACGGCTTGATCGACGGGCCCCGGCGTGAACCTCTCGATGCACTCTCCCGCCCCGGCCCGCAGCAAGCGGATAGGGCCAGCGCGGGACGAACACCGGGCCAGCGCCGGGCCGGAAAACGCAAGGTTCGCGCCGATCCAGAAGCACTGATCCGGAAATGGGGGCAACTGACCGTGACGCCCGGCCATGCCCCCTCACCATTACTGTCTTTGTCCCCAAAGTCATGAATACTGCAAACCGAAAACCGCTGCCCGGCACCCAGCTGGATTTCTTTGACACGCGTGCCGCGGTCGAGGCGATCCAGCCGGGCGCTTACGACAAGCTCCCGTACACGTCGCGCGTGCTGGCCGAGAACCTCGTGCGCCGTTGCGACCCGGCCTTTCTGACCGCTTCGCTTGTGCAGATCATCGAACGCAGGCGTGAGCTGGACTTTCCCTGGTTCCCGGCGCGCGTGGTGTGTCATGACATTCTTGGCCAGACCGCTCTCGTCGACCTCGCCGGCCTGCGCGACGCGATCGCCGCCCAGGGCGGCGATCCGGCCATGGTCAACCCGGTCGTGCCGACGCAACTGGTCGTGGACCACTCACTGGCCGTCGAGTGCGGCGGCTTCGATCCCGACGCGTTCGCGAAGAACCGCGCGATCGAAGACCGGCGCAACGAAGACCGCTTCGATTTCATCAACTGGACAAAAAAGGCGTTCAGCAACGTCGACGTCATTCCGCCGGGCAACGGCATCCTGCACCAGATCAACCTCGAACGCATGAGCCCGGTGGTGCAGGTGAAAGACGGCGTCGCTTTCCCGGACACCCTGGTCGGCACCGACTCACACACCCCAATGGTGGACGCGCTGGGCGTGCTTGCGATCGGTGTGGGAGGACTCGAGGCCGAAAGCGTGATGCTCGGCCGGGCCTCTTATATGCGCCTGCCTGACATCGTCGGCGTCGAGCTCACGGGCAAACCGGGCCCGGGCATTACCGCCACGGATGTGGTGCTGTCCCTGACCGAGTTCCTGCGTAAGGAAAAAGTCGTCGGCGCCTACCTCGAGTTCTACGGGGAAGGGACGGCCAGACTGACCCTCGGCGATCGCGCCACCATCGCGAACATGGCGCCGGAATTCGGCGCCACCGCCGCGATGTTCTATATCGACGGGCAGACCATCAAGTACCTCACGCTCACCGGCCGTGACAACGAACTGGTCAAGCTGGTGGAACGCTACGCGAAGGAAACCGGCCTCTGGGCGGACAGCCTGAAACACGCCGAATATGAGCGCGTCCTCAGGTTCGACCTGTCCACCGTGGTGCGCACGCTGGCGGGTCCGTCCAACCCGCACCGCCGTCTGCCGGTGTCCGAACTGGCCGCGCGCGGCATCAGCGGCAAGGTCGAGAACGAACCCGGCCTGATGCCGGACGGCGCCGTGATCATCGCTGCCATCACCAGTTGCACCAACACCAACAATCCGCGCAACATGATTGCCGCCGGGCTCCTCGCCCGCAACGCCAACCAGCGTGGCCTTACCCGCAAGCCGTGGGCAAAGACCTCACTGGCGCCGGGCTCAAGGGCCGTGACGCTGTATCTGGAAGAAGCCGGTCTCCTGGCGGACCTGGAGCAGCTGGGTTTTGGCGTCGTGGCCTATGCCTGCACGTCCTGCAACGGCATGTCCGGTGCGCTGGATCCCGTGATCCAGAAAGAAATCGTGGACCGCGATCTCTATGCAACCGCTGTGCTGTCCGGTAACCGGAACTTCGACGGCCGTATCCACCCGTACGCGAGGCAGGCGTTCCTCGCGTCGCCGCCGCTGGTGGTCGCTTACGCGATTGCCGGCACGATCCGTTTCGACATCGAGAAGGACGTGCTGGGTACGGACGCCGATGGCAAGCCGATCACCCTGAAGGATATCTGGCCTTCCGATGAAGAGATCGACGCGGTTGTCGCCGCCAGCGTGAAGCCAGAGCAGTTCCGCAAGGTGTACGAGCCGATGTTCGCGGTGGCTGCCGACACCGGCGAAAAAGCCGACCCGCTGTACGACTGGCGCGCGCAGAGCACCTACATCCGCCGTCCGCCTTACTGGGAAGGCGCGCTGGCTGGCGAGCGCACACTCAAGGGCATGCGCCCCCTCGCTGTGCTGGGTGACAACATCACGACCGACCACCTGTCGCCCTCCAACGCGATCCTCGCAGATAGCGCTGCCGGCGAGTACCTCACGAAGATGGGCCTGCCGGAAGAGGACTTCAATTCCTACGCGACCCATCGCGGTGATCACCTGACCGCCCAGCGCGCGACCTTCGCCAATCCCACCCTGAAGAACGAGATGGTGCTGGAAAACGGCAACGTGAAGGCGGGCTCGCTCGCCCGCATCGAGCCGGAGGGCAAGGTGACGCGCATGTGGGAAGTCATCGAAACCTACATGGCGCGCAAGCAGCCGCTGATCGTGATCGCCGGCGCCGACTACGGCCAGGGTTCGTCGCGCGACTGGGCCGCCAAGGGTGTGCGTCTCGCCGGTGCGGAGGCGATCGTTGCTGAAGGCTTCGAGCGCATTCACCGCACCAACCTCGTCGGCATGGGGGTGTTGCCGCTGGAGTTCAAGCCGGGCGTGAACCGCTTGACGCTTGGTATCGACGGCACCGAGACCTTCGATGTGACCGGCGAGCGCAAGCCTCGGGCAGACCTCACGCTCGTCATCCATCGCAGGAGCGGCGAACGCGTGGAAGTGCCCGTGACCTGCCGCCTCGACACCGCTGAAGAAGTGTCGATCTACGAGGCGGGCGGCGTGCTGCAGCGATTTGCGCAGGACTTTCTCGAGTCGTCGAAGGCTGCCTGAACAGGCGATGCGGGAACGCGTTAGTACAGTCAAGTACATTGTGTTCGGGCGGTATGGCGACGTATCGACGTACCGCCCCAGTCTCACCAGGACAGGATTTTCATGACCCACGTACCCCAGATCAGGATTCCCGCTACCTACATGCGTGGCGGGACGAGCAAAGGCGTGTTCTTCCGCCTGCAGGATTTGCCCGAAGCCGCGCAGGCGCCGGGAGCCGCGCGCGACGCGCTGCTGATGCGTGTCATTGGCAGCCCGGACCCTTACGGCAAACAGATCGACGGCATGGGCGGCGCGACCTCGAGCACCAGCAAGACGGTCATCATCGCGAAGAGCAGCAAACCCGATCACGACGTCGACTATCTGTTCGGGCAGGTGTCCATCGACAAGGCGTTCGTCGACTGGAGCGGCAACTGCGGCAATCTTTCCGCCGCCGTCGGGCCCTTTGCCATCAGTGCCGGACTGGTCGACGCGAGCCGTATTCCGCAAGACGGCGTCGCTATCGTGCGCATCTGGCAGGCCAATATCGGCAAGACCATCATCGCGCGTGTGCCCATCACCCATGGCGCCGTGCAGGAAACCGGCGACTTCGAACTCGACGGCGTGACGTTCCCCGCCGCGGAAGTGCAGCTCGAATTCATGGATCCGGCGGCGGAAGAGGAAGGCGCCGGCGGCGCGATGTTCCCCACCGGCAATCTGGTCGACGATCTCGAGGTTCCCGGTGTCGGCACGTTGAAGGCCACGATGATCACTGCCGGCATCCCGACAATCTTCGTGGACGCGAAGGCAATCGGCTACACAGGCACCGAGCTGCAGGACGCCATCAACAGCGATGCGAACGCGCTGGCGATGTTCGAGACCATACGGGCGCACGGTGCGGTGCGCATGGGACTCATCACGCACATTGACGAGATCTCGACCCGGCAGCACACACCGAAAGTCGCCTTTGTCGCGAGTCCAGCCGATTATGTTGCCTCCAGCGGCAAGCGGGTTGCCGCCGGCGACGTCGACCTGCTCGTGCGTGCCATGTCGATGGGTAAGCTGCATCACGCGATGATGGGCACGGCCGCCGTGGCCATTGGCGCTGCCGCAGCGATACCAGGCACACTCGTGAATCTGGCCGCCGGCGGCGGTGTACGCGAAGCAGTGCGCTTCGGTCATCCGTCGGGCACCCTGCGGGTCGGGGCGCAAGCGGGTCAGGTGAACGGCGCCTGGACCGTAACGAAAGCCATCATGAGCCGCAGCGCCCGTGTGCTGATGGAAGGATGGGTACGTGTGCCCGGCGATACGGTTTCTACCAGCCGAATTTGAGTTCGGCGCCTACATAGTCGGCGTTTCGGGCACCCAGCTCGCGCAACGACTGTCCAACCTGGAAATGCACGGCTTCCAGCGCCGCGGCGAGATTCGCGGTGACTGCCCAGTCGGCGCGAAGCTGCGTATAGAAGCCGGTCCAGGCGCTGCCGCGTCCCGCGGTGCCCGGCACGACCGCGGATCCTTGCTGGTAAACGGCGTCTGCGGTGGTCTCGCGCCATTGCAGACCGACGCCGGCCAGCAGCGTCAGCTTGCTGTTCGGCTTGACGATGAGCGTCGGCTTGACGTGGACCAGGTTCGTGTAGCCGGTATAGCCGGCCAGCGCGAAGTAGTAGCCATTCGGGAATAACGGATTGAACGTGCCGATGCGGCCATCTCCCGGATGGCTGTCCCCCGACGCGGCATCCACCTGGATGCCGACCCGCGGCGTCCATGGCACTGTCGCCAGCGTGTAACCGGCGAGCGACCCCACTGCCCACGCGCCGATCGTCTTGCTGCCGACATGTCCGGACTGATACATCGCTTCGACGT
The DNA here is from genome assembly GCF_050436625.1 of Paraburkholderia sp. GAS334. Classification (NCBI taxonomy): domain Bacteria; kingdom Pseudomonadati; phylum Pseudomonadota; class Betaproteobacteria; order Burkholderiales; family Burkholderiaceae; genus Paraburkholderia; species Paraburkholderia sp. GAS334. The sequence continues at coordinate 134,814 of NZ_JBNDMO010000015.1, read as the reverse complement.
CCCAGTCGAGATGGTTGACGTTGCCGGAATAGCGGGCATCGAATACGTCGCGGTGTTCGTCGCCGGTCGCGTCGAGAAAGCGCGCGTTGCTGCGGTTGTAGCGGGAGTAATACGCGGACAGATCGCCCGGGCCGACGCCTTTGCGCTCCACGCGCACGCCGCTGAAAGTCAGATCGCGATTGGAAACATCATCGAAATCCGTGTTGTCGCGATACTGCACCGGCTGCGTCGCATAAGCGATCCATCGCCACGGACCGGTTTCATAGTCGGCCCAGATCGCGTCAAACGCCTGACGCACGTTCGGGCCGTCACGAACCGAGATGAAGCGCTGCAAGTCGAACGCCATTTCCTGCCGCCCGACGCGGAACTTGACGGTGCCGGGACCTAGCGGCTCGGTGATGGCGACGAACGCCTGCCGCAGATCCAGCGGGTTCTTGTCGACTGGCGTGACCAGGTCTTTGCCGTACGGGCGCGCGTCCTCGAATTGCGTGAAGATCTGCACGTGGGGGCCAAGGCGGACATCTGCGTGGACTTCCAGCCGTTGCAACAGATACGTGTCGTCGTGCGCCGTACCGAGTCCGAACAGCGGCGCGTCGTTCACTTCCAGCCGCTCGCGCAACACCATGCCCAGCGAGATATACGCGTCGGGATTGCCGAACAGCGGAATGTACTTCAGCGAATCGAAAGGCTGTTTCGGCACACACGGATTGGCCAGCGCCGACCAGTTTTCCTGCCAGCGGTTGAACATGACCACGGGCCGCGCACACGACGCACTCGCGGCGGCCGACGTCGCGGCACTGCCCGTCGTGGACGTATCGTCAGCGCCGCCGAGCGCGGTATCGGCCGCCGAGACCGGCAGCGCGACCGCCAGCCCCGTGCCGATCAGCAGGGTACGGGCGGCGCGCAGCGCAGAACAACGCCGCACGCGCACGCAAGCCTTCAGCAGCGTCACAGCGCGCTCTTTACCGGCCATCGTGCACTTCAGCAATGTACCCGCCTGGGAATTCGAGCATGGCTGTCTTGCCTGATCCGCTGCTGTACAGCGGATAGAGCACCTTCGCGCCGGCGGCCTGCGCGCGCTCGAGCGTCTGCGCGACATCGTCGACCCCGTAGCCAGTCGTCTCACGCCCGAACGGGAACGGCAGCTTGCCATCGGTGACGAATACCACCATGCGCCCGAAGCCCGAGTTGATCCGGATCTCGCGGATCGTCTCGCCCGGCCGGCCGATCACGCCGGCGTCCGCGCGCGAGTTGTCCGACACCACCTTGCCGTGCGAGAAGTGCAGCCAGCGGCGAACGAAGTTGTTCGCTTCGTCACGCGAGACGTACACGCGGTTATCCGGCACGCTGTGCAACGGTGCATAGCTGGGCGCCTTCGTGTGCCAGTAAAGTTGCATCGTCAGGCCGCCCGGCCATTGAATGACCGCGTCCTTGCCGATCGGATCATCGAATGTGTCGACAAGTACATCGGCGCCCGCCGCGCGTGCCGCCTTCACCGCCTGATCGATATTGGTGACCAGGTAGCCGGTTCGCTCATTACCGAATGGATACGGAACCGGCGTTTCGAAGCCGAACACGGAGAGCATGCCGACCGGCGTCTGCACATACTGCGACGCGGTCTTGCTCGGCGTGGGCGTCACCGTAAAAACCGCGCGCGGGGAGGCCTTGCCGCCGAACGTCGCGAGAAAGCTGTTGACGAACGCGTCGAGATCGGCCGAAGCGACATACACGTGCGCGGTGTCGTACTGCGCGCCTACTGATACGTCGGGATGCTTCGCGGCGAGCGCGGTTTTGCCGTCCGGCACCTCCGGCGGTCCAGCGTCGGCGAATGCGGATGAAACAGGCGTCAATCCAATCAGTATCGCAGCGGAAAGAAGCGCGAGTTGACGGAACCGATGAAGCGACTTGAACATTTTTTTACCCAGTAGCGTTAGCAATATTTGAAAAGGCGCCTCTGATCGAGGGGCGAAAGACACGCACCGGCGATATCAACCGCCATCCTTCGTCGCGCCTGGCACCATCGGCTTTTGCGCTGCAGCGCCCGTCACCTGCTCCGCGACCTGAACCGTCTGCGTCTGCGCGAAAAGCTGCGCCTTGACAACCGGAATGGCGTGCTCGCCCAGCACCATGCCCAGCAGACCCGCCAACGCAATCAGCGGAGGCGCCGGCGACTGCACCTTGAGTAGCCAGTAGAGAAGTCCGACAGCGAAGCCGACTCCCAGCGAAATGATGTAGCCCATACTGATCGTCCTTTCTATAACGACACGTCAATTCGGCCAGTCCGATCCCAGCACCAGCCCGCAGAAATTCAACCGCCGGTAATCCGGATCCCACCGGTCCAGCACGTCGGCGTTCACCGACGCGAACGTCGTCTCCGGACGATGCTCCATGCCACGCGCGTAGACTTCGATGATCTTCTTCTTGAAGCCGGATTCGCGAGGCCAGGCCTGCACGATTTCATCGCGCTCCTGCGCGGTAAATTCGTTGTAGCGAGCGCCCCGAACATCCATCTGCACGCCGGCACTGAGCAGCGCGACAACTGGAGACATGTGTTCAGGAATGCCCGGCGTCGTGTGCAACGCGATCGCCTCCCATACTTCCTGGATCGCACCGTCAGCGACTACGTGCTGCCGCAGAAAATCACGCGCGGCGTTGGCGCCGTCCACCTCGAACCGGTACGCCGAACGCTGGTACTTCACGTTCAGTCCGACGTTGTGAAACATCGCGCCGACATAAAGCAGCTCGGCGTCGAACCTCAGGTGCTCGCGGTATCCGGTCAGCGCACCGAACAGAAATGCTCTCAGCGCATGATGAAACATCAACTCGGACTCCGTGCCGCGGATCAGATCGGTTGCCGCCTGGGCCATCACACCGTCGGGAATGTCCACTCCCGCAATGCTTTTCGTCATGTCGACTCCTCCAGTTCAGCGCGGCGGACACGCCTTGCGCCATGCCTCAGGCAGCACCGTCCGATCGGGCATCTATCAGAACGCGAAACAGCTACATCCCAATGCACCCCAGAATCCGTTCGAATCGCTGACAGGCACGTTCTTGCGCCATGCCCAGCCGTGCGCATGGGCATGCACGCCGCACAGATTCACGCAGCCCTCCACGCATGCGACCGCGGTCGGTTTGTAACGGCTATAACCACCAAATTCGGCGACTGGTGACCACGACGGGCTGACCGGCAGATCAGGCGGGGCAAGCGGCGCGAATTCGTCGTCGGCGTAGACGACCTTGCCGCCCACCACCGTCATCGCCGAAGTCAGGAACTTGATGCGGCTCTCGTCGACCGTAAAGTAGTCTTCGCTCAGTACCGCGAAATCCGCGAACTGGCCGGGAACGAGCGCCCCTTTGCGTTCTTCCTCATTCGAGAACCATGCGCTGCCCACTGTGTAGCGGCGCAACGCTTCCATCCGGTCCAGCCTGTTCACGCTCGAATACATCGTGGTGCCGCCGACCGTCTTGCCCGACACCATCCAGTACAGTGAAATGAACGGATTGAAACTGGCGACGCGCGTGGCGTCCGTTCCCGCGCCGACGGGCAGTCCCGCATCCAGCATGCGACGGACAGGCGGTGTGTGCTGCACGGCCTCTTCGCCATATTGCTGAATGAAGTACTCGCCCTGATAGGCCATCCGATGCTGGATCGCGATGCCGCCGCCGAGTGCACGCACCCGGTCGATATTCTTCTGCGTGATGGTCTCGCAGTGGTCGAAGAACCAGCGCAGTCCGTTGAACGGGATCTGGGCGTTCACGCGTTCGAATACATTCAGGAAGCGCTCGATCGATTCGTTGTACGTGGCGTGAAGACGGAACGGCCAGCGGTTCGCTACCAGCAGTTTGACCACGGCTTCCAGTTCATCTTCGAGCGTGTCCGGCAAATCCGGGCGCGGCTCAAGAAAGTCTTCGAAATCCGCAGCCGAGAACACCAGCATTTCACCGGCGCCGTTGACGCGCAGGAAATCGTCGCCTTCGCCTGGCTTCGTCATCTTTACCCACTTCGCGAAATCTTCGATTTCCTTTTTCGCGTTCTGCGTGAACAGGTTGTACGCGATACGCACGGTCAGTTCGTTGTGCTTCGCCATGTCCATGATGACCGCATAGTCATCCGGATAGGCCTGATAGCCGCCACCTGCGTCAATCGCGCTCGTCACGCCGAGCCGGTTCAGCTCGCGCATGAAATGCCGCGTGGAATTGCGCTGATCGTCCGGCGCGAGCTTCGGACCTTTCGCCAGCGTCGCGTACAACAGCCCGGCGTTCGGCCGCGCGATGAGCATGCCCGTAGGGTTGCCGCGCCTGTCGCGCTGGATCTCACCGCCCGGGGGATTCGGCGTGTCTTTCGTGTAACCGACCGCCCGCAGCGCCGCTGCGTTCAATAGCGCGCTGTCGTACAGGTGCAGAATGAACACCGGCGTGTCCGGGGCAATCGCATTGATCTCTTCGAGCGTGGGTCCGCGGCGCTCGGCGAACTGGAATTCGTTCCAGCCGCCCACCACGCGGACCCATTGCGGCGCCGGCGTGCGGGCCACCTGCTTCTTCAGCATGTCGAGTGCGTCCGACAGCGAGGGCACGCCGTCCCAGCGCAACTCCATGTTGAAGTTCAACCCGCCTCGAATGATGTGCAGGTGGGAATCGTTGAGACCGGGAATGACGGTGCGGCCTTTGAGGTCGACGTGGCGCGTGTTGTCGTTCGCGTGACGCATCACGGCATCGCGAGACCCCGAAGCGATAATGCGGCCGTTCGCGACGGCGAGCGCATCGGCAAAAGAGCGCTTGTCGTCCTGGGTGGCGATCTTGCCATTGAAGAAAACAACTTCAGCCGGCGTCGGCGCGGAAGTATTGGAAGTCATGGCGATCCTCATAGGGAGCGCTCCGCTTTTCACGCGCGGAGCTATTCATGGGAAGCGGGCGCTCGTCGCGACTGTTTACTTCTTTGCAGGCACCGGTGCCAGAACTTCGTGTGTCCCCGCCGCGCGCTGGGGAGCCTTGTGCACCATGGTGTAGGCATAGTCCACGCCCATCCCGTACGCCCCGGAATGCTCTTTGGCAATCGCCATGACTTCGTTGTAAGTCTCTTTGTGCGCCCAATCGCGCTGCCATTCGAGCAGCACCTGTTGCCAGGTCATCGGAACCACGCCGGCCTGAATCATTCGCTGCATTGCATAGTCATGCGCGTCCTTCGAAGTGCCACCCGACGCGTCGGCGACCATATAGATTTCGTAGTCACCTTCGGCCATGGCGCATAGCGCGAACGTGTTGTTGCAAACCTCGGTCCACAGACCTGACACCACCACCTTTTTTCGGCCGTTTGCAGCAAGCGAGTCACGAACCTTCTGGTCGTCCCACGAATTCATGGACGAGCGTTCGAGCACCTTGTGCTCCGGAAATACGTCCAGCAATTCGGGGTACGTATAGCCCGAAAAACTTTCGGATTCCACTGTCGTAATAGTGGTAGGAATGTTAAACACTCGCGCTGCCTTCGCGAGGCCTACCACGTTGTTCTTGAGCACCTGACGGTCGATGGACTGGACCCCAAAAGCCATTTGCGGCTGTTGGTCGATGAAGATGATCTGCGAGTTTGCAGGCGTAAGGACTTCAAGTTTCGGATTTGCCATGGCTTTGTACTTCCTAAAGGTTTGGTGAACATGGGAGAACAGGCCGCACTCGCTTGAAGTGCGAGAAAAACTGAAGCCCAGTCTATCCACGGCCCCTCGCCGAGTCCTTGGCAAAGTCCTTAATAATTCTTAAAAAAACATGTTCGAGAAAGACGGCGACGACTCATCCAAAGTCAAAGAGACCTGCCGTGAAAGAAGCACTTGAAGTAGCAGCGCATCGCGCGGCACTTTTGAAAACACCGACCCGTCTGTCTGAAGATGCGACCCGCGACATTGCCGCCGCGTTGACGATCGGCCGCCCACAGCGCATGACCGAATCAGTCCATTCAGGGAACTGGCCGGCGTGCTGTCCGAATTAATAACGTTTCAGGGTGGTTTCAGGAAATCCCGTGACGTCGGCGATACGCTGACCAGCACCGTCATGCACCTGCAGGACGCTGAATCATCTGAAAAGGAAACAGAACGTCCTTTCGCCTCTGCTCAACGGCCGGTGCGTGAATGACTAGCAAATCCAGGTTGCTGGCGGTGAGCGGCGTGGTCATCGTGGCCGCGCTGAGGATCCACGCGGCGTCGCTGGCGAAGTCAACCCGCCGCATCTCGCGTAAGGATTTTCTGACCCGAAGTTCAGCATTGACCTGACTTTATTTCTTCATGTCCTGACAGCACCGCGAAAACTGGCCGCATAGGATGAAGACACAGCAATCGTCCTGTTCCGCGTGTCGTCATGGTCCCCTATCTGTCTGAACGAGAAAATGCGGTCGAGCATATCAACGCGATGTGTTTGCGCCTGTTCGATCTGTGGTGCGAAAGCAGAAGCGTCATGCCGCTCGCGTATCTGTTGCGAGGCTGGCCGCTGATGAACAGCGATCCCGAGGCCATCCGGCGCCTCGGCAACGCGTTACGCGATCTCAGACGACACCATCTCCACCATTTGAACGGCGCGTCATTTCATCAACTCTGCGAGTTGTCGGATTGCGTCGAGGATCTGCTTGCGCTGTCTTCCATGGCAACCTGGGCGACCGGCAGCGGGCGACGGGCAGCGTGTAGCACAGACGAGGGCACCGAACCCGCGTAACGCAACTGGCGCATGGAACAGACGTTGGCAGCAGGAGGCTGGAATGGGTACGACCGATATGCTCAATCTCGTGCGGGACTTCAATCTCGCGTATCTCTTGCTCGTCCAGAATCTGTTGCGTGAAGACAGGATAGCGGGCGCGACACGCTTCTGCGTGTCGCCTCAAATAGCCGAAATCCTGATTGCGTTATCGGACGCGCAGATTGCGAGGCTGGCCGCCACGCCGCATGTGCTCTGCCATTTTCACTTTCACGTTCAGCCCGTGCTGGCCGCCCTGTCGGATGTGCGACGCCCTGCCGAAGCAACCTCAGCGACTGGGCCGTCCGTCAGCGAAGCGCGTTGTCCCTTGTAAGCGAATCATCCGGCGACGGGGAGAACACCGTGCATATCACCGAAATCAATGACGACGAATGGCTGCTGCTGGCGCCTGTCCTGTCAGATGCCGTCATCGCTCATGGGCGGCGCGGCCGCCCACGCGCGCAGGTTCGCCTCGTAGCGAATGCCGTGCTGTGGATACTGACGACCGGCGAGCCCTGGTCCAGGTTGCCGGGGATCTATCCGTCGGTGCCGACGTGCAGGTCGCGCTTCGAAGCGTGGCGTTCGACCGGCGCCCTCGCGGAAATGCACAGGCTTCTTTCGACCACCGGACGCACGTTCGTTTGCGGCCCCGACGGTTTGCTGGAACACCGCAATGTCCCGCCACAACGCATTGGCGGCCGACCTCGGGACGAAGGCCTGCGCCAGGTGTTCTGGAAAAGCCAGGCGTCGTGGCAGGCGCCGCATGACACGCCGCAGCGACCCCATACGCCGGATACGTTCATTGAAATTGTCCGGCAGCTTCCGGATTCTTCGCGTGCCGTGCCTGACCGTCTCGAATCCCGCGCCCCGATGAACGCCCCACAATCCGTTCATCCGCCTGCCTCACCGTGCAGGGGCCTCGCGTGGGAAGGCAAACGCGAATCCGATCCGCGCGGCTACATCATCTACATTTCCGCCGACCGGGTGGCGAGCGCCCGGTTCCGCGGATGGGCCGAGATCGTGCGGGACGCACAGCGGGTCGCACGCTCGGGTCTTATCGGCCCCAGCTTCACGAGCCGCGAGGCTGCACAGCAGCACGCGCTGGAATGGGCGCGGCGATGGATCGACAAGGAAAGCACTGTCGACAGAAGCGACTTCGATGCTGCAAACAGCGACCTGTGGGAACGAAACGTCCGGTCCGGATGAGCGACGCATCGCGGGCATCTCCGGACAGATTCCGCCCGCGACTGCACGCAAACGGTCCAGGCAATCGGTCCAGCACAACGTCAGCTCATCCAGTACTCGTCTGGAATGCTGCGGTCCGCTTCGGAGAGATAGGGGTTGTCGAGCTGAAAGGTCTTCCGGGACGCGGGCTTCGTGCGTACCAGCCCGTCCTGAATGTAGGGATGGGTGTTGAACAGTCTCATGTAGGATCCGTCGCGATACGCTGCGACGAGCCCCCCCTCGATCGTACCTGCCAGTGCTTCGTGGCCCGTCGCGACATAGAAAATGAAATCGGATCGATACTTCAGCAGCAGCCGGTTCTCGACCACGAGGTCGGGCTCCCGGTGTCGGCGCCCCTCGAGTTCGGCAAACGCTTCGACAACGCCTCGCGGAAAATAGTCGACCCGACCACTCTGGGTCATCTCGAACATCGTCTCGTAAGTCGAAGTCTGAACATTCAGACCTGCTGCTTTCAGGATATCGGTATCGATCCACCCGAGCCCCTGACCACCCGTGAACGCCTGCAGATCGGAAAAGCGCTCAATCCTGTCGAAATCCGTTTGCCGGTCCTTTCGTATGACGAACACGCGGTAGCCAATCAGCCCGCGATGTATCGGAATCCGGACCACGTTCAAGCCGCGCTCGGCTCGCGCCTCCATGCTCGTCCAGTGCAGATTGATCGTATTGTTGCCGCGCGCCAGTTCGGCCAGCGCGCGGCCTCGCTCCATGACAATCTCGGCCTGCTGCACCGAATAGGAGGCATTCGCCGCTTTCATCGCCAGATCGAGGACAGCGAGCGCATACGCAGCATGCACATCGCCGCCAACGCGAATGCGCGGGTAGACGATATCGAAGTGTCCTGCCGGGGCGGCGTGCGCGCAGAGCGTGACGCCTGCCGCACCCAGCGCAGCCAGCACAAAGCGCCTGCGATGCATAGACGGATGACTTCTCGACACGGGAACGATGCGCCCGGATCGGCGCACGTCCGCACAGGCTTCCACCTGGTCAGTCTTTCATCGTGCCACGCGCTACGCATGCTGGCAAACCGTACTATCCCGCTGGCACAGCGGGCGCTACGTTGCCCGTCGGCAGGTCAATGCACTGCACCAAACATTGCGTTGACGCCGTCTTCAGGCGTCAGTCCTACGTTGAAATAGCCTTCGAGCCTCACCGCGGTCGCGTGATCGAGTATGAAAGGAGGCCTGATGAAGCCGATCGCGAACGCGTGGTCGTACCACGCACTCATCCACGCACGCAATTCTGTCTCGTGCTTCGAGACTCTCCCAGCGTTGTCCGCGGTCATCATGATCTCCCCTGGACGGAATCGTCATGTCACGCAACGAGCGGTTCGAAGCTCATCCTGCACACGTTGCCCGCTGGCGGAAACACGTGCCAGGTACCATCGTCGTGCCGGAAGAAAAACAGCACGAGCGGACCGGCGGGTCGTCTGATTTCGACGCATACGCGGCAGGTCAGACCGTCCCGCGAACCATGCAGCGAGAGCACGCGGACTGGCAGCGCGCCTGCCGTCGCCCGCAGTTTTTCGCGCAGCCCGCGTAGTGAGCTTTTCGTCGTAACCACGTCTGCCCCCTCGTACTCCTCGTTCCCATAGGGCCATCGTGGGGTAACGCCGGGGATTTTTCAGTCGGCAGCGGCGGATTGTGGATTCGGGAAACGCTGGTTCACGCTTAAGGATTTCCCTAAAGGCCTCGTCATTCGGCCACCAGACCGTGCCTGATCGCATATCGGATCAGTTCCGCATTGTTACTGAGGCCGAGTTTCTGCATGAGACGCATCTTATGGGTGCTGATCGTCTTGGCGCTGAGCGAACATGAATCGGCAATGTCGTTGATGCTCTTGCCGGCCGCCAGCATCCGCAATACCTGGAATTCGCGGTCGGACAGAACCTCGTGCGGCGGCGCGTCGCCGGAATGGGTCTCGAAGACCATCGCATCGACCAGCTTCGGATCGATGAAGCGCCCTCCGCCGGCCAGCTTGCGGATCGCGGCGAGCAGAACGTCCGGATCGCTGTCCTTCGTCACATAGCCCATCGCGCCGGCTCGCAGCGCGCGCGAGACGACCTGCGCCTCGTTGTGGATGCTCAGCACCAGCACGGGCAGGCGGGGCTGCTCGGCACGCACGCGGCGGATCAGATCGACCCCGCTGATCCCGGGCATCGTCATGTCCAGCAGCATGAGATCGAACTGTCCTGTGCGCAGCCGGTCGAGCACTTCCGAGCCCTGCGCCGCCTCGGCCGCGACGACGATGTCGGTTGTCGTCGCGATGATCTGTTTCAGGCCGCCGCGCACAATCGCGTGATCGTCAGCTATCAGGATGTTGATCATTTTTTTCGGCCCCGCCTGCAAGCGGAATGTGAATGGAAATGGCGGTGCCCATGCCAGGCGCACTGTCGATCGTCATCGCCCCACCGATCAGGCGGGCGCGTTCCTGCATGCCGAGCAGGCCATACGAATAGCCTGTGTGCGCCATCGCCGGATCAAAACCGCGGCCGTCGTCGCTCACGTGAAGGTCGATCGTCGCCGCGGTGCTGGTCAGCGTCACGTCGACCCGCGTCGCATCGGCATGACGCCCAACATTGGTCAGCGAGGCCTGAACGATGCGGAATACAGCTGTGGCATAGGCATCTGGCAGAACCGGCTCGCCTCCATTGATGTGCAACTGGCACGGAATGCTGTTGCGCCGGCCAAAGTCCTCGACCAGCCACTCCAGCGCCGAAACGACCCCAAAGTTCAGCGCCGCCGGCCGGAGATGGTTCGCGACATTGCGGACCATCCAGATCGTTTTCTCGACGAGTTCGCGCATGTCGTCCGTCTTCCGTTTCGCGTCGGGGTCGCCGCCAAGGCGCATCTTCAGCAGCGAAACGTCCATCTTCAAGGCCGTCAGCAACTGGCCGAGCTCGTCGTGAATTTCCATCGCGATGCGCTTGCGCTCCTCTTCGCGAATCGCCTCCATGTACGCAGACAATTCGCGCAACTGCTCGCGGGATTCGAACAGCTCCTGCTCGATACGCTTGCGCGCCGTGATGTCGTTCAGGCCGACGTAGATCGCGGGGGCGTCGCCGTAAGTCGCCACGCGCGCGGTGGCCATGGCCCAGAACGGCGTGCCGTCCGCCCGCCGCATGTGGACTTCGCTGTTGTTGAAGCTCCCCTCCCTGCACAGATGAGACACTAACCGGTCGCGGTCATTGGCATCCACATAGAAATCGACGATGTTGGTCAGCGTAGCCTCGCGCGCATCGAGCCCGAACAGTTCGCGCAGCGGTCCGTTCGCATACAGGATAATGCCTTCGGGCATCGACGTGATGCATAGCGGGATGGGGCTCGTCTCGACGATGGTGCGAAAGCGCGCTTCGCTCGACTGCAGTTTCGCTTCGGCCCGGCGTCGCTCGTCGACCTGTGCGGAGAGCCTCGCGTTCGACTCCGCAAGCTGCTTCGTGCGCTGATCGACCCGCTGTTCGAGTTCGTCACGCGCGCGCGACAATGCAGCCTCGGCCTGCTGGCGTTCCGCGACTTCGCTCAGCAGCTGGCGGTTCTGCGCGACGAGCTGCCGGTGCATTCCGCGCAGCGCCAGATGGGTCTCGATCCGGGCCATCATTTCGTTGACCCGCACCGGCTTGGTCACGTAATCGACGCCGCCGGCCGAAAAACCCTCGATCATGTCTTCGCTGCCCGTCAACGAGGTCATGAAAATCACCGCGATATCACGCGTGCGCTGATCCGCCTTGAGCCGCCTGCATGTCTCGAAGCCATCGATTCCGGGCATCTTCACGTCGAGCAGGATGAGATCGGGCTGGGAGAACAGCGCGCGTTCGAGCGCCTCCGCGCCATCGAGCGCAACGAGTACCCGAAAGCCGCGGTCCATCAGGCTATCGACGACCACACCGAAATTCGCCGGCGTGTCGTCGGCGATGAGGATGGTCGGCCGTTCACCGGTATTTGCGATCGGGTCGCTCATGGTCCTGGCTCGCAACTCAAATATCGTTCAACCAGCTGGAGGATCGCTTTCGACTGGTAGTCGCGGGCGAGCGCGCAGAGCTGCGCCATGAACGGACGATAGCGCGAATCACGCGCCGCCATGCGCTCGGCCCACACGATGATTTCGTGCATGTCGCCAAGGCGGGCGAGGCGATGGAGTTCGTCCATCTGCTGCTGCGGAACAGCCAGTGAGGCCAGGGCGGACATGTCAGCGCGCATGGACGGCGGCGGCGACGCATAGACCCACTGCAGTCCGAGCAGCGTGGCGATCTGCGTCAGCATTGCCTCGAAGTCGACCGGCTTGGAGAAGAATGCGTTCACGCCAGCGGCAACGCTCATCGCCTTGTCGGTTCCTGAAGGGCTGGCGGACATCGCAATGATCGGAACGTGCGCAAAGTCCGGCAGTTGACGCAGGTTGCGCGTCAGATCGAGCCCGTTCATTTCGGGCATCACAATGTCGGTGAGAATCAGATCCGGTCGCTCGCGCTGCGCCTTCTCAAGCCCTTCGCGGCCGTTTTCTGCTTCGACGGTGTCGAAGCCGAGACGGCCCAGCAGATCCACCGCGAGCGCGCGGTTTACCTCGACGTCGTCGACGATCAACACCTTTCTGCGCGCTCCCTCGTAGCCCGTCGCCGCATGCGGCAGCGGCGCAGAGGCTATCGCTGTGTGCGGCACCGGCCAAACGCTCGCTGCCGCCAGTTCGAACCAGAACGCGCTGCCCTGCCCGATATGACTTTCGACGTCGATCTCGCCCCCCATCGCGCGCACGAACTCGCGGCTGATGGCAAGCCCGAGGCCGGCGCCACCGGCACGCCGCTCGGGCAGGCCCAGCTGTTCGAACGGCTCGAAGATCGTCTCCAGCTGATCGGGACCGATACCAATGCCCGTGTCGCGCACTTCGAAGCGGACCCGGTTCGACGGAGACTTCGAGATACGCAGGCTGACGCAGCCGAAATCGGTGAACTTCACGGCGTTTGCAAGCAGGTTGAGCAACACCTGCCGCAACCGCCGCTCATCGGCACGCACGCCGGTGGGCGCGTCCTGCGTGATTTCGCAGGTGAAGTCGAGGTGCTTCTGCTCCGCCTTGACACCGATAATTTCCCGAATCACATCGACGAGCCCCGCGAGCGGCACATCGCAGATCTCGACACGCAGCTTGCCCGCCTCGATCCTCGCGAAATCGAGCGTGTCTTCGATCAAGGTCAGCAGATGTTCGCCACTGCGGCGGATGACCGCTACACGTTCGCGTTGCAGCTCGTTCAGCGTAGCGTCGCGACCCAGGATCTGCGCATAGCCAAGAATGCCGTTCAGCGGCGTGCGTAGTTCATGACTCATGTTCGCGAGGAATTCGCTCTTGGCCCGGTTTGCGGCTTCGGCCAGATCGCGCGCTTCGCGCTCGGCCGCTGCGTCCCGTTCGTCGAGATAGGCACAATGCAGCCGCGCGCCCATCGCATTGAATGCGGTCACCACACAGTCGAGTTCGTCCGGCTCACGCGGCTGGCGTCGCTGGAGCCTGAACGGCCGGGGCGCCTCACGGAAATCGTAGCGTCCAACCATGCGCGCGATGGCGGCCACATGACGCATCACGAGGCGCGACAGGATGTGGATGGTAAAAAGCGAGACGAGAAAGGTGTTGACGGCCTGAGTCACCAGAATGACCACGGCGGTTCGCATCGACTCGTGGTAAAGATCGGCGAGCGTCGCCTCGACGTAGAGCGTGCCAATCTCCCGGTCCTTGCCCTGCACACGGTACACGAGCGGAAACTCGCGGGCGATGACCGGACCTGCGAAGCGCTGACCGGCGCTCAGGTAGGCGGATTCACCGGCCTTCCCCCTCTCGCGGATTTCCGCGAAACGTATGTCGGCAAGACGCAGGATGCCGTTCAGTTCCAGTTGTAGTTGCGCGTTATCGAGCCGCCAGAGCGCTTCTGCGAGACTGTCGCGATTGCTGCGGTCAACGTCCGCGAGGCGATTTTCAATCTGCTCCACGCCCAGGTGGTAGTGGCGGTAAAGCTGTGACCCGGTCAGCAGCAGCGTGACCGCGCAGCTGAAGAGCAGCACCGTCGCGAGAAGCCGCAACACGACGCTACTCCGAAAGCGGCTGAACGAACTCCACCATGCGTCGAACATGTTGTTTGCCATACATCCCCGCGAGTGCTCCGGCTCTTGTTTCGTCTATTCTGCACTCGTTGCCGAAGCGGGGGGCATGCACGCCGCCCGCCGCACTGGCAGAGTGGCCGTTTGGCGATTATCACTCCGGCCAGTCAGCGCCCTTCAGGTTCCTCGCGGCGACAGCAGTGCTCGCGCCGGACGCGTGTGCCCCATTGATCTGAGGAATTTTCTCACCCGCGCCGACGGGGTCCCGGGATCGTGAGCGAGGCGGCTATTCGTACGCGGCCTTATGCAAACGTATCCCGGGATAGAGCAGAATCTCATCGATGCACAAAGTCAGTTCGCAGAATATCGGCCAGGTGCTGCCGCCCAGCGCGCCGGGATGCGCCCTGCTCAGTTCGCGCAACCCGTCCGCCAGCCGCCGCACGGACGCGGGTCCGCCATTCGGCAACGGCCAGCAGTGCAACAGGTAACCGAGCGGTATGACGCTTCTGCTTTCGCACCACGTGTCGAACAGGCGCCGACACGCGCTGTTGATCTGTTCGACCGTATCTTCGTACTGTGCTGGATGAGCGGTCATAACGGGCCCGCCGAAAAAGATGATCCGATAGCCCATCCTAGGCAGGCCGACAGCGCCACACAGTAAGGAAGCCCGGAAAATGCGCCGCCGGTCTGCTGAATTTGCCGTCAGGAAATTCTGAATGCCGATGTTTGCCCGTGGGAGAGCGGGAAACCAGGCAAAAGGATCGTCCTAGCCTGAACCGGCTTCCCGATGCGACAGTACACAGCAAGCACTTCAGCAAAAGCACATCCGGCAAGGAGCGCAGCGTGTCCGACTCGTACCCGCATCACCCCATCACCTACCGCCCCTTCGAAACCCGCGACGTCGCAGCGGCGTACCGTCTGTCGACGGAAGTCCGCTGGCCACATCGCGCGGAAGACTGGGACTTCGTATCGAACATCGGGGAGGGCTTTGTCGCCGAGGACGCGAGCGGCGTGCTGGGCACGGCCCTTTGCTGGAAGTACGGCAGTGAGACCGCGTCGCTGGGGATGGTGATCGTCTCCCCGGCGCAGCAGAGCCGCGGGATCGGCCGCAAGCTGATGGAGTTATTGCTCGAAGCGCTCGGCCGGCGCGTGACGCTGCTGCACGCGACGCCTGCCGGCCAGCCGCTCTATGAGAAGCTCGGCTTCGAGAAAATCGGCACGCTGCATCAGCATCAAAGTGCAGCGTTTCAGGCACCCGCAATTGACCTTCCGCCGAACGAAACGCTGCGTCCGGTCACGCCAGACGACACGCCGCGTCTGGCGGAACTGGCCTCGCGTGCGGGTGGCCTCGACCGCAGCGCAGTGTTGCCCGCGTTGCTCGAGATCGCCGAAGGCGTCGCACTCGAACGCGACGGCGCGCTGGTCGGCTTTGCGCTGTTTCGCCCCTTCGGACGCGGCCATGCCATCGGCCCCGTGGTCGCGCTCGACACGCCCGAAAGCGCAGCAGCCCGTGCCAAAGCGCTGATCAGCTACTGGCTCGCGAAAAATACCGGCGCGTTCACTCGCATCGACATGCCAGACGGTGGCGGCCTCTCATCGTGGCTCGAGGAAATCGGCCTGCCGCGCGTCGACACGGTGGTCAAAATGGTCCGCAACGGCGTGCTCACCGCCGATCCACAAACACGCGAGTTCGGCATCATCAACCAGGCTCTCGGCTAGGCGGCACCATGAGTTTCCTCTACAAGGCAGACCCCGCCCGCGGCGAACAATGGGCGCGACTCTTCGCGCAGAAGGCGCCGGACATTCCGTTTCGCCTCTGGCCCGATGTCGGCGACGCGGCATCGGTCCGCTATCTCGCCGCGTGGCAGCCGCCAGAAAACCCCCATGCCGCGCTGCCGAATCTCGAAGTCGTGTTCTCGGTGGGCGCGGGCATCGACCAGTTCGATCTGTCCGGCGTGCCCGCTCACGTGCCGGTGGTGCGGATGATCGAGCCGGGTATTGTCGAGGGGATGGTCGAGTATGTGACGCAGGCTGTCCTCACGATCCACCGCGATCTGTTCGACTACGCCGCGCAGCAGAGCGCGTGCGTCTGGCGCGAACTGCCCGTGCGGCCGGCCGCGACGCGGCGCATCGGTGTACTCGGGCTCGGTGTGCTGGGCACCGCCGTGCTCGAACGGCTGCGCCTGTTCGGTTTCGCGTGTGCCGGCTGGAGCCGCTCGCCGCATACGCTCGACGGGATCGAATGTTACGCGGGCGCCGATACGCTCGACGCGTTTCTGGCGCGCACCGATATCCTCATCTGCCTGTTGCCGCTCACGCCTGCGACGCGCGGCCTGCTCAACAAGGCGACTTTCGATGCGCTACCGGCAGGCGCCTCGCTGATCAATGTGGGACGCGGGCCGCATCTGAATCAGGACGATCTGCTCGATGCACTTGCAGGCGGCCGCCTGCGCAACGCGATACTCGACGTCACCGATCCCGAACCGCTGCCGGCCGCGCATCCGCTCTGGACGCATCCGCGTGTGCGCATCACGCCGCACATCGCGAGTGCGACGCGCCCCGACACGGCGGTCGATGTCGTGCTCGACAACATTCGCCGCTATCGCGCAGGTCTGCCGATGATCGGACAGATCGATCGCAGGCAAGGTTATTGACGGCGCACGCATCGCCCGGCCGCCCGCAATTTTCCGCATGTTAAGATCAAACGCCACCCTCGATAAGCCGGACCGAACCCGCGACGATGAGCACCGACTGCAAGCTTGACCGCATTGATCTGCGGATATTGTCCCAGCTGCAAAAGAAAGGCCGTATCACCAACGTCGAGCTCGCCGACGCGGTCGGCCTATCGCCCAGCCCGTGCCTGATTCGCGTGAAGCGGCTGGAGAAAGCAGGCTACATCCTCGGATACGGCGCCCAGATCCAGCTCGAAAAGCTGGGTGATGTGCAGGTGGTGTTTACTGAAGTCACGCTCGCCGACCATCGGCGCGAGGACTTCATCAAGTTCGTCGCAGCGGTCAAGGACGTCGACGAGATTGTCGAGTGCCACCTCGCGAGTGGCGGCTACGACTATCTGCTGAAGTTCGTCACGCGGGGCGTCAGCCACTATCAGAGCATCGTCGAAGGCCTGCTCGATCGCAACATCGGCATCGAGAAATACTTCAGCTACGTGATCATCAAGTCGCCGTTCGTGAAAGCGCACTACCCGCTCGAGTCGCTGTTCTCGCAGAACCATCAGTGAGCAGTCGCGGCGCACGCAGTTAGCGCCCCGCCGTTACTGCTGCGCGTCGCCTGCCGTGAGGTCGGGCCACCGCGCGAATTCCTCCGCGAGAAAGTCCACGCAGACCCGCACTTTCGCCGACGACGCAACCCGCGCCGGATAAACCGCCCACACGTTCGCGGGCTGTGTGGCGTCGGGCAGCACCTGGACCAGCGCGCCGCTTTCCAGGAGCGGCCGCACGTCCCACAACGAACGCAAGACGATGCCTCGCCCCGCCAGCGCCCATTGGACCGCCACTTCGCCATGATTGGTCGAGAGCGGACCGCGAACCTTGATCGACACGGTCTCGCCGCGCACCGTCAAACGCCACACACCGAAAGGATGATCGCGCTCCTTGATCACGAGGCACGCGTGCGCCGGGAGGTCGGCAAGCTGGCGCGGCGTGCCGTGCTGCGCAAGGTAAGCAGGCGACGCGCAGAGCACCCGATGATTCTCCGCGAGCCGCCGGGCAATGAGTTGCGACGCGATGTCGTCGCCGATGCGGATGTCGAGATCGAAGCCCTCACCCGCCACATCGACGATCCGGTCGAACAGGTCGAGCCGCACGCCGAGTTGCGGATAGCGCGCGCTGAACCGCGCGAGCGCAGGCGCCACCACGTGCCGGCCGAAACCGAAACTGCTCGAAATGCGCAGCGTGCCGCGCGGCACGCGCCGCGTCGTTGAGACGTCCTCGACGAGCTGATCCATATCGTCAAGGATTTTTTCAGCCCACATGTACACACGCTCGCCGGCTTCGGTGACCGCCACGCGGCGCGTCGAGCGATGAAAGAGGCGCGTGCCCAGATCGGCTTCGAGCAGGTTGACGCGCTTGCTCACATACGCCGCGGACACCTCCAGCGCCTCCGCGGCCGCGCTGAAGCTCAATTTGCGCGCGACGGTGCAGAATACTCTCAGATCATCAAGGTTGGGCGTTTTGTTCACGATCCGTGCAGATTGACTTAACTGAAACGCCCATTCTAAATCGAAGCAGCACGAATAAACTGTGCACCTGTTCCCGTTGAACGACCCCGACAGGAGGCCTCGCATGACCCGCAAAACGTATCGCATCGCCGTGATTCCCGGCGACGGCATTGGCAAGGAGGTAATGCCCGAAGGGCTGCGCGCGCTCGACGCCGTCAGCAAACGCTTCGACATTCCGCTCGAATACCGGCATATCGAGTGGGCGAGCTGCGATTACCATGCCGCCCACGGCCAGATGATGCCGGACGACTGGAAGGCGCAACTGCAGGATTGCGATGCGATCCTGTTCGGCGCGGTCGGCTGGCCGCAGACCGTGCCCGACCATATTTCGCTCTGGGGCTCGCTCTTGAAATTCCGCCGCGAGTTCGACCAGTACATCAATCTGCGCCCGGCCCGGCTGTTCGAGGGCGTGCCGTCGCCGCTCGCGAACCGCAAGGCCGGCGACATCGATTTCATGATCGTGCGCGAAAACACCGAGGGCGAATACTCGTCGGTGGGCGGCACGATGTTCGAAGGCACCGACCGCGAATTCGTGATGCAGCAATCGATCTTCACGCGCAAGGGTTCCGAGCGGGTGCTGAAGTTCGCATTCGATCTCGCGCGGCGCCGCGAGAAGAAGGTCACCGTCGCGACGAAGAGCAACGGCATCTCGATCAGCATGCCCTGGTGGGACGCGCGCGCGGCCGAAGTCGCCGCGCAGTATCCGGATATCACGTGGGACAAACAGCATATCGACATCCTGTGCGCGCGTTTCGTACTCAATCCGGACCGCTTCGATGTGGTGGTCGCGACGAACCTGTTCGGCGACATTCTTTCGGATCTCGGCCCCGCGTGCACGGGCACGATCGGCATTGCGCCGTCGGGCAACCTGAATCCCGAGGGTGCGTTTCCGTCGCTGTTCGAGCCGGTGCACGGTTCGGCGCCCGATATCGCGGGCAAAGGCATCGCCAATCCGATCGCGATGGTCTGGTCGGCGGCGATGATGCTCGACTTTCTCGGCAAGGGCCAAGGCAAGGAGCGCGAAGCGCACGACGCGATGCTCGCGGCAATCGAAGCGGTATTGAAGGAAGGCCCGCATACGGGCGATCTGGGCGGCAAGGCGAACACGGCGGACGTCGGCAAGGCCATCGCCGGGCGTCTCGCGTAACCGGCCTATCTTTCTTCAAACGGGCACCATGAAAGTTCAACAGATCAAACAAGGCATCGCATTGCAGGGACTCGAAGACTGGGGCACGGCCGGTCTTCCGGGCACACCGGAGATCAAGGTATCAGGCGTGCAAAAGGTGATACGGGGCAGCGAATCAATTGACACGGGCGTGTTCGAATGCACGCCCGGCACGTATCGTCGCTCGGTCAAACAGGCAGAAGTCATGCACTTCCTGAGCGGGCGCGGACGCTTCACACCCGATGGCGAAGACGCCGTCCACTTCACAGGCGGCGACACGCTGTTCTTCGAGGCTCACACGGAAGGCTTGTGGGAAGTCGAAGAAACAATGCGCAAGGTCTACGTGATCTTTTAGGCCAACTTTCGAAAGAGCAATCAGGTCACACTCGAATTGACTGCCGGCGAGAACGTCAGACATAACACCATGTCATGACCACTCAAACAATTCCGGCGTTGCTCCGCCTGAATTGACTCACTATATTTTGTATCAACCCCGCGCTGTTTTGCTTCGGCGGCAAGCTGAAGGTGCAACAGCATGACCTGGAAGATGTCTTCCGTTCAACCGTGTCGAGGAAAGCCGTGATCAAAATGCCGAGGTTGGGTTCGATTGCCATAACGCTCGCGGCGAGCTTCGCCAGCGTGGCGCCGGCTCTCGCAGCAGGAAAAATCACTTTCGTCTCGCAAGGCGGCACGTATCAGGAAGCGCAGACCAAGGCAATCCTCGATCCCGCCGCAAAGGAACTCGGCATCGCCGTCAATCAGGACAGCATTCCTGATGCATGGCCGCAGATCAAGGCGCAAGGGGCAACGGGCAAACCGATCTGGGACGTCGTGGATACGCCTACGTCGAACTGTCTGCGCGGCGGCCGCGAAGGTCTGCTCGAAAAGCTCGACTTCACGAAGATTCCGAATGCAGCATCGATGCCGGAAAAATATCGCACGCCTTATTCGGTTGCCTATGAGTTCTATTCGACTGTGATTGGCTACAACAAGAAGACGTTGAAGAAAGTACCGCAAAGCTGGGCCGACTTCTGGAACGTGAAGGCGTTCCCCGGCACCCGCGCGCTGCGCAACGATCCGCAGACTGTGCTCGAAGCCGCGCTGCTCGCCGACGGCGTGGCGCGCGACAAGCTCTATCCGCTCGACGTCGATCGCGCGTTCAAGAAGCTACAGCAGATCAAGCCGGACATTACCGTGTGGTGGACGTCGGGCGGCCAGTCGGCGCAGTTGCTGCACGACGGCGAAGTGGACATGACGATGATCTGGAACGGCCGCGCGAGCGCCGTACGCAAGGACGATCCCGATGTCGACTTCACGTTCAACGACGGCATTCTGCAAAACACGCAGCTTTGTGTGCTGAAGAATGCGCCGAATCTTCCCGACGCGATCAAGTTCGTCAACGCAGCGGTGTCGCCTGAGTTGCAGGCCAATCTGCCGCTTTATATCGACTACGGTCCGGGCAATCCCGCCGCGTTCAAGACCGGCAAGATCACGCCGAAGCGTGCGAGCGAATTGCCGAGCTCGCCGGAAAATGCCGCGAAACAGGCGCTGATGTCCGAAGACTGGTGGGCATCCGACGCCGGCATTCAGGCCAAAGCACGCTGGCTGAAGTTCATGCAGTGACCATGCAGTAACGTCGCGCGTCTCTCGCAGCGCCCGCACGAACTCCGTTCTTCGCGGGCGCTTTCGTTTCGCACGCGAGGACTCGATGCATTCATGGCGTTCAAACGCACGTGTAAACGAAACGCCTTCGCCTACGCCTTCGCTTATCCAACGTGATCGACTATCTGATTCTCGGCGGCGGATCAGCCGGCTGCGTGCTCGCAGCGCGTCTGTCCGAAGATGCCGGCAAGACGGTGTGCCTCGTCGAGGCGGGCCGCGACATTTCGCAACGCACGATGCCTGCGGCGATTCGCAGCCGCTATCCGGGCCGCGCGTACCTCGACACGACGAACATCTGGCAGCAACTCAAGGCGCGCATGAGCGCGCCTGCAGCGACGCGTCGCTATGAACAGGCGCGGCTTCTCGGCGGCGGCTCGGCGATCAACGCGCTGATGGCCAATCGCGGCGCGCCCGCCGATTACGACGAGTGGGAACAACTCGGCGCGCATGGCTGGAACTGGCAAGCGTGTCTGCCGTACTTTCGCAAGCTCGAAACGGATTGCGATTTCGACGGCGAATTGCACGGCAAAAGCGGGCCGCTGCGCATTCAGCGCACCGCGTGGGCGCATATTTCGCCGTTCGTGCGCGCGGTGCTCGATACGCTCGACAAGCGCGGCCATGCGCGACACGTGGATCAAAATGGTCCGTGGGAAGACGGTACGTTCGTCGGCGCGATTGGCGTGAGCGCGGCCGGCGAACGCATTCCCACTTCCGTCTGCTATCTCGACGATAACGTGCGCGCCCGGGCCAATCTGACGATCCGCACTGACTGCATGGTCGAACGCATTCTGTTCGAAGGCAAGCGCGCGGTTGGCGCACGCATGATCGATCGCGACGGCCAGCACGTTGAACTGCGCGCTGAACATGTGATCGCGTGCGCGGGCGCGATTCATAGCCCCGCGTTGCTGCTAAGAAGCGGCATCGGCCCCGCCGACGATCTCACCGCGCTCGGCATCGAAGTCCGCGCGCGTCGTGAAGGCGTGGGCCGCAATCTGATGGAACATCCGTCGATTGCCGTGTCTGCGTTTCTGCCGCGCAGCGCACGCGCGCTGTTTCCCGACGAGCATCACGAACAGGCCATCGTGCGCTTTTCTTCGGGCTTGCCCGGCACCGCCAGCGGCGATATGCACGGCGCGATCCTGTCGCGTTCCGGCTGGCATTCGGTCGGATATCGGCTCGGAACGATCTTCTTCTGGATCAACAAGTCGTACTCGCGCGGACGGCTGAAACTGAAGTCGACCAGCGCATTCGATGAACCCGACGTCGATTTTGACATGCTGTCCGACGCGCGCGATCTGGAGCGCCTGAAGCTCGCGCTGCGCTTCGGCGCCGACACGCTCGCGGATGCGTCGATGGCCTCGTATCGCGACGCAGTCTTTTCATCGAGCTATTCGCCGCGCGTCGCCGCCATCGCCGTGCCCGGCGCACGGAACGCGTTGCAGCGCGGCGCGTTGAGTGCATTGCTCGACATCGCCGGTCCGTTGCGCGGCTGGCTGATCCGGCGCGTCGTCACAGAAGGCGTGTCGTTGCAGCAACTGCTAGGCGACGATCACGCGCTGACGCAATTCGTCACGCGCTCGGTGGGCGGCACGTGGCATCCGTCGGGCACCTGCAAGATGGGCGCGGCCGACGATCCGCTCGCCGTGACCGATGCGCGCGGCGCGGTCTACGGGGTCGAACGGTTGCACGTCTGCGACGCGTCGCTGATGCCGTCCATTCCGTGCGCGAACACCAATATACCGACGATCATGCTCGCGGAGCGGATCGCCGATCTGTTGCGCGCCGAAGCGCGTCAGTCGCCGTAGCCGACGATGCCCTTCACTTCGAGAAACGCTTCGAGCCCCCATTCGCCATATTCGCGGCCATTGCCCGACTGCTTGTAGCCGCCAAACGGCGCGCCCGCGTCCCACGACGGATAGTTCACGTATACACTGCCCGCGCGCAACTGGAACGCGACACGTCGTGCCCGCGCGGCATCGGCAGATTGCACGTAGGCGGCGAGGCCGAACGGCGTGTCGTTGGCGATGGCGATGGCGTCTGCTTCGTCGCGATACGGCATGATCGCGAGCACCGGTCCGAAGATTTCTTCGCGGGCGATACTCATCGAAGGCTTCACGTTCGCGAATACAGTCGGCTGCACGTAATAGCCGCGCGTCAAACCTTCGGGCCGACCGGTGCCGCCCGCCACGACTTGCGCGCCTTCGTCGATGCCGACCGCGATCAGCCGCTGCACACGCTCGAACTGGATTTCGCTGACGACAGGGCCCATCGTCGTGCGCGCATCGTCGGCGGAACCGACACGCTGCGCCTGCGCCGCGCGCCGCGCGATTTCGACCGCTTCGTCATGACGCGACGCGGGCACGAGCATACGCGTCGGCGCATTGCACGACTGGCCGCTATTGCCGAAACACGAATTGACGCCCGCCGTGACGGCGGTCTCGAAGTCCACGTCGTCGAGCAGAATGTTCGCCGACTTGCCGCCCAGTTCCTGATGCACGCGCTTCACGGTCGGCGCGGCGAGCGTCGCGATCTCGATGCCCGCGCGCGTCGAACCGGTGAACGACACCATGTCCACATCGGGATGACGGCACAGCGCCGCGCCGACGGTCGGCCCGTCGCCGTTCACGAGATTGAACACGCCTCGCGGCACGCCCGCGGCGTCGAGAATCTCGGCGAACAGCACGGCGTTGAGCGGCGACACTTCGCTCGGCTTGAGCACCATCGTGCAACCCGCTGCGATGGCGGGCGCGACCTTGCACACGATCTGGTTGATCGGCCAGTTCCACGGCGTGATGAGCGCGACGACGCCGACCGCTTCGTGATTGATCAGCGTCGTGCCTTTCTTGCGCTGCCACGCGAACGTCTCGCAGGTGCGCAGCAGTTCTTCCAGATGCCGCTTGCCGAGCCCGGCCTGCCACGCGTGCGACAGCGCTTTCGGCGCGCCGATCTCGCGTGAGATCGTCGCGGCCATCTCGTCGTAGCGTTCGAGATACACAGCGAGAATGCGGCGAATCAATGCGAGACGTTCGGCGGGCGTGGTCTGCGAGAACGTGACGAACGCGCGCTTTGCAGCCGCGACCGCGCGGTTGACGTCCTGCTCGTTGCCGAGCGCGATTTCCGCGAAGGCTTCTTCCGTGCACGGATCGATCACGGGCAGACGCGCGTCGCCGGACGGCTCGACCCACGCGCCGTCGATATAAAACTTCAATGCATGGTTCATGCGGTTTTCCGTTCGAATGGAATCAGGCGCGCGCCATCGACGAACGCCGGCTCACGACGACGATCATCACCAGACACAGCGTGAGCGCCGTCAGCATCGTGCTGATGGCGGCGATGGTCGGATCGATTTCGTCGCGCAACGTGACGAACATGCGCCGTGTCAGCGTCTGATTCGATCCGCCCGAAATGAAGAGCGCGACAACCGTTTCATCCAGCGCCTGAATGAACACGAACACCGCGCCCGAGATGACGCTCGCCTTGATCTGCGGCAGCGTCACGGTCAGGAAACTGCGGAAGCGGTTCATGCCGAGACTGCGCGCGACCATCTCCTGCGAGCGATCGAACGTGCGCAGATCCGCGCCGACCGAAATCAGCACGTAGGGCAAACCGAGCATCGTATCCGCGACGATCAGCCCGCCGAGCGTGTTCACATAACCCGCCTGCGAATACACGAAGAACACGCCCACCGCGACGATGATGATCGGCACCATCAACGGCAGCATCAGCAAGGTCCGCAGATAACGCATGATCCAGTGCGTGCCGTGCTGCAACGCGTAAGCGGCGGCGATGCCGAGCGGCGTCGCGATGATTGCGGCGCTGACCGACGCGATCAGCGTCGTGCGGGCGGCGTCGATCCACGCGGGGTTATCGAAGAACGCGTGATACCAGCGCAGCGAATACGCGGGCGGCGGGAACGTCATGAAACGCGTATCGGAGAACGACAGCGGCACGACAATCAGAATCGGCAGCATCAGAAAGACGAGGATCAGCACGACCCCCGCGCCAAGAACGATTCTTCCAAATGAGATCCTGTTCATTTCGCGCCCAGCGTCTTTTCAAGTGGAATCACGCGGCTCGCGGCGTAGAAGATCGCGAACACGCAGATCAGCAGCACGACGCTCACTGCACTCGCCGCGCCCCAGCTGTTATAGATCTCAACGTTGCGGCTCACGACCATCGACACCATGATCGACTTGCCGCCGCCCATCAACTCGGGCGTGATGTAAAAGCCGAGGCACAGAATGAAGACGAGCGTGACGCCCGCGACGACGCCGCTCATCGACAGTGGCAAAAACACGCGCCAGAACACATGCAGCGGCGAGCCGCCAAGACTCGCGCCCGCTTGCGACAGGTTCGACGGAATCTTCTGCATCGCCGAATAGAGCGGCAGTACCATGAACGGCAGCAGGATATGCACCATCGCGATGATCGTGCCGAACTGGTTATAGGCGAGCTGTACGGGATGATCGATCAGCCCGCTCGCCATCAGCGCCTTGTTGACGAGCCCCGTGCGTTGCAGCAACACGAGCCACGCGTAAGTTCGCACGAGCACGCTCGTCCAGAACGGCAGAATCACCATGCCGAGAATCAGCGCGCTCAGCTTCGGCGGCAGCGACGTCGCGAAATACGCAACCGGATAGCCGAGCAGCAGCGTGATCGCCGTCACGACGAAGCTCAGTTTGAACGTCAGCAGAAACGTGTCGAGATACGTGCCGGTGAACATGCGCTGGTAGTTCGCGAGCGTGAAGCCGCCGTCGTGCCAGATCGACTGCCACGACAGCCACGCAAGGGGCACCACCAGCAACACGACGATCACGAACAGCGCCGGCGCGAGCAACAGCAGCATCGCGCGATCTTCGCGCTGCTGATGACGCACCGACGGATCGATTGTGGAAGCCGGCATCAACGCGTGTCCTTCGAGAATCCGTTTGGCTGTCGTCATCATGCACCTACGGCGTCGAGAAACTGATACCACGCAGCGACGAGCCGAACGCCCGGCGCGCGCAACGAATGAAACGGCACCGGCCGCAAGCCCTGCTGCGCGAGCAGCGCAAGCTCAGGCGTCTCGCCGAGCGCAAGCGCGGCGGCATGCTGGCCGAGCAGGCTCGCCATCGCGATACCTGCACCGTTATACCCTAGACAAAAGGTCGTCGTGTCGTCACTGCGCCCGACATGCGGCAACGCATTGAAAGTCATGCCGACATAACCCGACCAGCGATACTCGACACGCACGCTCGCCAGATCGGGAAAGAGCGCGACCATTGCGCGTTGCAACGCATCGAAGCCGGTGTCCTCGCCTTCCTTGCCGAACGCATCGCGGCCGCCAAATAACATGCGTCCGTCGACCTTGCGAAACCACTTCATCATGCGGCGCGTTTCCGTATAGCTGCGCCGCTGCGGCATCAGTTTCGCATCGAGTTCCGGCGACAGCCGCCCGGTCGCGATCATCGCGCTGCGAAACGGCACGAGTTCGCGCTGATACGGCGCGGTCGCGGAAGTCAGCCCGGAATACGCATTCGTCGCGACGATCACCTGCTTCGCGCGCACCGTGCCGCCAGGCGTGCGCAGCGTGACGCCCGGGCCGGTCCGCGCGCGCGTCATCTCGACGATCGGCGTCGATTCGTAGATCGGCACATGCCGCGCCGTGAGTCCGCGTGCAAGGCCGCGCACATATTCGAGCGGCAAGATCGTGCCCGCGTCCGCGCTCAACACGCCGCCGACAAATCCTGTCGATCCCGTCTCGTGCGTCACTTCTTCACGCGATTGCACCGTCATCGACGTGTCGCCGAGCGCCGTGCGCACCCAGTCGGCTTCAGCGCGAATCGCGGCGAACGCGTGCCCGGTATGCGCGCAGCGCAGGCTGCCCGTATGCTCGAACTGCGCGCGCTCCAGCTTGAATTCGTCGATGAGCGATTCGACCACGCGCACGCCATCATGCGCGAGACGATGCATGCGCCGCGCGGTGTCGAGACCATGCATGCGTTCGATCGTCGGAAACGACAGCCTGAACTTCGACGACACCACGCCGCCGTTGCGGCCGCTTGCGCCCCAACCCACCGGGTTCGCGTCGAACACCGCGCAATCGACGCCGCGCTTTTGCAACGCATACGCCGCCGCCAGCCCTGAATAACCCGCGCCGATCACCGCCACGTCGACGATCAGATCGCGATTGAGCGGCGTGCCCGTGCTGACGGGCGCGTGTGTCACGGGCGCTCTGGCGGCCATCGCCCGCCAGAGCGAATCGGGTTGCGGGCGCAACGGTGTGGTCGGGGCGAGCATGATCAGGCCGCGCGTGCTTCGGCTTCGACGGCGTCCGCAAGCGCGGCGAGCGTCGCGAATTTGAACGTCGGCGCGGTTACCGCTTCGGGCACCGGCGTCGCGCCGAAACCCTTCAGACCCTGGCGGCGCTCGATCCAGCACGTTGCATAACCGAGCTTCGTCGCGATGCCGATGTCGTGATACTGGCTTTGCGCCGTATGCAGAATCTCACCGAACTTGAAGCCGAACGCCGCCTGACGACCACGGTTGTAGGCGAAGAATTGCGGATCGGGTTTCGCGACGCCGGTTTCATCGCAACAGACGGTATCGTCGAACGGATCGCCGAGCGTATGCGCATACGCCGACAACGCAACGCGGTCCGCATTCGTCATCGCCACCAGCCGATAGTGCTTGCGCAGGCGCTTGAGCGCCGCCACCGAGTCTTCGAACGCGGGCCATTCGAGCACGTCGCGCTGAAATGCAGCGGCCGATTGCGCGTCGTCGGGCAAACCCAGTTCTTTTGCGAGCGACAGATATACGTTCGCCATTTCATGGCTCGAACGGCCCGGCCAGGCCGCGCGGCCGCGCATGTACGGTTCGAAAATCTGTTCGTCGGTCAGGTCTTTCGCCGCCGCGCCGCCCAGGCGTCGCACCGACGCGAGCACGCCCTTTTCGAAGTTGATCAGCGTGCCGACGACATCGAACGTCAGGACCTTGAAATCGGTGAGCTTCATTGCTTCATCCTTTGCAGTTGCGTGAAATCCGAAAGCGGAATTGCCCGTACGCGGGCGGCGAGTGAAATCAGGCGGGCACAACGATGGTGTCGAGCGGATCGAGCGCGACCGTCATCTGCGCGCCCGGTTCGGGGATGCGCTTGCGCGCTTCGTAATTGCCAGGTTGTCTCAAGCTGATGGCCGTCCCGTCGGCAAGCGTCGCGAACACGCGCAGGCTTTCGCCCTGGTACAGCACTTCAGTGACGCGGCACGACAGGCGATTCGCGTTCGCGTGCGCATCGTTGCCGTCGATCACGAGCTTTTCGGTCTGCACGGCGAGCAGCAACCTGTCGCCGCGCGGCAGCGGATGCGCAGTGCGCAGCACGGTTTCGCCGAGCCTGACGGCATCGTCTCCCGCGCGGCTCACACCGAGCAGCGTCGCTTCGCCGATAAAGCTCGCGACAAACGCATCGCACGGCCGGTCATACAGACGCTCCGGCGTATCGATCTGCACGAGCTTGCCGTTCTTCAGCACCGCGACGCGGTCGCTCATCGTGAGCGCCTCGCGTTGATCGTGCGTGACATAGACAATCGTCGCGCCCAGCTTGCGATGCAGGCGGCGCAGTTCGATCTGCATGGTTTCGCGCAGCTGCTTGTCGAGCGCGGAGAGCGGCTCGTCCATCAAAATGAGTTGCGGCTCGAACACCATTGCGCGCGCAAGCGCGACACGCTGGCGCTGACCACCCGAAAGCTGGCTGATGCCGCGCCCTTCGTAGCCGCTCAATTCGACCATCGCAAGTGCATCGGCGACTTTTTTCGCCCAGCCCGCTTTCGGCTCGCGCCGCGCGCGCAGCGCAAAGGCGACGTTCTCGCCAACCGTCATATGCGGAAAGAGCGCGTAGTTCTGAAACACGATGCCGATGTTGCGCTTGTGCGGCGGCGCAAATGTAATGTCGCGTTCGCCGACCCAGACCGTGCCCGAACTCGGCTGAACGAAGCCGCCGAGAATGCCGAGCAGCGTCGTCTTGCCTGAACCCGACGGTCCCAGCAACGACACGAATTCGCCCGGCGCGATATCGAGTGAGACGTCGTCCAGCGCGACCACCGGACCGTAGCGCTTCACTGCCGACCGGATGGAAACCCCCGTTTTCGCTCGTGCATCCATGACGTCTGTCTCGCTAGAAAGCCTGCATTGAAGAAAATATAAGTCGCGATGTTTTTGGCGGCAATTCCCAAATTGTTGGATCGGGCATAACATCAGGTCATGCCAAACCTTCGCAAGAAACTGCCCAGCGCCAACGCGCTGTTCGTGTTCGAGGCAGCCGCGCGCTGCGGCAACTTCACGCGCGCCGCACAGGAACTGTATGTCAGCCAGCCCGCTGTGAGCCGCATGCTCGCGCGCATGGAGGACCATATCGGCGTGCGGTTGTTCGAGCGCGTGCGCGGCGGCATCGAACTGACCGAAAACGGCAAGATCCTGTATCGGAAGATTTCGGAAGGCTTTAGCGGCATCGAAAGTGCGATCCGCGAAATCGAGGCACGCTCGACGGGCGTGGAATCGGTCACGCTGTCGGTGTCGACGGGCTTTACGACGCATTGGCTGATGCCGCGCATGAGCCGTTTGAATCAGGCGTTTCCGTCCATCGATCTGCGTTTTCAGCTGATTTCCGGGCGCATTGGCGGGCCGCTCGTCGACGTCGATCTGGGCATGCGTTTTCTGCGCGAAGACGAGATCGACGAGAACAGCGTGTTCGTGATGCCGGAAACGCTATTGCCGGTGTGCAATCAGCGTTATCACGAGATGTCGCAAACCGATGCGCATCGCGAACACGGCGACACGGTGATCGTGATGGACGACGAAGAGCGCGGCTGGCACGACCGCTTCGCGGCGTTTGCCGGACACGGGCGGCACGTCGCCGGCATGCTGAGCTTCAACGATTACGCGATCGTCGTGCAGGCTGCGCTGCTCGGTCAGGGCATCGCGCTTGGCTGGCTCAACGTGGTGTCGCACTGGCTGGCGCAAGCCGCACTGATGCCCGCCGAGGCCGAATTGATCACGACGAGCCGCCGCTGCTGTCTCGTATGGCCCGTGAGCCGGCCGGCGCGGCCGATCGTCACCGAAGTCTGCGACTGGCTGATCGAAGAAATGCGCAACGATATGCGCATCGTCGATCGCACGTATCCAGACCTTGGTTTGCGCGCGGCGCTGAAGCAGTCAGGTCTCGTGCTTGGTTGAACCTTACGCGGCCTTGATTGCGCGCGCGCTTTGCAGGAAAGAACTCGGCGTCATGCCGCAAAAGCGCTTGAAGTGCCGCGCCAGATGACTCTGGTCGAAAAAGCCCACTTCCGCCGCCACCACCGATCCAGGCATGCCCGCGAGCAACAGCGTCTGCGCGCGCCGCACGCGCACGCCGCACAGATACTTGTACGGCGACAACCCAAACTGCTGCCGGAACACAGTCGCAAAACGCGACACGCTCAACGCCGACATGTCCGCAAGTTGCGCAAGACTCACGGCCTGATCGAAGTGCGACTCGATGAAAGCAAGCGCGTTGTCGAGAGGCGCGGGCGCGCGGGGCATCGATTGATTGAAGGTGTTCATGAAGAAATCTCGATTGTTGGCGCGACGGTGTGTGCGTGCGGCGCGCTCAGGAATCGTCTGATGGAAAAGGCGTCGAGCGGAATCGGCGTGTGGCCGGCGTCGATCAGTTCGGCCAGCGTCTCGCCGACACCCGGCCCGATCTGAAAACCCGAACCGCAGAAACCGAACGCATAGAACAGGCCGTCGATCTTCGCGCTGGGTCCGATCACCGGTTCGCCATCGGGCAGATAACTTTCGACACCACTCCATACGCGAATCACGTTGAGCGCGGAGATCGCCGGCACCAGACGCCGGAACTGTGCGATCTGCCCGATCGTATTTTCCGGCAGGACGGATGCGCGGCATGTCGCAGCATCGGCGGGACCGGGTGGGCCGCCGCCGAGGATGATGTTGCCGCGCGGAATCTGCCGGAAGTACACGCTCTCTGCCTTGAGCGACGTATACACGCCCATCGACGCACGGAACACATACGGTACGGGTTCCGTCACGGCCATCTGGGGTCCGCGCGCGACGAGTGGCGCCGGCTCGCCGAACTGCTCGCTGAGCCGGGTTGCCCACGCGCCCGCGCAGATCACCAGTTGAGGCGCGCGATAGACGTCACCGGTCGAACTCTCGACCCGGAACTCGCCGCCCTCTTTTTCGACACGCACGATCTCGGTGTTCTCGACGATCTGCGCGCCGAGCCGCGCCGCCGCGCGGGCGAATACCGGTGCTGCGAGCCGCGGATTGGCGTGCCCGTCGAGCGGCGAGATCGAAGCGGCCAGCACTTCACGGCCCAGAAACGGAAACCGTTCGAACATGGCCGCGCCATGCAGCACTTCGAGGTCGAGACCGTAGGCGCGTGCGTCCGCGGCGTAGCGATCGAAGTATTCGGCGTCGTGCGCGTGATAGCAGACACGCGTGTGGCCCGACGCGAGAAATTCGACATCTTCGCCGAGCAGTTCCCGCGCGCGACGCCAGGTAGCCAGCGCGCGATTCGCGATCGCGAGTTGCGGCAACGCACGACCCTGGCGGCGAATCCCGCCGAAATTCACGCCGCTTGCCTGCTGTCCGGTCAAACCGCGTTCGAGCAGCACCACCGAACGGTTGCGCCGCCGCAAAAAAAACGCGGTCGACGTCCCCATGATGCCGCCGCCGATGACGATCACGTCGGCTTGCTGACTCATTCGCTGAACTCCCGTGCTTCGTTCGATTCATCCCGCCCATGCTGCGCATGGTGCGTACGTTGCTTACGTTGACTATCGCAATCCGGGACTTCATTCGACGCGTCGAGCGCCATCGGCAGCGGCTTCACCGGCGCCTGGCCACGCAGCCGCCCAACCGATGACAGCGGCACACGCGCTTCAGCCGCGATCACTTCGGCCGCGGCATGGGCGCAGAAGCGCCCCTGGCAGCGGCCCATGCCGACGCGCGAAAATGCCTTCGCGCGATTCGCTTCCTGTGCGCCGGTTTCGCGGACGACGCCGCGCAACTCGCCAGCCGTCACTGCTTCGCAGCGGCACACGATGGTGTTATCGGGCAGGCTCGCAGCGAAACGCGCGGGCCATGGAAACGCCGCGCGCAAGCCCGCCGCGAAACGGCTGAAACGCGCGAGCCGGATACGGACCCGGTCGGCGCCCTGCACGGCGATGCCGAGATCGTCCAGCGCCGCGAGTGCGGCAAGGCGCCCCGACAGTTCCGCCGCATCGGCGCCGCGTACGCGTGCGCCGTCACCGGCGAGGTACACGCCCGCCACGCTCGAACGGCCATCGGTATCGACCTCGGGTAGCCACTGCTGGCTCGCGTCGTCGAAACGGAACGCGCAGCCCGCAAGATCCGCCAGTTGCGTTTCAGGACGCAGGTGATAGCCGAGACCCACGGCATCACAATCGAATGACAACCGCTCGCCGTTGGCCAACGCCACCTGCACGCCGGTCACGCCATGCTCCGCGGAACCGGCGATCAAAACCGGCGTCACGCCACGATGCACCGGCACGCGCGCCCGTCGCAGCACACCGAGGAGCGCCATGCCTTTGCGCACGGCAGCGGGTATCGCGAGCAGTTGCGGCAACGCGCGGAACCGGTCGAGCGAACGGGACGTGTCGAGCACCGCGGACACCGTCGCGCCCGCCTTCACATATTGCGCGGCGACCAGATACAGCAGCGGCCCCGTACCCATGAACACGGTCCGTGCACCGATCGCGCAGCCTTGCGACTTCAACGCGACCTGCGCACCGCCGAGGCTGTACGTGCCTGCCAGATGCCAGCCGGGCACCGGCATCAAGCGGTCGGTCGCGCCGCTGCAGACGATCAGCGCATCGAACCCGAGTTGCCGGTAACGCGTGCCACTGACCACATGCACGGTCTTCGGCCCGATGTTCCAGACCAGCGTCTCGGGCAGATAGTCGATCTGGCCGCTCTCGCGCAGTGCATCGAAATCGCGATGCAGTGAAGCGGCCCGGTCCGCCTCCGTCCCATATAACGTCTTGTACGAACGTGAAAACCCTTCCGGTTGCCGCCGATAGATCTGTCCGCCGTCGCGCCGGCCCTCGTCGATCACGACCGGCCGCAGTCCCGCTTCGACGAGCGCCGCAGCCGCCCGGACACCCGCCGGCCCCGTGCCGATCACAATCACCCGCGCGGCCATACGCCCTCCGTGCGATCGTTCAGACGCGTGAGCACCGACATGCCCGGCGCCGCGGGCGTCGTGCAGGCGCGCAGGCGTTCGCCGTCCGCGGTCCAGACCCAGCAGTCCTGGCATGCGCCCATCAGACAGAATCCCGCACGGCGTGCATCTCCAAACTCGGAATCGCGTAAGGCGTCCTGTGCGGTCAGCAGCGCGACCATCAAGGTGTCGCCTTCGGCGGCCTGCGTCGTCACGCCGTCGACTGTGATGGAAAACTGCTTGCGTCCCGTTTCCGCGACGCGTACAAAACGGGCTTTCATGCGTGCACCGCCTCGATCGTCTGGATGCGGGCCAGTTCCGCCTCCGAATGATGGCAAAGAATTTCCGCGCCGCTCGACAGCTTCTTCATGGACGGCGCCGTCACGTTGCATTTCCCGTCGATGCGCACCGGACAGCGCGCGCGGAAGCCGCACAGATCGCCGGCCTGGTTCGCCTGCGTGGTCGATGCGGCCATGGGCGGCAATGCAGTACTCGCTACGGCACGGCGCGAATCGAGCCAGCCCGGCCGCAATGCCGGCACCGAATCGACCAGTAATCCCGTGTAAGGGTGATACGGCGGCGCAGTGAGCACGTCGCGTTGCCCCGCTTCGACGCGCTGCCCGGCGTACAACACCATGACTTCGTCGCAGATCGCCCGCACCGTCGAGATGTCGTGGCTGATGAACATGTACGACACGCCGAGTTCGCGGCGCAGTTCGACGAGCAGATCGAGAATCGCTGCGCCGACCACCGTATCGAGCGCCGACGTGACTTCGTCGCAGAGGATCAGCGCGGGATCGGCGGCGAGTGCGCGCGCGAGATTCACGCGCTGCTTCTGGCCGCCCGACAGTCCGCCCGGTTGCCGCTTCGCTATCGATGCCGGCAACTTCACGAGGTCGAGCAGTTCGAGCATCCGCTTCTGCGCCGCGGCGCCCTTCAGGCCGTGATAAAACTTCATCGGCCGCGCGAGGATGTCGGCGATCGTGCTGCTCGGGTTCAACGCCGTATCGGCGTTCTGGAACACGATCTGGATGCGGCGATACTGGTCGAGCGTGCGTTGTGACAGCTTCGCGGGCAACGGTTTGCCGTCGAGCAATACTTCGCCGTGCGCGCGGTCAACCAGACCGGCCACCACGCGCGCCAACGTCGTCTTGCCCGAACCGGATTCGCCGATCACGCCGAGCGCACTGCCGCGCGCGATCCGCAGGCTGATGTCGTCGAGCACGCGCACCGCCGGCACACCCTTCGCGTCGACGCGCCCGTAGCCGGCGCTCAGCCGGTGAATTTCGAGCACGGGTGGTGCGTTGTCCTGCGCCGCACCGAGCGTCAATCCGGATTCCGGACGACGGGTTGCCGCAAGCAACTGACGGGTGTAATCGTTGACAGGCGCGTCGAGCACCTGCAACGTCGAACCGTTCTCGCGCACCGTGCCGCCGTTCAGGACGACGATGCGGTCCGCCATCTGCGCGACGACGGCAAGATCGTGCGACACATACACCGCCGTCGTGCCGAGTTCACGCACGACGCTTTTGAAGGCCGCCAGCACTTCGATCTGCGTCGTCACATCGAGCGCAGTGGTCGGCTCGTCGAACACGACCACGGCGGGATCGGTGATCAACGCCATCGCCGCCATCAAACGTTGCAACTGGCCGCCCGACACCTGGTGCGGATACCGGTCGCCGATCGTCTCCGGCGAAGGCAGCGCCAGCGAACGAAACAGCCCGATCGCCTTGTCACGCGCTGCAGCCGGTGTCATCAGGCGGTGCAGCAGCGCGGGCTCGGTCACCTGATCGATGATCGTGCGCGCCGGATTGAAGCCGGCGGACGCGCTCTGCGCGACATAGGCAACGGTGCGCGCACGCAACGCCCGGCGGCCCTTTTCGTCGAGCGCCAGCACGTCGACGTTGCCGATCCGCACCGAGCCGCCCGCGATCGAGCAGCCCGCGCGCGCATAGCCGAGCAGCGCCAGCGCGATCGTCGTCTTGCCGGAACCCGATTCACCGATCAGCGCCAGCACCTCGCCCTGCTTCACGGTGAAACTGACGCCTTTCACGATTTCGGTCAGCGAGTCCGGCACGGCGCCCGCGACCACGCGCAGGCCCTTCACTTCGACCATGTTCATTTTCCGGCTCCCTGGCCACGGCCGCTGTGGCGCCGCACGCTGTCGATCAACAGATTCACGCCGACGGTCAGCGTCGCGATCGCGACAGCCGGCATCAGCACGGCCGGTGCGCCCTCGGCGAGCCCGCCGATGTTCTCGCGCACGAGCGAGCCCCAGTCGGCGTCCGGCGGCTGCACGCCGAGACCGAGAAAACTCAGCCCGCTCAGCAGCAGCACGATGAATACGAACCGCAGGCCGAAATCGGCGAGCATCGGATGGATCATGTTCGGCAGGACTTCGACGCGCGCGATATAAAACAGCCCTTCTCCGCGCGCCTTCGCGACCTGCACGTATTCGAGCGCCATCAGGTTCACCGCGAGCGAGCGCGAGATGCGGAACGCGCCGGGGATATAGGCGAGCGCCGCGACCAGCGTCAGCATCGTGATCGATGAGCCGAACGCCGCGATCACGACCAGCGCGAGCACCTTGCTCGGAATCGAGATCAACGCGTCGAACAGGCGGCTCAGCACTTCATCGACCCAGCGCGCCGACACCGCGGCAAGCAGGCCGAAAAACGTGCCGATGCAGCTTGCCAGCACCGCCGCCGCAAGCGCGAGGCCGACCGTATAACGCGTGCCGTAAAGAATGCGGCTCAGCATGTCGCGGCCGAGAAAGTCGGTGCCGAGCGGATACGCCGCGCTGCAATGGCCGAAAATCTCCGTCGATGTCAGCGCGCCGCCGTTGTACGGCGCAACCAGCGGCCCGATGAATGCGACTGCGAGCCAGAACACAACAATGACGAAACCGATCAGACCGAGCAGCGAAAAACGTCGCACGAAGCGGCGCAGTGCGCCGGTGCTCGCAACCGGAGCGGCCGATGTTTCCGGCAGCGGATCACGTGATGACGGCTCAACGCGATCGTCCGGTTCGCCGTTCTCGGATACCGAATAGAGAACGGTCGTGGCATGGGAAGTGGCGGGTCGGTTCATCGTTGACGCAGCCTCGGGTTGGATACGATCTGACACAGGTCGGCGATCAGCACGAGCGCGAGATACGCCACGCAGAACACCATCACGCAGCCCTGCACGAGCGGCATATCGCGATTCGTGACGGCATCGACCATCAGGCTCGCAAGACCGGGATAGTTGAAGATCGATTCGACGATCACCACGCCGCCGAACAGATACGACAGGCTCAGCGCCACCGCATTGGCGATCGGCCCGATCGTATTGGGCAGCACGTGGCGCAGCACGACGCGCATCGGCGATGCGCCCTTCAGCACGGCCATCTCCACATACGAAGCGTTGAGCTGATCGAGGACGGCGGCACGCGTCATCCGTGCCATCTGTGCGACGATCACGCAGCACAGTGTCATCACCGGCATCGCGTAGATGCGCACCAGGGCGCCGAACGACGAAACCTCGGACAGATACGAGAGCGCAGGCAGCCAGCGCAGCTTCACCGCAAAAATCAGCACGGCGACGGTCGCGATCAGGAATTCGGGCACGGCGACCGTCGACAGCGTCAGTACGTTGAGCGCGCGGTCGAGCAGCGAGCCGCGGAACATCGCGGAGGCGATGCCGATCACGAGCGCAACCGGCACCGACACCAGCGCGGTGAGCCCCGCCAGCACCAGCGAATTTGGCAGACGCGTGGCGATCAGCTGGCTCACGGGCAGATTATTCGATAGCGACTGGCCGAAGTTTCCGCTCAGCATGTGCACGAGCCACTGGAAGTAGCGCTGCAACGCAGGCTGATCGAGGCCGAACTGATGACGCAGCGCCTCGACGGCTTCGGGTGTGGCGGCCTGGCCGAGCGCCTGTTGAGCCGCATCGCCAGGAAGCAGGCCGGTGATCGCGAACACCGCGGCCGACACCAGCAACAGCGTGAGCAGCCCGAGCCCGAGGCGCGCGGCGATGAGTCGTTGCGCGTGTGCTTTCATCGTGTATCGCCTCCTTCGAGTGAAACCGTGCGCCGCAGCCGCAGCGGCGCACGTTTGCAGCAAACAGCAGGACGGCCGGAGCCGGGCCGCTTCAAGCGTCAAGCCTCAAGCCTCAAGCCAGACGTTCTCGGCGAATGCAAAACCCATCAGGCCGGCAAGCGGAATCGAGCCGAGGCCCTGCAGCTTCGACGTATGCGCGTCGAGCGAGCTCTGGAACAACGGGATGCCAATGCCGCCGGTGTCGTGCACGAGCACCTGCATGTCGCCGTAGATCTGCTTGCGCTTCGCGTCGTCCGGTTCGCCGCGGGCAGCGACCAGCATCTGGTCGAACTTCGCGCTCTTCCAGTTCGCTTCGTTCCACGGCGCGTCCGACTTGAAGAACTGCGTGAACAGCACGTCGGCGCTCGGGCGTGCGTTCACCGAACCGAAGCCGAGCGGATGCTTCATCCAGTGGTTCGACCAGTAGCCGTCAGCGGGCACGCGCGTGACCTGCAGGTTGAGGCCGGCTTGCGGCGCGACCTGTTGCAGCAGCATCGCCATCTCGACCGACCCTTCGGCCGCGGGCGACGCAACGATCTGCACCGGCGCATTGCCGAGCTTTGCCTTCTGGAAGTAGAACTTCGCTTTCGACGGATCGAACGTGCGTTGCGGCAGGCCGGCCATGTAGTACTTGTTGGTCGGGTCGATCGGCTGATCGTTGCCGATCGCGCCGTAACCGCGGAACACCGCGCGGCGGATCTGTTCGCGATCGAACAGGTACGTCATGCCACGCCGGAAGTCCTCAGTGCCGGTGATGCCGCCTTCGTCGCGCATGATCAGGTCGGTGTACTGGCCGGTCTTCGTTTCGAGCACCGTGAAGCCGCTGGTGCCCTTGATGCGGTCCGTCGAACGCGGGCTCACGGCGTTGATCAGCTGCACGTCGCCGGAGAGCAGCGCATTCACGCGCGCGGATTCGTCGCCGATGCCGATCAGCTCGATCTCGTCGAGGTGCGGCATGCCCGGCTTCCAGTACTTCTCGTTCTTCACGCCGACCGTGCGCACGCCCGGCGAGAATTCCCTGACCTTGAACGGGCCGGTGCCGACTGCCGTTGTGAAGTCCTTCGTGCCGTCCTTGATGATCAGGAAGTGCGACGTCGCGAGAATCACCGGCAGGTCGGCGTTCGCGCCTTCCAGCGTGATCGTTACTTCGTTCGGGCCGGTGGCCTTCACATCCTTGATCTGGTCGGCGAGGGTCTTCGCCTTCGATGCAGTCGCCGGGTCCTTGTGGCGCATGATCGAGTAGACCACGTCGGCGGGGGCGAGCGACTTGCCGTCATGGAACTGCACGCCACTGCGCAGCTTGACGACCCACACGGTCGCGTCTTTCGTATCCAGCGATTCGGCCAGCGCCATCTTCGCGCCAAGGTGCGAGTCGAGTTCGGTCAGGCCGTTATAGAACATGTTGGCGCGTACGTAGTCAGTGCCGAGTGCGCCCTTGGCCGGATCGAGCGTATCCGACGCGGACGACGACTGCGTCGCCACGCGGATCTTGCCGCCCTGCTTCGGCTTGGCTTGCGCGAATGCCGCGCCGCTCTTCGCCAGCAGGCCCGCGCCCGTCAGCGACATCAGGCCGCCGGCGGCCATCGCGCGCAGTACTTCGCGTCGTGATGCGCCGCGCCGGGTCAGCTCTTCCAGCCGGATGCCGGCTTGCGTCAGTGCGTCAGGCGATTTGTCGTGGTTCATCGAAAGTACTCCGCGTGAGGTGGTTCGTGGTGTCCCGTAGCCTGTCGCTGTCGGGCAGGGGTCAATAAAAAACGTCTTTGATCTGGTAATACGCGCCGACGAGCGGCAGAAACCACGGCTTGCCCGTGTGCCCGGGAATCGCCGGCCAGTCGAAATCGCGCCACGGATTCGCCGCTGCGTTGCCGCCGATCACATCGGCCATCACCTGGCCCATGTGCGTCGACATCTGCGTGCCGTGGCCGCTGTAGCCCATCGAGTAATACACGCCGTCGTGCTGGCCGGCGCGCGGCAGACGGTCGGCGGTGATGTCGACGAGACCGCCCCAGCAATAGTCGATACGCGCGTGGGCGAGCTCCGGGAACACCCGCGCGAGTCCGGCTTGCAGGATGCGTCCGCTCTTCGCATCCGAAGGCTGCTCGGATGCGGTGAATCGCGCGCGGCCGCCGAACAGCAGGCGCGAATCCGGCGTCATGCGGAAGTAGTTGTGCATCAGGCGGCTCGTCGTGTACGAACGGCGCTTCGGCAGAAGTTGCGCGAGCAGCGCGGGCGGCAACGGCTCGGTCACGACGATGAACGAGCCGATGGGCGCCATACGCCGCCGATACCAGCCGAACGGTCCGTGCCGCGAAGGGCCGGTGGCGATCAGCACCTGGCTTGCGCGCACTTCGCCACGCGCCGACACGATCCGGTATGCACCGCCTTCCTTCTGGATCGCGCTGACCTCGGCGTGTTCAAAAAGCCGCGCGCCGTTGCGGACCGCTGCGTTGGCGAGACCGGCGGCGAACTTGCCCATATGCATCTGTCCGCCGTGCTTTTGCAGCAGCCCGCCGAAAAAGCTGTCCGATGCGACTTCGTTGCGAATCCTTTCCCTGCCGATGACTTCGACATCCGGATCGACTTCACGCCGGATCAGCTCAGCGGTTTTTTCCAGATGATCGAGGTGATGCGGTTTTGCGGCGAGTTTCAGCTTGCCCGTCGCCAGGTAGTCGCAGTCGATGCGTTCTTCGCGAATCAACCGCTCAACCGTATCGACTGCCGCCGCATACGCGAGGTAACACTGCTGCGCGCGCTCGACGCCGAGTTGCGCGCGCAGCGCCGCGTAGTCCTGCGCGACACCGGTGTTGCACTGGCCGCCGTTGCGGCCCGATGCGCCACCGCCCAGGCGCCCCGCGTCGAGCACCGCGACCGACGCGCCACGCTTGCCGAGCGCAAGCGCCGCCGACAGCCCGGTGAAGCCGCCGCCGATCACGGCGACGTCGACCCGCGCATCGGGCGGTCCCTCGGCTGCCGCCATGCCGGCGGGCGCCGTGTCGAGCCAGTACGAATCGAGCTTCATCGGATGTCCCTGTGCGATGCAGACGATGTGGGCGTGGGCGCTTACAGGCCCAGCAGCGTGGCGAGACCGCCGATGTCGTCGACTTCGTAGTACTGGTAGTACGGTGTCGACGGTTCGTGGCCGCGCTTGACGAAAGCCTTGTGCCTGACGCCCATGTCGTGCGCGGTCATCAGGTCGTAACGCAGGCTCGACGACACGTGCAGCACGTCTTCCGGGTTGCAGTCGAGCTGGTCGAACATGTATTCGAAGCCCTGCATGCGCGGTTTGTACGACTGCGCCTGCTGTGCGGTGAAGACCTTGTAAAACGGCGCGCCGAGCTTGTCGACGTTGCTCTGGATCTGGTCGTTCGATGCGTTCGACAGGATCACCAGTTTGTACTTCTTCGCGAGGCGCGACAGACCTTCCGGCACGTCGGGGTGCGGGCCCCAGGTCGGCACTGCCGTGTAGAACTTTTCGGCTTCCGCTTCATTGAACGCGATGTTCATGCGCTGGCAGGCCCGGCGCACCGAATTGACGACCACGTCGCGGTACGGTTTCCAGGCGCCGAGCACCTCGTCGCGACGATAGCCGGCGAAGAACGTGACGAATTTCTCCAGCTGTTCGCCTTGCAGGCGGTCGGCGAACAGTTCGCGCGCCATGTCCGCCATACGAAATTTCGTCAATGTGCCGTAGCAGTCGAACGTGATGTACTTCGGCTCGAAATCGATCATGGTGTCAGTCCTTTCGTGTAAGTGAGCCCGTCCGGAGCTCAGGGGCGAAATACAGGAAAGCGCATTCCTGTGGAAAATTTAATCAGTGCAAAAAAGCGGGGGTGTCGCTAAATCCTGCTGGCTCACAACATATTCGACGCGTTTTGAGGGGCCCTCACAGCACACTCTGCGGTGTCGCGGGCGCCGCCCCCGCCGCGCCGTTTCACATCGGGTCAAACCCGCATGTCGATCAGCACGCTCTTGAAGCGCAGATTGGCTTCGTAAGCCTGCCGACCGAGATCCTTGCCGATCCCCGAACGCTTGTAGCCGCCCGTCGGGATCATGAAATCGCTGGTGCGGCCGTAACGGTTGACCCACACCGTGCCCGCCTCGATGCCTCGCACGAAGCGCAGCGCGCGGCCGAGATCGGCCGTATGAACACCAGCGGCGAGCCCGTAGTCCGGGTGGCGCGCCAGTTCGAGCGCTTCGTCTTCGGTGTCGAAGGTTTGCAGCGTCAGAACCGGGCCGAAGATTTCCGCCCGCACCGCCTCCGATTCGGGCGTGACGCCGGTGAGCATGGTCGGCGCATAGAACGCGCCGGGCGTCGCACCGTCCACGCGAGAACCGCCGCAGCAGAGCCTCGCGCCGCTCGCGACGGTGCGTTGCACGATCGCGTCGATACGGGCCGCCTGCGGGTCCGAAATGATCGGCGGCAATGTCGTGCCAGACGCCCATGTCGGCCCGGCGCGCAGCCCGGCGAACACCTGCTGGATGCGCCCGGCGAGCTCGTCGGCGATCGAACGTTCGACCAGCAGCCGCGAACCGGCCACGCACACCTGCCCCGCATTGCCGGTAATCGCGCCGGCAATGCGCGCGGCGACGTCGGCCAGACGCGGTGCATCGGCGAACACGATCTGCGGGCTCTTGCCGCCCAGTTCGAGCGTGACCGGTTTGGTGCCGGTCTCTGCGCACGCCGCCATGATCGCGGCGCCGGTGCTGGTCGAGCCGGTAAAGGTCACCTTGCCGATCCGCGGATGACGCACCAGCGCATCGCCCGTGGTGCGGCCGTCGCCCTGTACGACGTTGAAGATGCCCGGCGGCACGCCCGCCGCGACCGCCAGCTCAGCGAGCCGCAACACCGAAAACGGCGTCATCTCCGATGGCTTCAGCACGACCGCGTTGCCGGCCGCGAGCGCCGGCGCGATCTTCCACGACGCCATCACCAGCGGAAAATTCCACGGCGCAATCGCGCCGATCACGCCGATCGGCTCGGCGATCGTCATGCCGAGATGATCGTGATCGGTCGCGACCACGTCACCGCCGATCTTGTCGGCGAACTCCGCGTAGAAGCGGATGCCTTCGGCGGTAAACGGTACGTCCCAGGCCGCGGCGTCGCGAACCGGCCGGGTCGAGCCAAGTGCTTCGAGCGGCGCGAGCGTGGCGACATCGGCGGCGACCAGGTCGGCGAACTGGCGCAGAATGCGCGCGCGTTCGCGCGGCGCCATGTGCGCCCAGCCGCTTGTGCGAAACGCCTGCCACGCATTGTCGACAGCACGGTCGACCAGCGCCGCATCGGCGCGCGGCACGGAGGCATAGATCACGCCGTCGGACGGACGCGCAACGTCGATCCGTCCAGCGCCTTCGTCGACATATTCGCCGCCGATGAAGTGGCCTTGACGTACCACGACCTGGGCGGGATCGAAGCTGTCCATGTACTGTCCTCGTCAGAATGGGTTCGGGGTGGGTAAATCGTATGCCCGGCCCTCTGGCACATGTCGTCGACAAAAACAGCGAATCAGCAGATCGCACGCGTTGTAGCCGCCCCCACAGCATTTTCTGCGTCGGGGCGTCCGACGCCCGTGCAGTGCGGGCCTGCACGGCCGGGAACAGCCAGATCGTCCTAGTCAAGTTCGCGCGACGATGCCAAAGTGCGGGTGTAAGGCTTCAGTCAAGGAGGTCGGCGTGTCCGGCGAGCAACAGAATTCCCCGATTACTTACAGGCCCTTCACTGCCGACGACCTCGTCGCGGCGCACGCGCTCTCCCGCGCCGCGAAATGGCGGCATCGCCCCGACGACTGGCGTTTCGTCGCTGCAACCGGCCAGGGGTTCGTCGCGGAACAGGCCGGCGTGGTGATCGCCACGACGCTGCGCTGGATGTATGGAGACGGCGGCGCGGCGCTCGGGATGCTGATCGTGGCGCCAGAACATCAGGGGCGCGGCATCGGGCACAAGCTGATCGAACTGCAGTTGAAGGAGACCGGCGATCGCACGACGGTGATGCAGGCGTCGCCGCTCGGCCGACCGATCTGCGAGCAGCTCGGTTTTACGGCCGCCGGCACGCTCGATCAGCATCAGGGCGCGGCGTTCCAGCCGCCGCTGGTTTCGTTGCCGCCGGGCGAACGGCTGCGGCCGATCGGCTCGAACGACACCCCACGCCTCGTTGAACTGGCGACGCGCG
The DNA here is from genome assembly GCF_050436625.1 of Paraburkholderia sp. GAS334. Lineage (NCBI taxonomy): Bacteria > Pseudomonadati > Pseudomonadota > Betaproteobacteria > Burkholderiales > Burkholderiaceae > Paraburkholderia > Paraburkholderia sp. GAS334. The sequence continues at coordinate 91,258 of NZ_JBNDMO010000015.1, read as the reverse complement.
CAAGCGGGCTCGACCGCAGCGCGATCCTGCCTGCGGTGCTCGAAGCCGCCGACGGTATCGCGCTCGATCGCGATGGCGAAATGCTGGGTTTCGCGCTGTTTCGCCGCTTTGGCGACGGGCACGTGATCGGGCCGGTGATCGCCCCCGACGCGCCGGACTGCAGCCGTGCGAAGGCGCTGATCAGTCATTGGCTCGCGCTGAATGCGGGCATGTTCGTGCGGATCGATACGCCGGAAGACAGCGGGTTGTCAGCGTGGCTCGAAGAAATGGGCCTGCCGCTCGTCGATACGATCACGACGATGGTGCGCAATGGGCCGCTGCGGGTCGATCCGGACGTGCGGCAGTTCGCGGTGACGAGTCAGGCGGTGTACTGAATCACAGAGACGCCACTTCGCAGGTGCCGTCGGCCCGTGGTGACGGGCGCGCAGCAGAATATGCTGCGCGCGCAGGGCAATTCGCGGTGAATGCGCTTTTCAGCGATTAATTTGGCGACACGGGCACACGGCGTGACTCATTAGTATGGAACGGTCAACAGCCTTTCCAGAACGGGAATTCCACCATGCCGACTCATTCGCCGACCCAGTCCCTCATCGAAGCCGATCGCAAGCATCTGATTCACCCCGTCGTCAGCTACCGCGCCCATGAAGCGCGCGGCGTTACCATCCTCGAATCGGCGCGCGGCGCCTTTCTGCGCGACAAGGCGGGCAACGAAGTGCTCGACGCGTTCTCCGGCCTCTGGTGCGTGAATGTCGGGTACGGTCAGGACAGCATCGTGCGCGCGGCAACCGAACAGATGACGCGCCTGCCCTACGCCACCGGCTACTTTCACTTTGGCTCCGAACCGGCGATCGAACTTGCGGCGAAGCTCGTCGAACTGGCGCCTGCGTCGTTGCAACATGTGTATTTCACGTTGGGCGGATCGGACGCAGTCGACTCCGCGTTGCGTTTCATCACCCACTATTTCAACGCAACCGGCCGGCCGTCGAAGAAGCACATCATCGCGCTCGAACGCGGCTATCACGGTTCGTCGTCGGTGGGCTCGGGGCTCACTGCGCTGCCCGCATTTCATCGCAACTTCGATGTGCCGCTCGCGACGCAGCACCACATCCCGTCGCCGTATGCATATCGCAACGATTACACCGACGATCAGGCGCTGATCGCCGCATCGGTCGCCGCGCTCGAAGCGAAGGTCGCCGCGCTTGGCGCCGACAACGTCGCCGCCTTTTTCTGCGAGCCGGTTCAGGGCTCGGGCGGTGTGATCGTGCCGCCGGCTGGCTGGCTGAAAGCGATGCGCGACGCGTGCCGCAAGCTCGACATCCTGTTCGTCGCAGATGAGGTCATTACCGGTTTCGGCCGTACGGGTCCCCTCTTCGCCTGCCAGGCGCAGGCCGAACAAGTCGAACCGGATCTGATGACGGTCGCAAAAGGATTGACCGCGGGTTATGCGCCGATGGGCGCGGTGCTGATGTCCGATGCGATCTATCAGGGCATCGCGGACGGCGCCGACGCGTCGGCAGTGATCGGCCATGGGCATACGTATTCGGCGCACCCGGTCAGCGCGGCGATCGGACTCGAAGTGATGCGGCTCTATCACGAAGGCGGGTTGCTGGCGAACGGCATCGCGCAGGCGCCGCGCTTCGCGCAAGGCCTCGACGCGTTGCTCGCACATCCGCTCGTCGGCGAATCGCGTCATCGTGGCCTGCTCGGTGCACTCGAGCTGGTGTCGGACAAGGACAGCAAGCGCGGCTTCGACGCTTCGCTGAAACTGTCGGAGCGTATCGCTACAGCGGCATACAACCATCGCCTCGTGTTCCGTGCGTTCAACGACAATATCCTCGGCTTTGCGCCAGCGCTCTGCTATACAGCAGCCGAATTCGACATGCTGTTCGAACGCCTGACGAAGACACTCGACGACGTGCTCGATCAGGCGGATGTGCGCGCCGCGTTGGGCCGCCCGCGCGTGGCGAAACACGCAGCCGCCGCGTGACTGCCGTGCTAACCGTGACCACAAAGGAGTGTCAATGAGCAGCCGACTGCAACTGGACCAATTGATCCGCGCGGACAATTTCATCGACGGCGCCTGGCAGCCGGCGGCGAGCGGCCAGCGCTTCGCCGTCACCGATCCGGCGACGGGACGAACGATCACGCAGGTCGCCGACAGCGGTCCGGCCGATGCGCGTGCCGCCACCGATGCCGCCGCACGTGCGTTTCCGGCGTGGCGTGACGCGCTGCCGGGCGAACGCGCCGCGGTGCTGCGCCGCTGGCACGCGGCCATCGTCGAACATGCCGATGCGCTCGGCCAGCTGATCTCGCTCGAACAGGGCAAGCCGTTCGCCGAAGGGCGCGGCGAGGTGATGTACGGCGCGTCGTATGTCGCGTGGTTTGCCGACGAGGCAACGCGTATCTACGGCGACATCATTCCGCAGCAGCAGCGCGGCAAACGGATGTCGGCGGTGAAGGAACCCATCGGCATCGTCGCGGCGATCACGCCGTGGAATTTTCCGCTCGCCATGATCGCCCGCAAGATCGCACCCGCGCTTGCCGCGGGTTGCACGGTCGTGGCCAAGCCTGCCGAAGACACCCCGCTCACCGCGCTTGCACTGGCGCTGCTCGCGCACGAAGCCGGTGTGCCGCCTGGCGTGCTCAATGTGATCTCCGCCTCGCGCGAGAACACGGTGCCCGCCGTTGCCGAGTGGCTCGCCGACAGCCGTGTGCGCAAGATCACCTTCACCGGCTCGACGCCCGTCGGCAAACATCTGGCGCGCGAATCGGCGGGCACGTTGAAGAAGCTGTCGCTGGAACTCGGCGGAAATGCGCCGTTCATCGTGTTCGACGATGCGGATATCGATGCGGCCGTCACGGGTCTGCTGGCCGCGAAATTCCGCAATGGCGGGCAGACCTGCGTGTGCCCGAACCGCGTGTATGTGCAGTCGGGCATCTACACCAGGTTCGCTGACAGGCTCGCGACGCAAGTCGCCGCGCTGAAGGTGGGGCCGGCCACCGATCCCGCATCGCAGATCGGACCGATGATCAACGCACGGGCAATCGACAAGATCGCGCGTCACGTCGACGATGCGGTGAATCAGGGCGCACGGGTGCTCGCGGGTGGCCGGCGCCTCACCGAACTCGGCCCGAATTACTACGCGCCGACCGTGCTCGCCGACGCGACGTCGTCCATGCAGTTGAGCTGCGAAGAAACCTTCGGTCCGGTCGTGCCGCTGTTCCGTTTCGATAGCGAAGACGACGCGATTCGTGCGGCCAACGACACGCCATTCGGTCTCGCGTCGTATTTCTACAGCCTGGACGTGCGGCGTATCGACCGCGTCGCGCGGCAGCTCGAAGCGGGCATTGTCGGCATCAACGAAGGCGCGCTCGCCAGCGAAGCCGCGCCGTTCGGTGGCGTGAAGGAATCGGGTTACGGCCGCGAAGGATCGAAGTATGGTCTCGACGATTACCTGTCGATCAAATATCTCTGCCAGGGCGGTCTGCAATGAACGATAAAGCCTATCCCGTCGAAGTCGCGTTTCCTGACATAGCCGTACATGAGGATAGCGACTCCGGCATCGCGTATCTGCATACGTTCGATTCCGGTGTGGCCGGACCGCACGTCATGATCAATGCGCTGACGCATGGCAACGAGGTATGCGGCGCGATCGTCGTCGACGCGCTGTTGCGCGCGAAGTTGCGGCCGCGGCGTGGACGGCTGACGTTGTCGTTCGCAAACGTCGCGGCGTACCGCAACTTCGACGCTGCGCGGCCCGACGCCGCGCGTTTCGTCGACCAGGATTTCAACCGCGTGTGGACGGGCAATGTGCTCGACGATCTGTCGCGTACGTCGTGCGAGCTTGCGCGCGCCCGTGAGATGCGGCCCGTGATCGACACGGTCGATCTGCTGCTCGATCTGCATTCGATGCACGAGAAAAGCAGGCCGCTGATTGTGGCGGGGCCGCTGGCGAAGGGCGTCGAACTTTCAGCTCGCCTCGGCACGCCCGCAACCGTGATTCGCGACGAAGGGCATCCCGAAGGACGACGAATGCGCGATTACGCAGGCTTCGGCGACGCAGAGAGTCCAAAGAACGCGCTGCTGATCGAGTGTGGACAGCATTGGGAAGCGAGTGCGGTGGACGTCGCGCGCGACGTCACAGCACGATTCCTGCTGTTGTCAGGCGTGATCGATCGCGGCGATCTGCCGGCGGACTGGATCGCGCCGCTGCCCGTCGAAATGCTGGTCGTGCAGGTGACGGAGCCGGTCGTCGCGCGCAGCACCGAATTCTGCTTCGCTGGACCTTACACGGGACTCGAGGTGTTTGCGGAAGCGGGCAGCGTGATCGGCTGGTCGGACGGCGAGGCGGTACGTACGCCCTACCCGGATTGCATGCTGGTGATGCCTTCGTTACGACAGTTGCGTCCGGGCGTCACGGTGGTGCGGCTCGGGCGGATCGAGCGGCGGATCGGGATTGCAGCGGCGCAACAACACTAGAAACCAGACTTCGGGTGGGGAGATGAAAGTCCAATAGATCAAACAAGGCATTGCACTCGAAGCCTGTTGCGCCCGTGTGAACCAGGTTCAACGAATGTATCGATACTGAAGGGTAGCTCACCTAGACTTAACGACTAGCTACAGACGTGGGCGTTCGTAGCAAGCAAGGTTAAGCCCAGGAGGTAATTCGTCATGAAGTCGCTAATGTTTGCAGTCTTCGCCGCTTCAGTCCTCGCCGCTCCGGTTGTATCGTTCGCTCAGTCGGACGCGCCCGTAACCCGTGCGCAAGTGCGCACCGAACTCAAACAACTCGAAGAGGCCAGCTATAACCCGGCCAGGGGAGAAGACCCTAATTATCCGGCCGACATCCAGGCTGCAGAAACGCGCGCTGCAGCGCAAAACGGCGCGCCTGCTTATGGCGGGATAGTCAGCGGGACATCGGCCTCTGGTGCTCCGGCAATCAGCCACCCCGCTTCTGCCGACGAAATGAACAAGCTCTACTTCGGCGGTCAATGAACAGCCAGGTTTTCCACGGGTCGCCGGGCGGCCGCAGAGTACTACGCTCTGCCGGCCGCAGCCCAACTGAAATCCGATTGCACGGTGCCGTCGAGCGGTGAGGCAAGGAGCGGTCGCAACCGGTTGATGCCGGATGCGACCGCGCTCGATGCGACCGCACTGTTTGCCGGCAAGATCAAAAATGCACGACGCCAGGCGGGAGTGAGGATTGCATCCAGCCTGGCGGACACGTGCTGCCCGACTCGACGAACGTCGACTTTCTGGCCAGCGCCTTCCCACCGCTAATACATGTTCAGACCTGTTCCCCGCCTGCGACGAACCTGACGTGGCTGCTGGAAAAACTTGTCCACAAGCAGGCCGATGACCTTCCCGGAGCCGCTATCGCTTCGGCGCAGCTCGCGCAGTTGATGTTTGTCCACCTCCTGCGCACTTCCATTTCATACGGTCTGCATCCCACGCCTATCCCCGGGATGCTTTCGACTTGATAAGGAAATTGAAAGAGGGTATAAATGCGAACCATTCTCAAATGCGAATACGTCGCATTTGAGAATGAGCAATTCGTACTTACCCTCTCCTATATCGACTGCGGAAGAATCCATGAAATATGCTGTGCCGAGCCGACGTCCCCGTCGCATCGGGCGTCTAAAAAAGTTCGAGCTTCCCCGCGCGTTTGGTACAGCAACGGTGCTCGTGACGGCAGCCTGGCCAGTAGTGAGTTACGCCGCTGCGGACGTTGCCGCTGATCCGGTTCCTGCTTCTGCGGCGTCTTCCGCCAGGTTTTCGCCGCAGGACGCGGGCCATACGCCCGAAGGGGACGTTGCCGACGGCGGCACGCTCAAAGCCGTGGCGGTCACCGGCACGAATCTGCAGCGCGCGAGCACCTATGCGCCGAAGACAGTCGAAACCGGACAGTACCGCGGCCTCGATGCGCTGGACGTCCCCGCAACCGTGAACGTCGTGACCAGCGATGTCTTGAAGGCTCAAGCTGCAACGGGCCTTTATGACGCGTTACGCAACGTTGCGGGAGTCGTACGTCAGCAATTGAACGGCATCGCTTACGACAACCTCTCCATCCGCGGCATCCCCCTTGATAACCGTACCAGCTATTACCTCGACGGCGTGCTGCCGATCGACAACAACATCTGGATGCCGATGGAGGACAAGGATCGCGTCGAGGTGTTGAAGGGCGCGTCCGCGCTCTACTACGGTTTTGCGGTCCCGGCGGGCATTGTCAACATGGTCACGAAGCGCGCCGGCAGTACGCCGGTGACGAGCGCATCCGTTCTGGTGGATTCAAACGGCTCCGTGGGCGTGCATGCCGATCTCGCGCGCCGCTTCGGCGCGGATAATCAGTTCGGCATACGCGTGAACGCGATGGATGAGCATCTCGAGACCCCAATCACGGGTGACCGCGGCTATCGGAAGTTCGAGAGCGTCGCGCTGGACTGGCGAGCAACCAGTCGCCTGTCGTTCAAATACGACCTCGAGCACATCGACCAGCGCGTTGTAGAGCAGGCGGGTATCACGCCGCTGGCGGCGGTAAAGGGCGTGATTACGCTGCCCAGATTACCTGATGCATCCACCCTGCTCGTCCCTAACGACAAGAAAACAAACGCGACAGCCACGAGCCAGCTGTTTCGCGCCGACTATCTGATCTCCGATAACTGGAGCGCGAATGTGTCGGTGGGTCAATCCATCACGCAGCGCGATCGCTGGCTCTGGATCATGCAAAAGTACAACGTGAACACCGGCGCCGGGACCTTGCAGGGAAGCAAGCAGAACGGCCAGTTCTACGAGAGCAAAATCGTTCGCGCGGAGATGAATGGCGATTTCCACACGGGCAGTATCCATCACGATGTCACGTTTGACATGTCTCAGACCTGGCAGTTCCAGCCCGATTTCACAACTTACTACTACACCGCGGCACAAAACCTGTACGCGCCCGTCAGCATCGCAAAGCTCACCGCCGCGGGCTCAAAAGCCTTCTACGCGCAGCACATCAGCAACGGCGGCGCCTATGTGTTCGATCGCATTGACTTGACGCCGCAGTTGCAATTCACCCCTGGCCTGCGCTACGCCGATTACCACGCGACACAGGCCAACACACCGACACAGGATGTGAACCGCACGTCGCCATCCGCGAGTCTGGTCTACAAGCTGACACCGCAGACCAGCGTGTATGCGAGCTATATCGAAGGGCTCGAATCGGCCGGGAGTGCCCCGGCCACTGCATCGAACGCGTACCAGGTGTTGCCGGCCGCCGTTAGCAAACAGGAAGAGATAGGCGTGCGACATCGCTTCAGCAACGATTCCCTTGCTTCGATTGCCTTGTTCCAGATTCGCCAGCCCGCTGCGAGTACCGACGCGAATAACATCTATGCGCTGAACGGCACCGGTCGTTATCGCGGACTGGAGTTTTCGTACCAGGGCGACATTACCGGCGACCTTTCGATTGTGACCACAGGCATGTGGCTGAATGCCCGGCTTGTCGACAGTACGGATGCGACCACACTCGGAAAGCGTCCCGAAAACACGCCTCGCTATACGGGCAGCATTTTCCTGAATTACCGCATACCGCACGTCACAGGTCTCTCGCTCAATGGCGGGGCCTATTTCGTCGGATCGCGCCCGATCAACGATGCAAATCAGGCAACTATCCCCGGCTACACACTGTTCTCGGCAGGTGCCCGCTATGCGACGCAAATCTTCGGAAAAGGTGCGACGTTTCAGCTAAACGTCGAGAACGCATTCAACAAACACTACTGGGCGTCGGCGGGATCGAGCCAGTTGGGCATCGGACTGGAACGCACGGTCTCGCTCACATCGACCTTCGATTTCTAACCAGCCCTTATCTGAACGCGGCTTCTTAAAGGAAGAGCATGTTGACGTCCATCTTTTCGGTGTATCGGCTATCCCGGGTTACGCGGTTAATGGCCGCCAGCCTCCTGAAGTTCGCATCGCTTCGGCGCCGCGAGACGTTTGCCACGATTGCCGTCGCCGTGGTGGCCATCGTCGAACTGAGTAGCAGCGCTATGGCTTATGGGGCGCCTCCTGGCGTCGGAACCCGGCAGATCACCGATCATAAAAAAGTGCTGTATGTGACCCGGCTCGCACACCGTGACCGGGAAGCAGACGACAAGGTCCGCGCTCATCTCGAGGAGCGTGGGATGATCGTCACCATGGTCGACCAGAGCAGCCCGGTCAGCGTCGCGCAAGGCGAAGATCTGGTGATCATTTCTTCGGTCGTCAGCGCGCGAGACATGGTGGGAACGGCGTTTCGAGACGTGCCCGTGCCGTTGTTGACATGGGAGTCAGACCTGTTTGATTCGCTGCGATTTACGGGGCAAAAGAAGGGCGAGGATTTCGGCACGCTGGAGAAGGAACACTATATCAACGTGGTCAACGCGCCGAGTCCGCTGGCAGGCGGGATCCCTGCGGGCAAGCGGTGGGTATATCCACGCGACGATGAAATGGGCTGGGGTAAGCCGGCTCCCGGTGCGACCGTCATCGCCACTGTTCCGGGCGAGCCGACCGAGGCGGTGATGTTCGCCTACGAGAAGGGCGCTACGATGGACTACGATTTCATCGCGCCGGCGCGTCGGGTCGCTGTGTTCCTCGGCAACCGGTCCTTTGAAAAGCTGAGTGCCGACGGCGCAACACTGTTCGATGCGGCGCTCGATTGGGCTGTGGGTTCCAGGTGACGTTCGATATCCATCGTTCATGGATTTCGGGCGAGCGCCTCAAGGCTTCCAGGCGCTTCCCCCTCACGGCGTTAGCGTGAATTGCCCCGAGTACTCTTCCTGACGCTCCCGACGCGAGGCGCATCTTTACCCGCCAGGACGCCGCCGTTCATCTGCTCCATCCACGACAACGCGTCGACGTACGACAGGAACTGCTGGAGATAGCCTGGCGACAGCTCGCGCATCAGCGAGAGCGACCGATGCACGAGGCTACTCGAATTGAGCGGACCGGCATTCCCGGGCACCTGCTCCAGCGACTGTCGGAACTGTCTCTCGTTCCTGACCTTCGACGAGAGCGCTCTGAAGTAATCGAGCGCCTCCAGTTCTGGCCAGGCGGGAGACCGGGATGCGACGTCACCCGCAGCGGGCTCGTCTCCACCAGCGGGCGCATGGCTGGCGATGTAATCGATCAGTCCGGCAAGCGCTCCGCGAGCGGGCCCGGCGGGTGATGCCGCGCTGCCGGCGTCGGCAGCCCGCGATGCGGCGCGCTCGAGACCGCTGGCATACGCCGCGAGCAGTGTGGACAGCCTGTCGTCCAGGATACGTCGCGCGTCGCCGCTGTGGCGCGCCGCGCGCCGATCCAGCGCCTCGATGAAACGAAAGCGGACAGGATCCAGGCGATCGGCGCCGCGCTCGCGCCATGCGTCGAGCGTCGCCCGGGCCTTGCCTGTCACACCAGCGCCGCTACTCACGGGGCTTCGCCGCTGCGGTCGAGGGCCTCGGGATCGGCGCCAGTTCCACTCGCCGGTTCCTGGCCCGTCCCGCGTCGTCGGCATTCGAGCTCACGGGCTGCTGGGAGCCAAACGCGGCCGCAAATACCGAGGAGGAAGGAATGCCTTCATCGATCAACGCACGGGTCACCGTCAGCGCGCGCTGGGCCGACAGCTCCCAGTTGTCGGCAAAGCGACGGTTAGCCTCCCGCACCTGCCGGTCATCGGTAAAGCCGCTCACCATCAGGATCTCGTCCCGGGTCTGGAGGTAAGCGGACAGCGGCCCAGCCAGGCTCTTCAATACTTCCCGGCCTTCGGGCTGCAACTGATCGGAGTTCAGCGCGAACAACACACTGCCGCTGATGCCGATGCGCCCGTTGACCAGCGTCACCCGGCCCGCCGCCAGCGGCCCTGCCAGCGCCTGCTCCAGGCTCTTGCGGCGCTGCGTTTCCATCTGACGCTGCCTGACCTCCTGTTCCAGCCTGGTCGAGAGCTCCAGTTGCACGCCGATGACGCCCACCAGGATCAGCACGAAGGCGCCCAGCAGCACCGACATCAGGTCGCCGAAGACGGGCCATATCGGCGCCGTCGTCTCCACGCCGCCGTCGATTTCGTCGCTCATGCCACTTCAGCTCCGGCGGACGCCCGCTGACCGGCGAGCTGTTGCAGGTCTTCGACGATCTGCTTCTGCGACATCATGCTCAGGTCGATGACTTCCCTCGCCTGCGCGACATAATAGGCAAGCTGTTCGTCGCTCCGCGCGAGGGACTTGTCCAGCGCGGCTTCGATCCGCTGCAGGTGGACCACCAGCCTGTCGTTCGACTCGCCGAACAGCTGGACAGCCACCCCGAATGCTTCACCCAGGCTCGCCACCTCGACGGCGCTGCCGGTGACCTGTGCGGCAACGGCGGAGAGCTTCCCGGTCTCAAGCTCGACCTTGTCGGTGAACTGGGTGCCGACACGATCCAGCAGTTCTGCCGACGTGGCGACTAGCGCGTCGACGGCTGACCGCTGTTCGGTGGAGGTATGGTTCACGGCATCGAGCAGGGTTTCCAGCGTTTCCAGCAGGCGGCTGCGCTCCTCCAGCATCGCGGTGTCGCGGGCCATGCTGTCGGAGAGCTTCTGGCGCAGTTCGGCGACGACTTCGGCCGCGGCCCTGGGGGCTTCCGACGCGGCCTGCACGAGGCGGGAGATCTCGGCGATCGTGTCGCTGGCGTGTGCCTGCGTCTGGGCCGATATATCGTGCGCGGTCTGTGCCAGCGTGTCACAGATCGCCTGTTGCCGGCTCGCGGTGCGCGCGCCCGCCTGCTCCCACTCGCGGCTTAACGTAGCGGCCATCGAACCGAGCGTCTCGGTCCAGGCCGCCAGCCGTTGCTGGTCCCGCGATGCCAGGTCCGCCTGCCAGTCCGCATGCGACTGGCCCACGGTGCGTAGCAGCGACGCCGAGTGCTGCTCGAAGGTCGCTGCGGCAACCGTCAGGGCCTGCTCGTTGTGGCCCGCCAGCTTCTCGCTGACGCGTTCTTGCCGCGACAGCGCCTCGCTCCACGCTTCCGACACGCTACCCGCCATGGCGTCGAGGCGCGTGGAGACGCCTTCCAGCAGACCGGCCGAGCGTTGTTCGAAGGTTTCAGTGAATCGATCCAGCGACGTGCGCAGGTGCTGCGCAAGCGCCTCGCTCGAGCGCTGGTGCCCCGCCAGTGCCTGGTTCCAGATGTCCGCCACGTTAGTGGTCGTCGCCTCGAAACCGGTCGACAGCCCGGCCAGCTGCCGCTCTACGGCGTGCGTGACGGTGTCGTGCAACGAAGCCGTCTCGCGCGCGAGACCCGCCATCGTCGCCTCCATGACCGGCTGTAGCGCCGCGCCGGCGGTGCGGGCGCTTTCGGCGACGCTCTCCTTCAACGACTGCTCCACGGACGAAGCCAGGCGCGTATAGGCGGCCTCGGCCTTGCCGTGGAAGGCATCCTGGCTGGCGATCTGCCGCTCGTTCAAGGCGAAGCTCTGTTGCTCGATGGTCGCCATCATCGCCTGCAACCGGTCGACCAGGGTGGGCATCACTTCGGCCTGCCGCTGCAAAAGCTTGAAGGTTTCCTCGCGCTGATGGGTCTGCGAATAGACGCGCAATGTCGTCGCGATCTTCACGTCGAGCATCTGCGCCGCCTGGAGCCGCTCGCGCCGGCACAACGCGGAGAGGAGCCCCAGCATGGCGGATGTGGCCACGCCCGCGATCGAGGTGCCGAACGCAAACCCCAGTCCCTTGACCGGTGCGGCCAGCGAAGCGCGGATAGCCTGCAGGTCCGTCGCGCTTTCCAGCGCCATCCCGGTGCCCCTCAGGGTCGCCACCATGCCGAGAAGCGTACCCAGCATGCCCAGCAACACCAGCAAGCCGACCAGATACGGCGTTAGCGCCGGGCCGGCCAGGGCCACGCGCTCACCCTCGATGCGCAGGCGCACTGCATTGCGCAGGCTGGGATGCAATGGGTCGAGCCAGGCACCCAGGCTGGGCGGTGGTCCGGAGAGGCCCGTGACAGCGCGCGCCAGGCTGGAAGTGGCCTGGCTGTAGCGTTGCAGTTCGAGCGCGCCCCCCAGGTAGAAGGCGCCAACCAGCATCGTGACGGCCAGCGCCAGTGGATTCGAGCCGACGTAGCCGGCGCCGGTCCAGCACACAGCGGCCAGACCTGCCAGAAAAACAACAAGAGCAAGAAGATATCTGGACATAGTGTCCCAGTTAGCGGGTGCGAAGGGCCGCAAGCAACCCATCGACCGGTTGAAAACGAACATCCAGTTCGGCGAGCAACACGCTCTGCATATCCTTGCGGAACACGTCCAGCCATGCGCCGGGCGTGGCCGCCCCGGTGTCCCCCGAGGCCTGGGCGGCGGTCAGCGTATCCTGCCCGGCCTCGCGCAAACGCGCGAAATGCCCTGCGAGCAACACGGGCACGGCGGCCAGCAGACTCCGCTCGCGCTCGCTCAGCGCCCGCTCCATGACGGCATCCACCGCCGCGAGCCGGGCCATGCCGGGCGTCCCGGCGGCCAGCATTCCCCGCAGGCGGCCGCGCAGGTTGCCGATGGCCGTCTCCATCGTCTGCTGCATGGAGAGATAGCGCTGACGAAAAACCGCGTAATCGACCGCTGCGTCCACGGGGGCGCCCTGGGGCCCCGCTTGCGCAGGCCCGCGCCGCCTGCCGGCGGCGAACGCACTATCGCCGGCGATGGCATTCGCCAACGCGGTGCGCACGCGGGCGCACTCGTTCTCTTCAGCGTGGCCGTTGGCTCGCGCGCCGGAGGCTTCGGCAGGCGGATTGCCCTTCAGCGCCGTGGACAGCGCGACGGCATCGGTCCAGTCGAGCCATTGGCTCAGCCGGTGCGAGAGCGATTGGCTGGAGTCGGAAACATCGATGTCCGTCAAGCGAGCAAGTAAGCGAATGAGCGCCGGACTGCTGAAACCTGTGCGCTGTGAGGCTTGCACCATTCCACCAGATTCAAAAAAGTCAGCAGTTTACACGCCGACGGGGTGGGGGCCGCCGTCTCTTGATTAACAGGGCGGGCGAGCGCGGCATTTCAGCGGGGCCGACATGCCACTCGCGATGGGGCGCAGCGGGCGTTAGAACGGCCGTCCGGGTACCGGTGGCGATCGCCCTCGGGTGGCCACCCCGGGACTTTCGCAGCGAGCACATTGCACGCGGTCCACCCTCTCGGCGCGCACTTTACTGATAACGGAGGCCAGGCGCACAATCTGTGCGGATCTCGCGGTTCGCAGTCTTTTCCAGCCTTCCGGATTGTCCGCGCCGACGCGGAATCCGGTAACAGGCTCACCAGGGTCGCAATGTGCGCCCACCCATTCGGAACGCCCCCATGAGCGATAAGTCTTCAGGCAGAGTTGAAGAACTGATGACAGGCGGCAGCCGTCACCATCAGATTTTTCCAAGGCTGGATGAAAGGCAGTTTGCGCTATTGGAGAGATACGGCGAACGACGCAAACTGAAAACGGGCGACGTGCTGTTCTCCGAAGGCGATCGGCACATTCCCATGTTCGCCATCGTCTCCGGGACAATCGAGGCGACGAGAGGCTTCGGAGACAGTCTCCATATTCTGGGCTCGCACGGTCCCGGCAGCTTCACCGGCGAGGTCGGAACCCTTGCCGGCCGCGCCGCGGTGGCAACCGCACGCGCCACCTGTGATTGCGAAGTTATCGTTATCGACGAGGAATCGCTACGCGCGCTCGTCATTGCAGAAGCGGAGTTGAGTGAAACGATCATGCGCGCGTTTATCCTGCGACGCGTCGCGTTCATTCAGGATCAGAACGGGGGTGTTCTGGTCATTGGCAGTTCGGCTTCTGCGGCCACGCTCCGTTTGCGGCATTTTCTGAGCCGCAACGCCCAGCCTTCGGCCTACTTCGATATCGAGGAGCATGAGGAAGCAAAGGCGCTCCTTGAGCGTTATGGCGCGACGGACGCGGACATACCGGTGCTCATCACATTGCAAGGCATCGCGCTAAAGCGTCCGACCAACCGGGCCGTGGCTGATGCGATTGGCCTGAGCCCCGACAGGTTGAATGGCGAGCGGTTCGATGTGGTCGTGGTCGGCGCGGGACCGGGAGGTCTTGCGGCCGCAGTCTATGCGGCATCCGAAGGACTGAGGGTGGCGGTTCTCGACACCAAGGCCCCAGGCGGCCAGGCGGGTACCAGCTCGAAGATTGAAAATTACTTCGGATTCCCAACAGGTATCTCGGGACAGGCGCTTGCTGGACGCGGCCTGTCTCAATGCCGTAAATTCGGCGCGGAGGTCGGCGTACCCATCGAAGTACTCGGCATCGAATGCCACGACGCGCCGCCCTTTCACATCGTTCTTGATTACGATGAGCACGTGTATGCCCGCGCTGTCGTCATCGCTACCGGCGCTCGCTATCGAAAACCGTCGCTGACCCGCCTTGAGCATTTTGAGGGACGCGGAGTCTATTACAGCGCAACGTTTATGGAAGCCGCGTTTTGCGCCAACGAAGAGCTGATTATCGTCGGCGGAGGAAATTCAGCCGGCCAGGCAGCGGTTTTCCTCGCGGGACTTGCGCGTCACGTCCACATCGTGATTCGCGGCGACGGACTCAACGCGAGCATGTCGAACTATTTGATCAGGCGGATTGACGCGGCTGCGAACATCACCGTTCATCGACGGACGCAGATCGTCGAGTTGAACGGCGAAGCACAACTTGAATCTGTCAAATGGGACCGGCAAGGGCATATTGAATCAAAGCCGGTCCGGCACGTCTTCCTGTTTCTTGGTGCACAGCCCAATACCGGCTGGCTCGGCGATTGCGTTGCGCTGGACAAGAACGGCTTTGTGCTCACTGGCCCCGATGCAATCACCGGGTGGCCGTCCGACCGCCCTCCTCATTATCTGGAGACGAGCCGGCCCGGCATCTTCGCAGTGGGTGACGTTCGCAGTGGCTCGGTGAAGCGGGTTGCCGCCGCGGTCGGAGAAGGCGCTGCCGCCATTCAGTCTCTTCATCAATATCTGGCTCTGTATGAGTGACGTCTGACTGCGTCGGGACCACTTATGTCGCTCGGTTTTCTGATAAACGCTGCTTGAGGCATCAATAGTAAAGTAGCGCGAGCGAAAGGACCCGACATGAACCATTCAACACAATCCAGCCTCGACCGCCCGATCTGGGCGGCCCTGACAGGCAGACAGGCGCATCTCCGGCAAGGTGACCTGCTTGCCCGTCGCTACCACCCCGACGTAGCTCCGTTTGCAGCTGTCGCGTGTGACACCCCGGCGGCCTACCAGACGCTCCATCAGCTCCTGCTTCCTCACGAGCAGGTGGCATTGCTGTCTTTCGATCCAGTCGATCCAGTCGATGCTCTACGAGCAGAGCCGATGGGCATGATCCATCAGATGGTGGCCACTCGCCACGAAGCCAGAGGCACGGATGATCTGGAAGTCATCCCCCTGGGTAGCGTCGATGCGAAAGACATGCTCGATCTGGTCCAAAAGACCAAACCGGGTCCTTTCGGCAAGCGAACGCACGAGATGGGCAACTACATTGGAGTTCGCGACCGGGGGCGTCTCATTGCGATGGCAGGCGAACGCATGCATCTCGACGGGTTCGTCGAGATAAGCGCGGTTTGCGTGGATGACGCGTGGCGCGGCAGGGGCCTGGCTGGGCGGCTCGTGAAGGTGTTGTGCCGGGACATCGAGCAACGTGGGGAGACTCCATTCCTGCACGTACTCGGCGACAACCATTCCGCGATCGGGTTGTATGAACGTCTTGGATTCGAGTTGCGGAGGAGGTTCATCCTTACGCGGATCAGGCATGCTGATCCGGGTGCGGCGTGATGCGATGTTCCTGTTCGCGCTATCGATTGTGCCGGCGCGAAGCAACGGTTCAGTCGCGGAGTACCAGCAAACTGGTGCTCCGCGAACGAACTCATCAACCACCGCGATACATCGGATCGATGCTATCAGCCGGGGCACGCCGGCCGGATTGCGACTTGACCGATTCCGCGCCGCCGACGCCACTGTGGTTCCCGTCAACCGCGCTGCCCTGGCCTTCTGACGCGGCCTTCGTTTGAGCGGCTTGACCACGTTGCGATGCTGGCGCATCGACGTCGGTGCGAGAGACGGAAGTCTGGCCGTAACCGCCCGCGAAGGCGGGAGCCGCCAGCGATACGGCGCTTGCGACTAACAAGGTAGCGATAGATTTCGCTTTCATGATGACTCCAATAAGCTTGTTGAACATTCGAATGCACCCGGATCAGGTCCATCGCGGCGCGCCATGGTTAACGTTGATGGGACGACGCGCAGGACCGTGCCGCGCTAACAAAGAGGCTCAAACGAACAACACGCTTCCCGGAATCTGAGCAATGCTGCTGACGCCGTGGCGCTAGCACCAAACCGGTCGCCGTTGCGCCCACGGCTACAAATGCACGGGTTGTGCCAACCCTGATTCGCACACCCTCTGAGCGGCCCTAACCACCTGAAAATAAACAACATCGATTTCGACCACGAGGCTTTTACAGCCAGATTGAGAAGCGACGATGTCTGGCGGTAGACAACGCTTTTTGAACCGCTGTGTGCGCTCACCCAACAGAACAAAGTCTGCGCGCTCAAGCGCGACGGACGTTCTCGAGATCGCGAGCAATACCCTCACCAGCCCAGATCGACGTTGTGGTCATTCTTCGGACAATTCCATTTTTTAGCGTTCGGAAATCCGATTGGAACGCGTAGCGTTCGGGCCGCCGCCTCGATTGTTGTCAAACTCAAAACTGTGAATTCGTCGCTGCTCCGTTGATGTCTACCGCGGAGTGCCTAGAATCACTTTCGTAGACAAACCGTTCGTACGCGTCATCGTTCGAACTGAATCGCATGATTCTGCGATGTGGAGCATCAGATGGACATCCTGGACCTGGCTCGAAAATCGGGAATAACGGTTGTTCTTGACGCAAAGATTGGACGTCAGGAATACCGCACTGTGCATGGTTCCGTTGAAGCGCTGGAGCGCTTTGCGAAGCTTGTTGCTGCGTCTTTGCATGACGAGCTGGCAGAGCAGGATTGATGCGTGTCGACAGCAACCGCATAAAGGAGCAGCAATGAATTACGACTCATCGAATTCCAGAAACCGCCGCCCGGGTGACAGGCATGGCGAACGTTCGCCCTCTGAAGAGGGCTCACGGGTGGTCAGCAGGACGCGCGAAACGACGAGGAACTGGGCGTGGGCGCACAGCAACGAATCATATGACTGGATGGACTCGCATAGTCCGTTTACCGCGCAAGACCCGTTTCATTGAAAGGGTGAAAATGTCGCGACGGTCGGCTCGATCGAAGCTGTACCGACGACTGCAAGTAGCCTGTCTCAGGCGCCGGCGATCCACCACCCGTGCGTTCACCGCGCGCCGGCCAGAAAGCCATGAATCTGCGCCACCACGGCCGCGCCTTCGCCCACTGCCGACGCGACACGCTTGGTCGATCCTGAACGAACGTCGCCGATCGCGAAGACACCCTTGACGCTCGTCTGCAACGGCATCGAATGCGTGACAGCTTCGAGAACGTCGGTGCCTGTCAATACGAACCCTTTGCTGTCGAGCGACACGCCGCATGTCTTGAGCCAGCCAGTATTCGGATCCGCGCCAATGAAGACGAACAGGTGATGTGTCGTCATGCTTCCTTCAATGCCACCGGCACCGCGGTAGTACACGCGCTCGAGACGCGCATCCCCCTCGAGCGCGGTCAGTTCGATGCGTGTATGAAGCGTCACGTTCGGCAGCGATGCGACACGTTCAGTCAGGTAGTGCGACATGCTGTGCTCGAGGCTCGCGCCTCGAATGAACATGTGTACATGCTCGGCGTGTGATGCCAGAAACACCACTGCCTGCCCTGCCGAATTGCCGCCACCGACCAGCACCACCGGCTCCTTGCGGCACAGCCTCGCCTCGATCGGCGTAGCCCAGTAATAGACGCCGCAGCGCTCGAAGCGCGCGAGGTCCTCGACGGCCGGTCGCCGATACTCTGCGCCACTGGCGATGACCACCGTGCGCGCGGTGATGCGGTGGCCATCGGCAAGCTCCACGACAGGCGGTTGCCTGTCGCAATACAACGCCTTGACCTCGCACGGGATGCCGATGTGTGCACCGAACTTCTGCGCCTGGATGAACGCACGGCCCGCGAGAGCTTGACCCGTGATGCCGGTGGGGAAGCCCAGATAGTTCTCGATGCGCGCACTCGTACCGGCCTGGCCACCGGGTGCGCGACAGTCGAGCGTCGCGACCGACATTCCCTCGGATGCCGCGTAGACGGCCGCCGCAAGTCCCGCGGGGCCTGCGCCGACGATCACCACATCGTAGATGTGCGTCGGATCGAACTCGGGAATCAGTCCGAGGCAAGACGCAAGCTGCCCCGCATCGGGGTTTCGCAGCACGGTGCCGTCCGGACAAACGACGAGCGGGAAGTCGTCGGGCTGCGGCGTCAGGCGTTCGAGTAGCGCGACGGCTTCGGCGTCCTGCTCCGCATCGAGCGTCATGTTCGGAAAAGCGTTGCGGCGCAGGAAATTCTGCAACGCGAGGAGTTGTGCGTCACTGGAGGAGCCGACCAGAACGACCCCTTGTCCGCGCTCGATCACGAGGACACGCCTCAAAATCAGTGCGCGCATGATCTTTTCGCCAAGATCGGCTTCGCTGATCATCATGGCGCTGAGTTCGTTGGGCCGCACCAACACCGCTTCGACATCTTCGACGACATGCGCGTCTACAACTGCGGGCTTGTTCGAGAGCTGGGTGACATCCGAGGTGAACTCGCCGCGCTGCGTATAGGTGTGAATGATCCGTTCGTGGCCGAGGCCATCACGGGCGATTATCCGGATTTTGCCCGACAGCAGGACGAACATTCCCGGGCAGAGGCTTCCCGCACGATAGAGCAATGTGCCTTTGGCGTAGCGGGACAGGCTGCCGAAGCGACGCACCCTGTCGACCTCAGCCTCCGTGAGGACCGGAAACATCTGCTGGTAACGCGGATGGTCGCGCACGCTCGGGTCTTCGACGACCGCGCCGTCGTCGATACGACTCGCATCGCCTGCCGGCTGATGGGCGGGTGTATCGTCGCCCGGTGTTGACTCGTTGCTCATCTCGGACTCTCCTCCAGCGGCTGGTCGAAGCCGCCACCGCCTGGTCGACTGTCGCCCGCTGCCGGAAGCCGAAGGCTCCGTAACGTCAAATCAAAATGGAATGGCTGCTGAATATTTCCGCTCGCGTTTCTTCGGCGGTCACCGGTGCGCAAGGGAATGACCGGGTACATGGCCGCCCGTGCGATTGCAATGAAGAGAGTAGTCGAGTTGCCGCGGGGCAGCCAGGGATTGTTGCATCGGACGGGTTACGCAGACCACTCAAGAGACCTTTCGAACGCGCCGATTGTCGTCCAGAATATTTTGATGAATAGCGAGCATCATCCTCACAGCCTCATGTTTGTGCAGGTATTGACAATCGAAGACATTGTCCCCGTACGACTGTCAAACGCTGGTAACCGCGACGCTTACCGACATCAGAGGTCGCATGATCGACGATTCGCTTACGGTCCGTAACGCGCGGTTGAGCGCCCGCCAGCGCTGGACGATTTTTGTTGCGAGCACAGGCGGCGCGCTCGAGGTATTCGATTTCGCCGTCTACGGATTTTTCGCACAGAGCATCGGCCGCGAATTCTTCCCGGCACGAACGGGCCTACCTGCAGAGACACTGGCGTTCGCGGTCCTGGCTGTCGGCTCCATGTCGAGGCTCGTGGGCGGCATCTTCCTCGGCCGGCTGGGTGACAAGTACGGCCGGCGCATTGTGTTCACCTCGTCGGCAATGGTCGCTGCTGTGTCGACCTTGCTCATCGGAATACTTCCTTCATACGAATCACTGGGCATGACCGCGCCAACGCTCCTGGTTCTGCTACGACTCACACAGGGATTGTGCCTGGGCGGTGAATTGCCGGGAGCGGTCATCTATGCCGTTGAAACAGCGCACGCGAAACCCGAGGTCTTATGCGGCATGGTGCCAAGAGAGAGGGCGACGGCGCACGTCGCCACGAGTCGAAGTGTTTTCATGTTGACTGACTCCAGCAAAGTAATGCGGACACGGTCAACAGACGGTTGGCCGCAATGGCGGTTTCGAACGACTTCGCGCGCGGCGTCGCGTTCTTGGCGCTCGCCCCATGTTGCGATCGGACCGCTGAAATCACTATCGACGCAATATGAAGAAATCGTTAACTTGCACGGACCCGCGCACACGCGCGGCGGTAGATGCAACCGAGGCACGCCATCAGCAACTGCTTGCAACGCATTCAAAGGAACGCTGAGCAGCTGTGAATCCAGTCGTGTTCTGCTGTCGGGCCGCGACCGTCGGTTAAACCAGCGCGCACAACGCGGGCAGGCGCTGGGCCAGTACACCTGCAGAGTCATCCCGTTTTCAACGGTCGTGAATCGACGAATTGCGCGCTCCCCGGCAGGGCATTGATACTCGTCGTTCCTTGCAACGTAGACGAAGTCCCGCTTGGTAAAGAGAACTGCTGCAGATCTTCTTGCTCGCGACGTTCTGCATCCTCGTCGGCGATATGGATGCTGGTCAGTACTGGGGCAACCGTAGCTATGCAGCCCAGTGCGACAGAAGCAGAAATAAGCGTCAGCCGCTTGATCATCTCGCAGGTCCCGTCGTGAATGACCGCAAGGGAGGCTTCGCGCCACAAGTGCGGCACGCTCGGAGTCGAACGTATGGAATTACGATGCCAGCATGAAGAATAGTATCTGGAGCTATTTTTCAATGCGTTTGATTTGTGCGCCCTATATCCGCTCCTGGGCGAATGCGAACAGCCGATCTCGCAGGGAGGCAGTGGCTGCGCGAGACCGCCAGATTGGGCGTCGCCACTGATGGGTCGAAGTCGGCGTGGCCAGTTGTCTTCGGCCTCGCCCACTCCGTTTCTGACTACGGCGGATTACATGCCGCCAAACGGTTTCTTCACCGTCAGCTTGTTGGCCACCGACGTCACTCCGGGAACGCCCCTGGCGATCGCCTCGACCTTGCCGACATGGGCAGCTTCCGTGACCGTGCCATTCAGTGTCACCGCGCCGTCTTTCGCAATGACACTGATGTCTCCGGCGCTGATTTCCTTGTCCTGCCCGATGGCAGCGTAAATCTTCCGGCGCAGGGCGCGATCCGCTTTCCTTCCCGTGGGTGCCGCTGCGCCCGATCCCGCTATCGCGGACGCACCTTGCGCACTGGGCGGGGTACTGGCTGCTTCACCGGCCTGGCACCACGTGGTCATGGACATTGGAACCAACAATGTGGCGACAGCCAGCCCAAGTACCTTGATTGTTTTCATGGATTGCTCCGCTTGATGAGGGTGACGGAATCAGAAGTTATGGCGCAGGCCGATCATGGCCGCAGTGGTGGAGACGCCCGGCGCAACCGGTGCCCCATAGATGATCGTCTGGTTCATCGTCCCCTTGTTGTCGACGTAGCCGACTTGCGCGTACACCTTGGTCCGTTGGGACAGGTTATATTCCGCACCCACTGCGATTTCGCTCGAGTGATTCGCTGAATGATTCCGGTCCTTCAGGTAGTAGTAGCCGGACGTGATCTTGAAGTGCGGATTGAACTGGTAGCCGAGGCCACCCGACACCATTTCGAAGTCAACGGTGT
The DNA here is from genome assembly GCF_050436625.1 of Paraburkholderia sp. GAS334. Taxonomy (NCBI): domain Bacteria; kingdom Pseudomonadati; phylum Pseudomonadota; class Betaproteobacteria; order Burkholderiales; family Burkholderiaceae; genus Paraburkholderia; species Paraburkholderia sp. GAS334. The sequence continues at coordinate 69,654 of NZ_JBNDMO010000015.1, read as the reverse complement.
TGCTCTTCGCCGGGTTCTTGCCGATGCCATACGAGGCGGACATAGAAAACCCGCTGATCGTGTACATCGCACCGAAATAGTAGAAGCGATTGTTGCTCTGGCCTGTCGCAGGCGCAGCCGGCGCCGCCGGATAGGTCAGCGGGAACGGATTGGTGTCATGTCCGTTGTAGTACACAGCGGACAGGTTCAGTCCGTAATTCGAATACTTGAGCACAGCCGATTCACGCGTGCCGCCCTGGAACTGTCCCGCGACGCCACCCGGCGCGTACTCAAGCGCAAGCGATGCACCATAGAATTTCGGCGAATTGTAGACCAGCGCGTTGCTGTCATAGAGGGCGCCGATTGGGGCGTTCGTGCTGGTGCCGGGCCAGCCGGCCGCCTGATTGATGCCGAGCCACGCAGTCAGGATACTGCCGAAATACTGTGCGCCGCGTACGTCGGTTTCCGCCATCGCGTAGATCATCGGGATGATCTGCCGGCCGGCGTCGAACGTGCCAAACGGCCCGGATGCCCCGATCGTCGAGAACTGGTTGAAGATTGCGGTTGTGCCCGGCGTATCGGACAGCCCGAACTTGCCGTTCGTGGTGTTGAACGTGCCTTGCAGCTTGAAGGTGATCTTGTAGCCACCGCCAATATCTTCGCTTCCCTTCAGGCCCCAGTAGCTGGCATAGATGCCGCCGTCCTTGAGTTGATAGACATGCCCCAGGTTATGCGCGGTCGGCAGGAACGTTGCGGTCGAGGTGCTCTGATACAGGAATCCACTGTCGAGTACGCCATAGAGCGTGACCGACGACTGGGCATGGGCTGCGCTGGCAAAAACTATCAGCACTGCCAGGCTGCTTGATTTCAATTTCATTGTGTCTCCTCCTGGTTTGGGGCGCGCCGGGTGGACCCGGCGGCTTATTGTTTGTTGCTCGAATGAAACTGTGTTGCTGCCACGTCGGTGTCTCAGGCCGACAGGTAGTAATCGCCGAACTGATCGCGTAACTGGTTCTTGAGTACCTTGCCGGTTGCGCCGAGCGGAACCGAGTCGACGAACACCACGGCGTCGGGCTTCCACCACTTCGCAACCCGGGCGTCGAAGAACGTGAGCAGTTCGGCCGCGTCGAGCGCGCTACCACCCTTCTTCACGATCAGCAGCAGCGGCCGCTCGTCCCACTTCGGATGCCGCGCGGCGATGCATACCGCCGTCGTGACTTCGGGGTGCAGGTACGCGACGTTTTCGATGTCGGTCGAGCTGATCCATTCGCCGCCGGACTTGATGACGTCCTTGCTGCGATCCGTAATCTGCATGAAGCCGTCTGGATCGATCCTGGCCACGTCGCCGGTTGGGAACCAGCCGTCGCGCAACGGCGGCGTGTCGTCGCTGCCGAAATATTCCCGCGTGACCCAATGACCGCGCACGAGAAGGTCGCCAGTTGTGGTGCCGTCCCACGGCAACGCCTCGCCTTCCAGGTCGACGATTTTCATGTCCATGCCGAATACCGGGCGCCCCTGCTTCGCCTGAAGCGCATAGCGCTCTTCCAGGGGCAGAGACACCTGATGCGCCTTGAAACTGCAGACGGTACCGACCGGGCTCAGTTCCGTCATGCCCCATGCGTGCACGACGTCGACGCCATGGCGCTCCTGGAACGCCGTCGTCATCGCTGTCGGGCACGGAGCGCCGCCGATAATCGTGCGCGTCATCGACGAAAACGAACCCGTGATCGCGTCGACATGCGCGAGCAGTCCTTGCCAGACTGTCGGCACGCCCGCCGACAGCGTGACCTGTTCGTCCTCGATCAGTTCATGGAGCGACTTGCCGTCCAGCGCCGGCCCCGGAAACACCAGCTTCGCACCCACCATGCAGGCGATATACGGCAGTCCCCACGCGTTCACATGGAACATCGGCACGACCGGGAGGATCACATCGCGCGCCGAACAGTTCAGCGAATCCGGCAGCGCTGCCGCGTAGGTGTGCAGCAGGGTCGAGCGGTGGCTGTATAGCACCCCCTTCGGGTTGCCGGTCGTCCCGGACGTGTAGCACAGCGATGACGCGCTGTTTTCGTCCAGCAGCGGCCAGTCGAATGCGTCGCTTTGACCGTCGACGAGATCCTCGTAGCACAGCAGCGTCGCCGACAGGCTATGGTCTCGCGGCATGTGCGCGCGATCGCTCATTGCAACGAAGACCTTCGGGCTCTTGACCCGTGGCGCGACGCTCTCGATCAGCGGCAGAAACGTCAGGTCAAAGAACACGACGCGATCTTCCGCATGTTCGATGATGTACGCGAGCTGGTCGACGTGGAGCCGGGGGTTGAGCGTATGCAACACGGACCCGGACCCCGACACCGCGAAGTACAGCTCCATGTGCCGGTAGCCATTCCACGCCAGCGTCCCAACCCGCTCGCCCGGCTTGATGCCGAGGCTTGCCAGGGCGTTTGCCACGCGGCGCGCGCGTTGCGCAAGGTCCCGGTACCGATAACGGTGAATGTCACCTTCGACCCGTCGCGACACGATTTCCTGTTCGCCGTGATGGCGTTCAGCATGCGTGAGCAGCGAAGCGACCAGTAGCGGTTGTTGCATCATCAAACCTTGCATCCTTGTTCCCCTGAATGGCTGTATGTTCCCGCGCGGCCTGGATCACGGTGCCGCACTGCGCACTGGTGCATGCGCGGGACGTGTGGTCGGATCCTCAAGACTCACGACCACCTTGCCGTCGATGGCCCGAACCGGGAAAGTTGTCAGGCTTAACCCGCCTGCGCCTGGCATGCAGCCAGTGCGCAAGTCGAAACGCAGACCGTGCGCCGGACAACGCAGCATGCACCCCTCGAGCTGACCGCTTGCGACCGAGGCCCCGTTGTGGGGACACGAGTCGTCGATTGCGTGGATCGTACCGGCGATGTTGAACAGGACAATGCTGCGGCCATCGATGAAGGCCAGTTTTCGTTGGCCGGGCGCGAGTTCATCGACCGCGCCAACCCGTATCTGACGTGACATTCCCTGCTCCTTTAATGCGGGACACGGTCGTGTCCAGATTGCGCTTGCCGATCAGGCGCCACGGACAGATGAATCGAAGAAGGCATCGATCACCAGGAAGGGCCGCTCGCCCGCGTCCCAATCTGCCCGCGCGGCCCAATTCTGATCAGACAAGTTCGTGGATCAGTGTCTCCGCCATCGGCCATTCACCAAACCCTGCAGCGGGATTCAGGTGACCGACTTCGCCGAGGTCGACAAGACGGCTGCCCCAGTGTTTCGCCATCGCCGCTACACGCTCGAGCTGCGCGAGCGGATCGTTGCGACTCGCGCCGACGATGCTCGGGAACGGCAGCGGCTTTCGTGGAACCGGATGCCAGCCGTTCCGAGCCAGCGCATCAATGGCCGGGTAGCCCGCCGGCAGCGGCGTCTCGAGGTCGGCAGGAGCGGCGAGCAGCGCACCGTGAATCTTGCGGCTGTGCTGCTCCGCCCAGTGCACCGTAATCATCACGCCCGCACTGTGCGCGACCAGGATCACCGGACCATCGATTTTCGCGAGGGCAGCATCGAGCGCCGCAACGCGCGCAGCACAACTGCGTTTGTCGTGCTCGAGCGGTGGCACCGAGGCCGCCTTGGGCAACTTTCTCTCCAGCAGAGTTTGCCAGTGCTCCGCCACGTGGTCGCGCAAACCCGGCACCATCAGAATGGTCGGTGTCGTATCGAGGGTCATTAAGTGGTCTCCGGCCCGATCAGTACGGCTTGTCGCCGATAATTCCGGCGCGCTCCATCTTGCGATGACACGGCGGGTAGTCCATCACTGCATAGTGCTGCGTGCTGCGGTTGTCCCAGATCGCTATGCTGTTGGGTTTCCAGCGCCAGCGGACCTGGTACTCGGGGATGCAGGCCTGGCTGATGAGATAGCGCAGCAGGTCACCCGCGCCCGGATTGGCGTCCTGCCCGAAGCGCACGCGCGCCGGTGTGTGGTAATTGGTGAAATGGGTGGTGAAGGCGCTCACGAACAACACCTTCTCACCGGTCTCTGGATGCGTGCGCACGACCGGATGCTCAGCGTCCGGGAATTGCGCTTTAAGAGCGAGACGGTTTTCGATCGGCATCGCGGCTCCGAAGCTCGCCTCGATGCTGTGGCGGGCGCGCAGGTCCGCGATCTGGGTCTTGATGTGGTCCGGCAGGTTCTCGTAGGCGAGGACCATGTTTGCCCACATTGTGTCGCCGCCGACTGGCGGGCACTCCACGCAGCGCAGGACAGCGCCGAACTGCGGCGCCTCGCGCCAGGTGGCATCCGCGTGCCAGGCGTTTTCATACCGGTCGTTGGGCTGATCCGGGTTCTTGTAGATGCGCACGAGGCCCGGATACTCCGGATCGCTGCCGGCGACGGGATGGTCTTCCAGTGCGCCAAAACGGCGAGCGAATGCGACGTGCTCGGCGCGCGAAATGTCCTGGTCGCGCAGGAACAGCACCTTGTGCTCAAGCAGCGCTGCCCGGATCCCGGCAAACAGGCTGTCATCGTGGATGGCATCGGCGAGATTCACCCCGACCAGTTCGGCACCGATGGCACACGTCAATTGTTCGACTCGCATGACCTGCTCCTCAGATAACGAAGACCGACGAGCCGGTCGTCTTGCGCGTTTCGAGGTCGCGGTGGGCCTGCGTCGCGTCCTCCAGTGCGTAACGCTGGTTGAGTTCGATCTTGACGCGGCCTGCGGCGACATGCCCGAAGAGTTCGCCGGCAAGTTCGTTTTTCTCGACGGGGTCGGCAATGTAGTCCGCCAGCGCGGGCCGCGTCAGGTAGAGCGAGCCCTTCATCGCCAGCATCTGCGGATTGAACGGCGGGATCGCTCCGGACGCCGTGCCGACGCAGACCATCAGGCCACGGCGCCTGAGCGAATCAAGCGACGCCTCGAAGGTATCCTTGCCGACGCTGTCGAACACGACGTCCACGCCCATGCCATTGGTCAGTTCGCGCACACGCTTCGCGACATCCTCCCGGCTGTAGTAGATGATGTGATCGCAGCCATGCGCGCGGGCCACCTCGCCCTTGGCCTCGTTCGATACCGTGCCGATCACGGTGAGACCCAGCAGCTTCGCCCATTGCGACACGATCAGACCGACACCGCCGGCGGCGGCATGCAGCAGGATGGTGTCGCCCGCCCTGAAGTCATGAATGCGGCGCATCAGGTACGACGAGGTCAGGCCTCGCATCGTCATGCCGGCAGCTGTTTCGCAGGAGATCGCATCAGGCAGCTTGATGAGCGGCGCGGCCGGGATCAGGCGTTCTGTACTGTAAGCGCCAAGCGTGTTGAGAAAGCCGGTGTAGGTCACGCGATCGCCGACCGCAACGTTGGTCACGTCGGGGCCGATGGCCTCGACCACACCTGCAGCCTCGACACCCATGCCCGCAGGCAGCGGCACGGGGTACAGGCCGGTGCGGAAGTAGGTGTCGGCGAAATTCAGGCCCACTGCCTCATGGCGCAAGCGAACCTGTGCGGGGCCGGGGTCGCCCACTTCAACGTTTTCATAGAGCAACACTTCGGGACCGCCGGTTTCATGGAAGCGCACTGCTTTCGCCATGTCAAATCTCCTGTTCATTACTCAAACTGCGAATTTGTTTCGCCTGTGATGGGCTGCCCAATTTGCTCTCGGGCGCACTTGCCAGGTCTAAAGCTCGCGGGTGACCGTCGGGTCAGCTCCCGGCCTGCTCACGCAGGGCACTCAAGCGATCGAGGTCGACGCCATAGTTCCGCTTGCCGATGAAGAAGGCGATTGCCGCGACGAGGGGTGCAAACGGCACGAGTTGCAACGCGCCGAGCAGCCCGATCCGGTCGGCCACGATGCCCGTCAGGACGGCAGCGGGTGCCAACCCCAGCAGGTTGTTCGCCAACGTCAGCGTGGCAAACGCCGATGCATGGATCGATGGTGGGGTGAGGTTCGCCACCATCGCACCCGAGGGGCCGGTCGCGCCGGCGCAGAAGAACATGCCGGCGCCGATCACGGCGAGCTGTGCCGGACCCGCCGGCATGCGGAAACCGATCGTGAGCAGCACGAAGCAGATCAGGCAGAAGGCGACAGCAGTGCTCCACTTCCTTTCCCGCGCATGCTTGCTGAGCCGGTCGGCCAGATTTCCGCACACCACCATGCCAAAAGCGGTGGCCAGCACGAACACGGCCGCGCCCATGGCCGCGTTGCCGGCAGACATGCCGTAGTAGCGGTTCAGGAAGCTGGGCATCCACGCCCACACAGCGGCCGGAACCAGCAGATGGATGCCGCTGCCGACGTAGGCACACACGACCGACTTTGTCGAAAAGAGTCCTTGAATCAACGTGCGCAAGCTCATGCACACACCGGCGCCCTGCGTCTGACGGCTCACGTTTGCCGGCTGCAGCGGCGCGATTCGCTTTTCGGTGATGGCAAACCGGTAGAAAACGACCAGCATGATTCCAAGCGCCGCCATTGCGCCGAACGCCGCGCGCCAGCCGAAGCGAGCCGCGACGGCACCGCCTAGCGCCATGCCCAGCACTGAACCAAACGCCCCGCCAGCCATGAACGCGGCGGTGAGCGTAGCGCGCAGCCGTGCCGGAAAGATGCTGAGGACGACTGCGATGCCGACGCTGCCATAGGCGGCTTCACCGATACCGACCAAGGCACGCGCGAGTAGCATCTCGCCATAGTTCGTCGCGAGCGCGCAGCCGAGCGTCGCGAGACTCCACATCGCCGCCATCAGGACAATGCTTTTCACGCGGCCCCAGCGGTCGGCGAGTACCGACAGCGGAAAGGTGAGCACGCCGACCATCAGCGCGACTACGCTGCTGAGCGAACCGAGCCGGGTGTCGGAAAGGTTCCATGCCGCCTTGAGCATCGGAAACACCGCATTCAACACCTGCCGCGACATGTAGTCGGATAGCAGCAACCCCACCGTCAGGACAAACACCACCCACGCATACGCGTGCACGCCTTTTTGCGTCGTCGAAACATCGGCCGTCATGGGCTCGGCATGCGTGAACATGAGTTGTCTCCTTCGTGTCCAGCTCGTTGGCGACCGCCTTTGCCCCGCAGGACAAAGGCAGCCTTTATGGATACTGCAAAACTCTCCCCGGCTTGCCGGCGAGCCCTACCTTTGAAGCCCGACGTCCGCGAAACGTCAGCCGCGCTTCAATCCCTTACGCCGCGCGCAGCGGCAGATTCTTCACACCGGCCTTGCGATTCGGCGCCATGCCGTTGGCCGTGAGTGTCTCGTCGACCGTCTTGTACTGCACACCAATCTTGTAGATCTCGCGCGCCTCCTTGCCGCTCGCGATTTCACGGCCCAGTTCGTGCGCCACGCGCACACACTGCTCGATCTGCTGCACCGAAGTCATCCGGTTGCCGTGCTGGTCGATGATCGTGTCCTCGATGCCGCAGCGCGGATGCAGGCCCATGGCCATCGCCATCATGTTGAACGGCAGGACGTTCTTCAGCAGCGACTCGGCCGTGACCGTGCCACCGTCCGGCGCACGGTGGACGAAGTTGAAGAAGTTGTGCGGGTTCGGACCGTCGAAGCCGCCGCCGATGCCGATCCACGTCAGGTTCAGCGGCCCCTTGTAGACGCCCTTGCGCACCAGGCGGTCGAGCGTTTCGAGCGCATGGATACCCGTAAGCTGGAAGTGCGGCTGGATGCCCGAGGCCTGCAGGCGGCGCAGATGCTCCTCAACCCAGGCCGGACCCGCGGGCACCGTCATTTCGCTGTAGGCGGCCATAAGCCCAGGATTGGACAGCGACGTGCCTTCCAGGTACTCCGGATAGAGCAACTCCATGATGTTCATCTGCGTGGTATTGATCGCGACCGTCACCTGATCGGGCTTCGGGTCGAGATCGGCTAGCATGTGACGCGTGTCGTCGGACAGCCACTTCGCGGCCTGGCCGTCGTCTTCCGGTGCAAACGAGATCGAGCCACCCACCTGGATGATCATGTCCGGCACGGCCGCACGCACACCCGCGATCAGTTCATTGAACTTCGACAGGCGCTTGGAGCCCTTGCCATCCAGTTCGCGCACATGCAGGTGCAGCACGGTCGCGCCGGCCTCGTAGCAGTCGACGGCCTTCTGGATCTGCTCCTCCATCGTTACCGGAATGTCTTCCGGAAAGTCCTCGGGCATCCATTCCGGGCCATACGGAGCGGTCGTGATGACAACCTTGTCCTGGTTCTCAGGGTGCAGCGAATCGTCGAGGAATTGCATCGTGTTCTCCAATATGAGTACGGTATTCCGACGCTCGCGACACGGCTGGCCGCATGAAGACTGGTCGGAACATGATGAACCGGTGAGATCCCACGATACGGCAATGCTGCGCTACACTTTTGTGATTGGGCGCCATTCTTTTAGCATTTCATGCCACTACGCGTTAACACCGGTGCGTGCGGTAGACATTCCAATACCAGACGCAGGGAGGCCGCCTGCGAGACGTATGCGGAGACAAAGCGATGGAAACGATGTTGCGCTCGGTAGCCATGAGCGGCTATTTCGATGTGACGCGGCGGGTCGGACTGAACCCGGTCGAGCTTGCACAGCAGGTCGGGATCGATACCGCGGCGCTTGCGAATCCGGACGATCGCGTTCCGGCAACCGCCGCGTGCCGGCTGCTGGAACTTACGGCCGAAAGGGCGTCGTGCCCGACTTTCGCGCTACAGATGGCCGAGACCCGGCAGAAGTTCGGTACCGGTGTGGTCAATGTCCTGCTCGCACATAAACGCACGCTGCGCGAGGTATTACTGGCCGCAGCCGAATACCGGCATCTACTGAACGAAGCCCTGGCTGTGCACATCGAGGACGCGGGTGGAACGGTCACCATCCGGGAAGAACTGGTCGTGGAACCGGGCACCCCGACGAATCAGGCGATCGAACTCGCGGTCGGCGTGCTCGCGCGCCACTCCAGCGCCCTGCTCGGCGATCACTGGAAACCGCGCTCGGTCCATTTCACTCATCAAGGACCGCAGGACTTGACGTTTCATCGACGGTTCTTCGGCTGTCCGTTGGAGTTCCGCAGTGATTTCAATGGCTTCGTGTGTGCGGCCGCCGATCTCGACTACCCGAATCCCGCTGCTGACCCGGAACTGGTGCGATATGCCGAGAGCCTCGCTGATTCACTCAATGTGACGGGTGCCGATTCGACCGCGCTGGAAGTGCGCAAGGCGATCTACCTGCTGCTGCCCCTCGAGCAGGCCACCGTCGAACTGGTTGCCCGCCATTTGCGTCTGAGCGTTCGCACCATGCAGCGCCAGCTTGAACTGACGCATACCAGCTTCTCGCGTCTGGTCGAGGAAGTCAGGTGCGAACTTGCCGTACGCTATATGAGCAACCCGCGCTATCCGATCGGGCGGGTTTCCGCACTGCTAGGCTATTCACAGCAGGCTTCCTTCACGAACTGGTTTAACGCACGCTTCGGCGTCACGCCGCGTGACTGGCGCAACAGCCGTTTGAAATGATGGCTCTGCGCATTGGGCCTTCGAAGGATTCGGTCGCACGCTTGCTCGAACAGCTGGGAATCCAGCTGCAGGTCGCTCGCTGATGACCATCGAACCGTCGACCGGTCGGTCGTGAGAGCGTCGTCGCCAGGCGTGAGCTGGAGGCGATGCAACAGGCGCCGCAGCCGTGTCCGTACGACGTCTTCGCAGGTTTCCGGCCACAACATGGCTGCGACGACGTCGCGCCCGACTGAGCCCTGCGCTTCGGCAAGGTAGATCAGCAGGGCGAGACCCTTGCGCAAGGTCAGCGGGCACAGCCGGCCGTCCCGACAGATCTCCGGAAATCCAGGCGTGCGCACGCTGAACAGAGCCATCGTGATGCACCCTCAATGACGGCGTCCAGGGGACGCTCAGGGGACGAGCCGATGCTACCATGCACTGCAGATGATCGTCGCCGGACTCACCGCGACAGATTGAGCTGGAGGATTGCCATGAAGAACCTGGGCGAGCATGCGATCGTGATCGGCGCCAGCATGGGTGGGCTGTTGGCTGCTCGCGCACTATCGGACTTCTATACCACTGTCACCGTGCTCGAGCGCGATACGTTTCCGTCAGCCGACACGCCGCGCAAGGGCGTCCCGCAGGGTCGCCACACCCATGGGCTTCTTGCGCGCGGCAGCGCGGTACTCGAGCAATTCTTCCCAGGATATAACAACGAGGTTGTCGCGCAAAGCGGCGGGTTGCTTGGCGATGTCGCCAACGATGTGACCTGGATAGGTCGCAACGTTACGCTTGCTAATGGCAGGAGCGACCTGATCGGCCTGCTTGCCAGTCGTCCCGTGCTCGAAGGCCATCTGCGCCGACGGCTCCTGGCGTTGCCGAACGTGCGCGCCATAGAGAATTGCGCTGTGCGAGGTCTTATCAGTGATCCCGCCAGCAAGAGCGTGACCGGTGTGCGCGCGCGGATCGAGGACAAGCCGGAAGAGACCGTCAGCGCGGACCTTGTCGTCGATGCGACTGGCCGCGGCTCATCGAGTGCGGCGTGGCTCGAAGCGCTCGGCTACCAACCTCCCGCCGACGAAAAGGTCGAGATCGGCATTGGCTACATGACCCGTACCTATCGACGTCGGCCGACTGATCTTGGCGGTAAGCTCGGCATAGTTATCGCCGGTAGTGCGCCGACCTGGCGGAACGGCGCCATGCTCGCGCAGGAGCGCGACAGCTGGATCATCAGTGCCGGCGGTTTTCTTGGCGACGACGCACCCGACAACGATCAAGGCTTTCTCGCGTATCTGGCGACCCTGCCGACCATGGCGATTCACGACTTTGTGGCAAGCGCGGAGCCGCTAACCGCTTACAGGCGCTACCGTTACGTCTCCAACCTGCGCCGGCGGTACGAGAAGCTCGCCCGCTTCCCCGAGAACTACCTGGTTTTCGGCGACGCCATCTGCAGCTTCAACCCGGTGTACGGGCAAGGCATGACGGTCGCGGCGCAGGAGGCGCTCACGCTGCAACAGTGCCTGCGCGCGGGCTCGAACGATCTTGCGCGGCGATTCTTCAGGGCGGTTTCCAGGATCGTCGACATTCCGTGGGACATCGCGGTTGGCAACGACCTCCGCCATCCGCAAGTCAAGTGCGCCCGCCCGCCGATGCTGCGTTTCATCAACTGGTACATCGGCAAGCTTCATCTTGCAGCGACGCGCGACAGCACGCTGGCGACTGCATTCCTTAAGGTTGTGAACCTGATGATTCCTCCACCGGCGCTGCTCAACCCTGCGATCGTCTGGCGGGTCTGGCGGGGCAACCGGAGGTCTGTGCTAGCGGCTTCCTCGCCTGCAATCGGGCGAGCCGCCTGACAACGAGAGTATTGAACTGGCGTAGCCTGGGAAAGCTCCGGTCTCAATGAAGTGCGCGCGGCTGTCACCAATATTGTGAGAGACGGACAACGCGCTGCTCAGATCATCGGCAGGATCCGCACACAATTCGAGAAGGGCGCCCTGAATCGAGAGGTCTTTGGTGTAAGCGAGATTATTCGAGAAACCGTCGGCCTCCTGCGCAGCGAGGCAGTGCGATACAACATATCGGACGGAACTGGCAGCCGATCTTCCTCAGATCGTCGGAGATCGCGTGCAATTGCAGCAGGTCGCGATGAATCTGATCGTCAACAGCATCGAAGCGATGAAGGACGTTGATGGAATACGAGAGATGGTCATCAAGTCGCAGCGGGCTGAAAACGAGCAGATTCATGTTTCAGTCAGTGATACCGGCATAGGGGTTCCGCCGCAGTTCGCGGAACAGATTTTCGATCCGTTCTTTACAACTAAACCCCACGGCACAGGCATGGGGCTTCGCATCAGCCGTTCAATCGTTGAGTCGCATGGCGGGCGCTTGTGGGTCGCCGGCGCCCCTGGGCGCGGTGCAACTTTTCAGTTCACCCGGCCCGCTACGGTTGCGGACCGTGGTTAATTAATCAAGCACGGATGTCCGGACCAGGCGACGTCGTCCCAGTGACTGCCTGGCCCCTCTGCCGAACGAGCGCGCCGGAATGCCTGACGACCTCACTGTCCCGAACCTCCCCAACAACGAACTCGACGAATGCCGCGACGCGCGGCGGCAGGTGTTTCCTTGCAGCGTAATAAATACAGATGTCGCTACGCTTTGCACTAAATTTCGCCAGCACCCACTTCAACCTGCCTGCGGCAATCAGCGCAGCCGCATGATGTACGCCTAACAGTGCAATCCCGCACCCGGCCACCGCGAGTTCCGTCAACGCCTCGGTATCGGTCACGACGAGCCGGGCGTGAGGCTGGAATACCACCTCCCTGTTTCTCGACCGCAATTTCCATGTCTCAATTCTTCCCGAAGTCGGGGACCGGAACAAAATGAGTTCGTGGCGCTCCAGTTCCTCGACGGAAAGCGGTTCGCCGCGCTGCTCCAGGTAAGCGGGTGCCGCGCAAAGAATGAGCGTTAACGGCGCGAGGGTGCGCGCGACCACGCTGGAATCCGTATCGTGCAGTTGTCCGATCGCGCAGTCATATCCTTCCGAGATCAGGTCCACATGGCGATTCTCAAAACGCAGATCGAGCGTGACCTGCGGGAAGCGCTCTCGAAACCTGTTCAATACCGGTAGTAGCGCGACGCGGCTGAATGCGATCGGCAACGATACCTTGACGAGCCCGCTGACCCGGGTTTCAACAGAAGACAAGGCCGCGATTGCGTCTTCGATCTGCTGCGCCGGCTGGAGCACCATCGCGTACAGGCGGCGCCCCTCCTCCGTGACCGCCAGGTGGCGGGTGGTGCGCTGGAAGAGCCGGCAGCCCAGCAACGCCTCGAGCATGCCAATCTGTTTGCTTACCGCGCCAGGTGTCACGCCCAGCTGACGGCCTGCCGCGGAAAAGTTCGTCGACTCGACCGTCGCTGCGAACGTTTTCAAGGCCCTGAACAGATCGATCGAACTGCCTCCGTCAGTTTTCATTTTGCACCGCCGCTCACAACTGTTTAGACGTTTCATAGCATAGACCAGCATCGTCGCCGCGCCGAGAATGAGCTTCACCATGCAACCGTCAGGCGTTCGAAATGGTGGACTCGCGTCCGGAATTCAAACCCGGAATCTGGGCCGGGCGCTGCGCCTCGCGGACCGCATCAACGCCGGCACAGTGTGGATCTACACGTGGCACAAGTACCATCCGAACGGACCATTTGGCGGATGCAAGATGTCCGGCTATGGACGCGAGCAAGCCGCCGAGGCGCTTGAGAGCTACACGCAGTACAAGTCCATCTGGGCGAACATCGCCTGAGATCTGCCGTATCTGAAGGAGACGCGATCGTGAAAATCGGAATCATTGGTGCAGGCAACGTGGGAACCGGTCTGACGAAGCATCTCGTACCCGCCGGTCATTCAGTGATGCTGAGCTTCAGTCTCGACATGGAAAAGCTGGGAATGACCGCGGCCGCGCTCGGCGCAAGCGTTGGCACGGTAGATGAAGCGGTGCGGTTCGCGGAGGTGGTGGTGCTGGCCACGCCCTGGACCGCCGCCTCTGACGCCCTCAGGCAGGTTGGCGACGCATCGCAGAAAAAAATCTTATGGGATTGCACCAATGCGCTGAAGCCCGACATGAGCGGCTTGCTCGTAGGGACCAACACCTCCGGCGCGGAAGAGATCGCCAGACTCGCACCGTGGGCAACGGTAGTCAAGGCGATCCCGCCGTTTGCAGAAATGCTGCATTCGCCCAGCATGCTGATTGGCGGCAAACGCGCGGGCGTGTTCGTCTGCGGTGATGACAGCGAAGCGCGGGCTGCGGTCGCGAAGCTGGTGAGCGACATCCAGGCCGAGCCGGTCGATGCCGGACCGCTTGTTCTTGCCCGCTACGTGGAACCCGCGGCCATGCTGCTGGTGCAACTGGCTTACACACGCGGGTTTGGCACCCGGGTCGGGCTGTCGTTGATGCGGGAAACAACCGGGAACCCAACGCATGAGAGAGACTCTTGAGAACCGGAGTAGCGATGTTCACAACCTCTCGCGGAGGACGAAATGAAAGTAGGCATATTGGGATCAGGAGATGTTGGCCGGGCGCTGGGCGCGGGCTTCCTCAAGCATGGCCATGACACGATGCTGGGCACGCGGGATCCGCGAAAGAAAGAGGTACAGGACTGGGTTCGTCAAAACACCGGAGCCAAAGCGGGAACGTTCGACGAAGCCGCGCGGTTCGGCGAAATCGTCGTGCTGGCCGTGCTCGGCCGGATTGCCGCAAGCGTAATCGAGCTTGCGAGACCGGAGAATCTCGCCGGCAAGACGGTCATCGACGCGACCAACCCGCTTGCCGACGAGCCGCCGGTCAATGGGGTTCTGCAATATACGACGGGACCGAATGAGTCACTCGGCGAGTGGATTCAGGCGAAGATTCCTCAAGCCCATGTGGTGAAGGCCTTCAACAGTGTCGGAAATGCGCTGATGGTCAATCCTCACTTTGAGCAAGGCACCCCGACCATGTTCCTGTGCGGCAACGACGACGGTGCGAAGGACCAGGTAGGCGGGATCATCCGGCAGTTCGGGTGGGAACCCTACGATTGCGGGAGCATCGCATCGGCTCGATCGATCGAGCCGCTGTGCATGCTGTGGTGCCTCCCGGGATTCCTCAGGGGCGACTGGCACCACGCGTTCAGGATGCTGACTCACTGAGGAACGAGCGATGCAACCACTTCGAGTTCCGTTGAAAAGTGATCCGGGGTTGACGCTGGAGGGAGAGACTACATGACGAGTTGCACACTCGCGGCAAATGAAACGCCTGCAAAGTGCGTCCCCATCGTCATTTGGGTCGTTCACGTCGCGTTGTCCCTATTGCTTCTGGCATGCGCAAACCCACCGATCCAGGCGAACAGGTCTGTAACGCTATCAACAGACAAATTGGGTCCGAGCGCGATTCAAAGCATCGCCACTCACTCGCTGGACGACACCGGGGCATCAGGCTTCCAGTTGCTTCCCGTCGCATCAAACGCCTATGCGACGCGTATCGAGCTGGTGACGCAAGCACAGCGCAGTCTGGATGTTCAATACTATCTGGTGGGCAATGACGATGTCGGACACGGCTTCCTGCGAGCCCTGAGAGACGCCGCCATGCGCGGGGTGCGAGTGCGCCTCCTTGTCGACGACCTTTACACAACTGGAGAGGACCCGATCCTTTCCTTATTGAGCAAACACCCCAACGTCGAGGTACGGCTGTTTAACCCGTTCACTGCAGGACGGAGTTCGACGCTCTCCCGGTTCCTGCTTGAATTGAACCGTGTGTCAGAACTCGACCACCGGATGCACAACAAGATGTTCGTGGCCGACGGCGCCGTGGCCATACTCGGCGGCCGGAACATGGCCGACGAATACTTCATGCGTCGTCAGGACGGCAACTTTGTAGACCTGGACGTTCTTGCTGTGGGTTCGATAGTTGGACAAGTGGAAACGACTTTTGACACTTACTGGAATAGCGCAATTGTGTATCCACTCTCCGTCGTGGTCGACGCGGCTGCAGTACCCGACAACCCATTCGATGCATTTGAACAGCTCACCTCCAACGTAACGCCTGCGCCGATAGACAATGTTCCGGAACCTATGTTGCGGTACGCCCGGACAGTACAGCAACTGAGAAGCGGCAAGCTGGAACTCACAAAAGCCAATGCTGAGCTTTTCGCCGACCCCGTTGACAAGGGAACAAGAACTGGCGATCCGGGCATGACGACGGTTCGTGACCACTTTCAGGCTACCGTTGGCAAGGCAACTCACGATGTCACATTGATTTCCCCTTACTTCATTCCAGGTAAGGCCGGCGTCGAGCGAATGAAAGCGGCCAGGTCACGGGGCGTCGAAATAACGGTACTTACAAATTCACTCGCATCGAACGACGTCACGCTTGCGCATCTCGGATACTCGCGCTACCGCGAGGACATGGCTCGAATCGGGGTAAGACTTTTTGAGTTGAGCCCCAAGCTGGCTCACGACCGGAACCTGCTGGGACGATTCAGCACTTCCCTCGGCAAGCTCCACGGAAAGGTGGCGTTAATCGACAAACGCTACCTCTTCGTTGGCTCCATGAATCTTGACGACCGGTCGGAGTACAAGAACACAGAAGTAGCGATTCTGATAGACAGCCCGGACCTCTGCGCGCAAATCAACTCGTTTCTCGACTTCGACAGCGCCTATCGAGTTGTTCTTTCGCCTGACGGAAACTTGCAGTGGCGCGCCTGGAATGGCGACACATTCGACCACGATCCCGAGACAAGTGTGTTGAAACGGTTTGAAATCCGGGCGCTTCGTCCATTTGTGCCGGATAGTGAATTGTAATCGCATCAGTTACATAACAATCTCAACCAGAGCCGCTACAGTAGTGTCTGGATAGACTGAGCGCTATCGAGCGTTTTGGCAGTTCCCGTGTATGGCCGAAAGCGTCTGTTGCCATGTGCTGCCGTCCTGTGCGGACTGGCCATCGTCAATTAAAGGTCTCGGCAGCGTAAGATGCCTTTTTCCGTCGCGATCTTGACCGTGCTGCTTGCGTCGTCGTCGATCTGCACGTCGTCGAAGTTCTTTACTTACGCAATCCTGCGCGCGCCTCACCCGTGAACCCGTGAGGAGGTCCCTCTGGATCGACGACGGATGGAAACGGATTGGTGGTTTTTGGTTGGGCGCGACCGCGCCGCAATGGCAGAACGGCGTTGGTGTTCCCTATGAAGCTGCGAGCACCCATTCTTGCTCACGGCATCCGTTCAATCCATAATCAATTGACCAAATATCCTATTGAATCGTACATATTTTCCATGGACCCGCTTTCCGACGTGTTCTCCCTGCTGAAGGTCAAAAGCGTGCTTTCGGCGCGCTTGATCAGGGCAGAGACAGAGTCAGTTCGGCCTGGAGCGGCAGCGATGGCGGACAGCATCGCGAATATTGTGCTGGTGAACATCCTGCGGGCTCATCTTGCCGCCAGCCCGAGGTCAGCGGGCTGGCCAGGCGCGTTGTCGGTTCCAAGGATCGGCTCCGCGCCAGGGATGGTGCACGAAGAAATCGCACGTCGCTGGAAGGTGGAGGAACTGGCGTCGAAGGTCGGCATGTCACGCACCGCGTTCATCGAGCGCTTCAAAGATCTCGTGGGGTTGCCTCCAGTGGAATATCTGATCCGCTGGCGCATGACGATCGCGAGGGACGCCTTGAAGACGGGCAACGACAATCTCTCGAGCATCGCCGCCGCCGTCGGCTACGCGTCCGAAACCACTTTTGTTCGACTTTCAAAAAGATGTTTGGTCAGAGCCCCAGCCGGTATCGATCGGAAGCACGAAGCAAGGTTTGAATGCCACGGGCCGGTTTTCCGCGCCGATAGCCACCGCACTGCTGGATGGACCTGGCAGGCATCGGTCTTTGCAATCAACGAATAGTCAGCCCTCGTTCTCGCTAACTGGTTACTGGGTACCCCTTGAGCAGGCGCATGACGGCCTTGACGTCAACAGCCAGGGCCTGGCTCGCTGGCTGCAAGATACGCCCTGCTCGCCAGTTGTCAGCCGCCTTTGCCGGTCCCTGGCTCCCCTTGTGGTACGAGGCTGGCTGTCGCGCTATCGCCTACACTGGAATCACGCGTGAACAGCGCCGTCCGTAACTACGAATTGCGCGTCGGTTATCAGAACGGGTCACTCCCGACTCTCGCACGGATCGCCGGGCACGAACTCCCGGCAGACCCGGCCATCTCTTTCGAGGAAGACATCATGGCTACCGCATGGAGAATGAAAGGGGACTATCTCAAGAACTGCAACTGCATTCCCACCTGTCCATGCGACACAGTCGGTGTGCCCTATCCCAACAAGGGGTGCGAAGGGGTAGCGGCCATGCGGATCACCGAGGGGTCCTTCGGAGGCATCCGTCTGGATGGCCTGGTGTGGGTGGCCACCTACCACTGGCCCGGCGCGCTGCACGAGGGCAACGGTACGATGCAGCCGCTTATCGATGAACGTGCCACCGCGGAACAGCGCGACGCGCTGCTGCAAATCCTCAGCGGCCAGCACGGCGGCACCTTCTTCGAGATCCTGGCGTCGATCGTCACCACCTTCCTCGATCCGCAGTTTGTTCCCATCACGTTTGAGTTTGACCAGCGAAACCGCAAGGCTCACGTGCTCGTCCAGGGCATTGTGGAAACTGAGTCGGCACCACTCGTCGTGCCCGCCACCGGCGAAGAACAACGGGTCGTGGTACAGCTTCCGAACGGTTTCGAATACAGGGAGATGGAGGTTGCCCGGACCGTCACGCTAATCGGGACCGGTGCGATCAAGTTCAACCACACGGGTACGCACAGCTCGCTGGCTCAGGTCGAGCACACGCCGACCGGACTGGCCGCCTGATCTCGAACCTGTCCTTTGGGGCGTGGCTGTGGCGAGTAACAAGCCGTCTGAAACCGGGCCGACCACCGAGCGTCGAATCATTCTCGCCGGGCTCTTTGGCATGTGCGCGCTAGCGTGGTTGTACGTGCTGTATATGGGCTGGGGTATGGAGCACATGGACGCGGGCGCGGACATGGCGATCATGCCTGGGATGGCGGCATGGAACGGCGTCGACGTGTTCCTTGTATTCGCGATGTGGGCCGTCATGATGGTCGCCATGATGTTGCCTTCCGCCACGCCCATGATCCTGGTGTTTGCAGCGGTCAACCAGCGTCGGCGCGCGCAATCAGAACCTCACGTCCACCCCGCTGCGTTCGTGGCCGGGTACATCGCCATCTGGACGGCCTTCAGCGGAATTGCCGCCCTTGCCCAATGGGGTCTTCTCGAAGCACGGCTTGTCTCGCCGATGATGGCGAGCACGAGTCCCGCTCTGGGAGGAGGACTTCTCATCTGTGCGGGCGCGTATCAGTTCACGCCCTTGAAACATGCCTGCCTCTCCAGGTGCCGTTCGCCACTCTCGTTCATCATGACCGAGTGGCGAGCCGGCGTTGGTGGCGCATTTATCATGGGCCTGCGTCATGGGCTCTATTGCACGGGCTGCTGCTGGCTGCTGATGGCGCTGCTTTTCGTCGTTGGCGTGATGAACCTGCTCTGGATCGCCGCGCTGGCGGCGGTGATTCTGCTGGAGAAAACGCTGCCGAATGTACGCTGGTTATCTATCGCAATCGGTCTTTTGCTGATCGGGTGGGGGATCGGCGTGCTGCGGCAGGCTTTCTGAGACTGTCAGTCGGACCAGCGGGGACCAGCCAGACATAGATAGGGCTTCAACGCTTGCGCTACCTCCACAGTTGCTCCTGTCGCTTCCGGATCCTGACATCGTCCGCCGCCCTTTAAAGGACGGTCCGCAACGTTCTCAAGGGAACTCATGGTGCGCCGGCACCTTCATTTACGGAGCGGGGCTTTCTGCGGATGACCGCTTGAATCACGGCTTGCAGCTCACCACAAGCTTTCTGGTCATGACGTTGCCAGACTCCGTATATGTCTTCTTCTCCTGACGGTCGACGACGTCGTATCCGCCTGGGCAAGCTGTCACGGCAGCCTTGTCGCAGGTCTTCCACGTAAGCAGAATGCCGTTACAGGAGATGGCGGCTCCTTCGCGTCCGTTCGCTGTCCGCGTGTGGTTGACGCTTGCTCCGCAACCGGCCAGGACAACCACGAGAAGAATTGCGATGCTTCGCATGACATTCCCTTCGATATGGGTCAGTTGCCAGATTAGACCATGACGATGCATTCCAGCGATTCCCAAAGCGGCCGGTCCCTGGCGAAATGCAGCATTCCGAGCAGGTGCCGACTACTCACATGCGGCGCGCTTGCTGAACCATCGCGTCCGCGAAGTCGGCGCCAACGACATCGGCGCCTCGACGCGCCGCCGCCCGCGAGATAGCCGGGCCCTGCCGCGACGTCAAGAAACTGGACGCCCGCACGGACCTCGAGCGCATCGAGCAGTGCACATTGGACTACGCGGTCAATTCGCCAAAATACGAATGATATGTCTGTGCGGCTGTTTCCCAGTGTTGTGATCCACCCGACAGGACGCGCCGGTCTGGTGGGCATCGCCAGTCACCTGGTCCGTTTCGGGGCTCGTCGCACACGTCACTCAGGCGATTTATCCCTGCGCTTACGGCCAGTCAGGTTCGAATGGCAAACCGCGTCGAAGGTCGGCATAGCCTGTGCTTAGAGCCTCTGCGTGCGTGACATGTCCACGTCAACACCCATTTCCTCAGGTAGGAGAGAACCGCAATGAAACGTTCAGATCGACGAGCCGGATTGATCACGGCTACCTTGGCAGCCTTGACGCTCGGAACGTATGGCCATGCCACTTTCGCCGCCACCGACGGCGAGCTCTCTTACGAAACAAGGATCGAGACCACGATGTCGCGCAATGCGACGACGCCCTGCGAAGAACAGGCGAGCAGCGCGAAATCCCAGCTTACCCTGCTCGTCCAGCCTCCGGCCGGCAACACGCTGCGGCTCACTTATCTTCCAGCTGCCGGATGGAAGCTCGATACCCCCGATGCAACACCCAGGGCAAACCAGGCCCGGGTCACGCCCGTAGGGTCACCACGACATGAAGAGAACCGCGGCATAAGCGAGCCAATGACCGTATTCATTGACGGTCCAACCGGCTACACCTACCTCTGGATTCAGGACCAGGGCTGGAAGTTTGCCGGCCGCATCACGGACCGGATTCAATGAGCGTCGCGCGAGATTCGGGCTGCGCCTGTGAAGCGCCGGCACTAGCAGAGGCGCCATATCGTATGCGATGTCGTCCGCTTCGGATGGTGCCCCGCTCTGGAAGAAAGCCGGTACCTGCGTACCTTGCGCTTGTCGCTGCCGTCATATTGGTTGTTGTTCAGCCCGCCCGGGCGGACGCCGTCGGGGACGCGGCGCCCCCGCTCACCGACCCCGGCATCATCAGCGCCTGGCGGACGCTGCGCGCCGCCGACTGCGCCCGTTGCCACGGCAAGGATTACGAAGGGTTGGCAGCCCCCTCCATCGTCGACTACGCGCGAACCCAGAGCTGCGAGACATTTGCCCGAATGGTCCTGGACGGAGATGGGGCCCGCGGGATGCCGGCATATCGCCTCAATCCGTCGATTGCTGATCACCTCGACGACATCCGCCGATACTTTATGGGCCGGGCCGATCGGACTATCCAGGCAGAGTCGCGCCCTTAGCGATAGCGCTAACGAGTAATACGCCTGCGCACACGCCTGGCCCGATGTTGTGTGACTCAAAGGTATTGGAGTCGTCTCATGTCAGCGCGAAAGCGGTCGGCCACAAATTGCTGCTCAGCGGCTGAAACTGGCCCGCATGTCGCCTTCAGCCAATTGCCAGAACTTCCATGTCGAGCATGGATCGCCGTCCGTATCAGGCATTCTTGTAGACCGGCTTGCGAGTTCAAGGAATGCCGCCATCCCTTCCTTCTGTTCCTCCAGCACGACGGCGGCACCGAAGTGAAGTCGAGCGGATCGAAAGAGCAACCTGTATGTCGCATCATCTGATTACCCCTATTACTTGCCATCGCGCATCGGCATGAGCCGGCCGAAAAACACTGTGGCCAGAACGGCGAGCGCGAAGGCAAGCGTGCTGGGACGCAGCGGTTCGCCGAGTAGTGGCGCAGAAAAAATCAATGCGAGAAATGGCTGCAGTAACTGGATTTGACTGACGCGCAACGTCCCTCCCTAGGCCAAGCCACGGTAACCATGGGCGAATTTCAGGCCGGCGAGATTGCCGTCATCGACCGGCCTGCATCGTGAGAATCAACGACTGGATAAATGGAGTGGTCCCGATATCTGGTCAAGCACCAGAAACTTCAGCCAGCTCGCGGTGGCCCGCCGCTGTGCGCGCCATTGAACTGGGACAGCACACGTTTCATCGCGACGTCGGACTCGTGCATCGCGCAAGCGGGAGTCTGAGCGAACCGGCCCGGTTGCTCACCAGGCTTATCGTCAGTATGGCGGGGCAACCCGCTGAAGAAGAAGATCGAGCTTTCGAAGCTTGAACAGCTGATTCGCGATCATTCCGCCAAAGTACTCCGACAGGTTGATCGGATAGGGATGACCTTGATCTGCAGCGATCGTATTGTTGTAGTTGTCGATTGCATCCTGTGACGGGTGGTGACCATCGCGGGCGAGCACGGGGCATCATTGACGTCACCGCCTGACCCGACAGGCCTGCCCGTCGCGTGCGAACGCGCGCGACGGGCGAGCGCTCCGGTGCCGTCAGTGCTGCGTCGCGTCGTTCAGATAGACGCCCGCCGACAGCCCGGCCTTCACCTGCCGCGTGAACTCGTCGGTGGACACTTCCTCCGCGCCGGCCTCGATCGCGTCGTACGCCTGGCGCACGACGTCGGCCGGCGTCGCCTTCGGCACTTCCAGCCCGCGCGTCAGATCCGTATCGATAAAGCCGGCATGCAGCCCGACGACCTGCGTGCGTTGCTCGCGCAGCGATTGGCGCAGGCCGTTGGTCAGCGCCCACGCGGCCGACTTCGACACGCCGTAGCCCGACAGGATCGGCCGGTTCACCCAGCTCGCGACGGACAGCACGTTCAGGATCGCGCCGCCGCCGTTGCCGGCGAGGCTCCCCGCGAACGCCTGCGACATCGCCAGCATCCCGAACACGTTGGTTTCGAAGTGATCGCGCAACGCGTCGAGCGCGCCGTCGTCCGTCAGGCTGCCGAGCCGCGCGATGCCCGCGTTGTTGATCAGCAGCGTGACGTCGCGCGCCGCGTCGGCGGCCGCGGCCACGGCCGTCGGATCGGTCACGTCGAGCTTCACGGGCACCACGCCCGGCAGCGTCACGCTAGCCGGATCGCGCGCGCCCGCATAAACCTTCCGCGCCCCTCTTTCGAGCGCCTGTTTCGCGAACTCGAGGCCAAGCCCGCGGTTCGCGCCCGTCACGAAAACGACAGCACCTTCAATCTTCATAATCCTTCCTTTCGCATGATGAATCGCATGCGCGCCGGCTCGCCGCGCGCGTGAGATCCGGTGGAAACAAGGCTGCAATTGCGTACCGAACCGTTGCGTCGCCGAACGGCCGGCCACATCCGCCGCCCGCCGGCGCCAAGACCACGGCGGACTGCCATCCGTGCCGCGCCGGCGTTACTTCGCGTTGTGCGCGAAATCGGCTACACTTGATGTCAATGTCGATCACCATTGTCTTTGCAGTGCATTCTGTCAGCGCGACTCAGACGTGTCAATGGTGATCGCCATTGTGTTTTCCAATCGACGCGATCATCAGAATCAGGGAGGAATCGATGGGCGTCTCAAGACAGCAGGCCGCCGAGAACCGGAACGCGATCGTCGCGGCCGCCGAGCGGCTGTTCCGGGTGCGCGGCGTCGACGCCGTGGGGCTGACGGAGCTGATGAAGGAAGCCGGCTTCACGCAGGGCGGCTTCTACAACCACTTCAAGTCGAAGGACGCGCTGATCTCCGCGGTGATGGAAAAGGCGATGCAGGACCGCGCGGATTCGCCGAACGCCGGCAGCGTGGCGAAGCAGGCGGCGCTCTACCTGTCGGCCGCGCACCGCGACAACGTCGAGGCCGGGTGCGCGCTGTCCGGCTTCGCGGGCGACGCGCCCCGGATGGCCGACGCGGCGCGCGCGTGCTATGCGCGCGGTCTCGCCACGTATCTCGACCGGCTGGGAAGCATGATCGCCACGAAAGGCGCGACGGCGGAACAAACGCGTCGCGACGCGATCGCGGTGTTCAGTCAGATGGTCGGGACGCTCGTGCTGTCGCGCGCGATCGCCGGCGCCGATCCAGCCTTCGCCGACGAAATCCTCGACGCGGGGCGGCGCACGCTCGTCGACGCGCTCGACGACCCGGCCACGCAGGCGTAGCGGCCCGCCCGGACGCGACGCGCGCTACTCCACCACGCGCGCCGCATGCCACGCGTCGAAGCGCGTGCGCCACGATTCGAACGGCTCCTTGAGCGGATGGCGCGAATCGTCGACCAGGTTCTGTTCACAGCTCACCTGCGCCCCGAATGCACAAGCAAGCGACGCAAAGGCAAGGTAGTTGCCCACGAGCTTGTCGTAACGAGTGGCGACACGACGAAAATGTTCGATGCGATTGAAGAAGCGTTCGACGATGTTCCAAGTTCGGTACAGCACTCGACTATATCGACGCCTGGTTGTTCGATTCGAGCGCGGCGGGATGATCACCTGAGCCTGGCCCGGATGGACCCGGCCGTGAAGCAGCTGGCCTTTGCGCGATATCCATGGGGTTGTCACGCACCTTTACGAAGGGTCACGAACAGCCGCGTTATGGCATGCTTCTCCATGACGCATTCTTTGCGTGGCGCAAGGACGATGCACATACCTGGACAGACGGCTAAGCGAGCAGTCAGGGGGCAGTTGTCCAGATTGCTCCGTCCCGAAGGCGTCGACCGGGGCGCCTCGGTCCTGCTTGTTGCCCGCGGTCTGCGCGGAACCTGCGATGGTTTTATTGCGGTGCTGCTGCCCGGCTATCTGCTGGCGCTCGGCTTTGGGCAACTGGCTGTCGGGCTCATCAGCACGACCACGTTGTTCGGGTCGGCCATCGCGACGGTCCTGGTGGGTCTCGTAGGCAATCGCTTTGCACAAAGGGGCCTGTTGCTCTTCGCGGGGGCGCTAATGACGGCTACAGGTCTTGCTTTCGCAGGCCTGTCTTCGCTGTGGCCGCTACTCGTCGTCGCGTTCATCGGCACGCTGAACCCGAGTTCCGGCGATGTCAGCCTGTTTCTACCGCTCGAGCATGCAAGGCTCGCCGACTCCGCAACGGGTGACGCACGAACCGCCCTGTTTGCGCGGTATAGCCTCGTCGGCGGGCTGTCCGCCGCAGTCGGCGCCCTCGCGGCCGGCCTGCCCGATTCGATCAGCGCCCACTCAGGTGCTTCGCCACTCACGGCGATACGCGTAATGTTCATCGTCTACGCGACGGCAGGATTCGTTATCTTGCTCCTTTACCGGCGTCTGCCGGCACGCGAGTCCAGGAACGACACGCCGCGTGTACCGCTTGGACCCTCACGCGGAATCGTCATCCGCCTTGCGCTGCTCTTTAGCGTTGACGCCTTCGCGGGCGGACTTCTCGTCAACTCGCTGCTGACCCTGTGGCTGATCCAGCGGTTCGGACTTTCGCTCGGCGCAGCCGGCCAGTTCTTTTTCTGGGCCGGGCTGCTCAGCGCCGGCTCTCAACTGGCCGCGGCTCCGTTATCGCGCCGGATCGGCCTGCTCAACACGATGGTGTTCACGCATATCCCCTCGAGCGTATGCCTGATTGCCGCAGCGTTTTCGCCTTCCCTCACGCTGACCCTCGCGCTGCTCCTCGCACGCAGTGCTCTTTCACAGATGGACGTGCCCACGCGCAGCGCCTACGTGATGTCGGTCGTCACGCCCGGGGAACGTCCTGCGGCGGCGAGCTTTACCGCGGTTCCGCGAAGCCTCGCTGCAGCGCTCGCGCCCACCCTTTCAGGGATATTGCTGGGCCTTGGGTGGCTCGGTGCTCCGCTAGTCGCGTGCGGTGTGCTGAAGATTGCATACGATCTTTCGCTACTCGCCGCATTTCGTCACGTCAGGCCCGACGGAGATTCGTCATGAAAGATCGTGTCGACTCGAACCGTCGCTGCGCTGCGATGTTGCTCGTCATTCTGTTGATGGTCGAAATCGCGGTACTGGTCATCCATTACAGCGCGACCGCTGCTGGCACTCCACTCACGGTCGAACTACCGCTGACGCACGTCGCCGACATCCCGCTGCCTGGTCGCGCCACCCGGCTCGATTACGAAAGCTACGACCCTGACCGGCATCTGCTGTTCATCGCACATCTGGGCGACAGCGAAGTCATCGTCTTCGACACGCAAAACTCACGTGTTGTCGCCCGCATTGGCAACATCGCCGCCGTTCATGGCGTCCTGGTGGTACCTGAACAGTCGCGGGTGTACGCGTCCGCGACCGGCACCAACGAAGTCGTTGCTATCGACGAGGCCACCCTGAAAATCACCGCACGCATGCAGGGTGGCATTTATCCGGACGGGATGGCATATGCACCTGACACCCGGAAACTCTATGTATCGGACGAAACGGGCGGGACTGAAACCGTGATCGATACTCAATCCAATCGCCGCACCAACGTGATCCCGTTGGGCGGCGAAGTCGGCAACACCCAGTACGACGCTGCGTCGCATCATATCTTCGTCAATGTCCAGTCACGACGACAACTCGTCGAAATCGATCCATCAACCGACGCAATCGTCGCCCGGATTGATCTGCCAGGCGCAAGAGGCAACCACGGTCTATATATCGTTCCGCGACTACACCTTGCGTTTGTCGCGTGCGAAGGCAACGATAGACTGCTGACGCTGAGCCTGCTCACCAGGGAGGTCGTCCAGTCATTTGACGTTGGCGGTGATCCCGATGTGCTTGCATTCGATCCAGGTCCGGGCACGCTTTATGTCGCTGGCGAAGCAGGCATCGTGTCGATGTTTTCCGTGGGCCCCGCAACGGTGTCGAAAATCGGTGAAGGTCGCATCGGGCCCAACGCACATGTGGTTGGTGTCGATCCATCAACGCATCGCGCCTATTTCCCGCTGAAGAACGTCGACGGACGTCCGGTGCTGCGCGTCATGGCGCCCCAGTGAGTTTTGCCGTCTGTGTGAAACGATGACGGACATAGGAGGTTGGACATGCAAGCGCTCTTAATGCTTGCTGCCAGCGCGACATGGTGGATCGCAATGGGACTCGACTGTCCGTTCCTGGCCCGATCTCGGTCCCACGATGAACTTCCGTAGACGACCCCGGAGCAGACTGTCGAGATGCAGTGACTTCAATAGCTCTTTTTGTTAAGCGTTGTTCGACGCCTGCCCTTGTCTGCCGCCGCGTGAGCACGCGATAGGCCTGTTGGTGAGCCCGCTTTTCACGGCGACTGCGTCGAATTCGGCTAGCGACACACTGCGTCCGCCGGATGACCTGGTCGAATCGCACATTCCTGGCTCTATCGACCAGGCCGTGTGCTGGGTATCGTAAGCGTCGTTCCTCGTGGAGACGCACATGCCCGCCTCGCTTCGCTTCGTTCACCTCGACACGCCCGATTCGCTGCTGCCCGCATTCGACGTCATGCGTCAGTTGCGCCCGCATCTGATGGACGCGCACTCGTTCGCCGCGCAGGTGGCGAGGCAGCACGCCGAAGGCTATCGCCTGCTCGCTGCGTCCGACGCGGGCAGCGTCGTCGGCCTCGCCGGTTATCGCATGCTGACCAATCTGCTGTATGGCCGCTTCGTCTATGTCGACGATCTGGTTGTCGATGGCAGGCTGCAGCGTGGCGGCATCGGTGCGCAACTGCTCGACGCCGTACGGCAGATCGCGCGCGAAGCCGGCTGCGCGCAATTCGTGCTCGACACGGGCCTGCACATGCCGCTTGCGCAACGCTTCTATTTCCGCAATGGGCTGCTCGCCCGAGGCATGCACTTCGTCGAACCACTCGCCCCTCTTTCCCATCCTGCGGAGGTCACGTCATGAAAATTCTGCTGATCAACGCCAGCCCGCACGGCGAGGCGAGCCACGGCTACCGTTTCGCCGACGAGATCGTCGGCATGCTGCGCGAGCACGCGGCACCCGCTGCATCGGCCATCAAAGTGATCGAACGCGACCTGGCAGCCGCGCCGCTGCCGCCGGTCGCCCGCGACTATGCGCGCGCCATCACGTCGCGCATGCCGGATAAGGCGCAGTTCGATGTCTCCGAGCAACTGATCGGTGAAATCGAAACGACGGATGCGCTCATTATTAACACGCCGATGCACAACTTCACGGTGCCGGCAGCGCTCAAGCTGTGGATCGATTACACGCTGCGCATCCATCGCACGTTCGCCGCGACACCGGAAGGCAAGGTTGGACGGATGCGCGACCGCCCGACCATCGTGATCGTCGGTTCGGGCGGTGTCCATAGTGGCGAACGCGCGCGGCAGCCGGATTTCCTGACGCCGTATCTGCGCTATGCACTCGGCTCGATCGGCATCCACAGCGTACAGTTTCTTCTGCTGCAGGGGCTTGTAATGGGCGAAGCGACGGTAGCCGAGGCGCTCGATGCGGCGCGCGTCCAGCTTACCGGCGATGCGGTGTTCGCCTCGCTCGCCGCACAGGCGGCCGGCAGCGCAAGCATGGCGGCGGGTACGACTGCGCAGCGCGCATAAAGTACGCCGGACGGGATGCGTTCCGAAAGCGCTCTTGTCGCATCGTGCGAAGGCGTGCCGCGCTGCGCTTATTCGGGATCTGGACACATGCCTCGCGCGTCAGCCTTCCAGACACGCGCGCAACGTTCGCGCGAGACGGCCTGCCTCACCCGCATCGGCGATGTTCGCGAAGCCCATCACGAGGCCGCGCAGCGTGCGCCGCGCGTGGCCATTCGCGTACCAGATCGAAAGCGGCAGCACCGCGAGCCCCGCCTCGCGGGCGCGCGCGGCGACGGCGACGTCGTCGACCGGGCCATCGGGGCCTTCGGCGAACTGCACCGCGAACTGAATTCCACCTGGCGGCAAATCGACAATCAGCCGTTCGCCAAACGCCTGCTCTAACGCGTGCACGATCAGCACGCGCCGCTCGCCGTACAACGCACGCATCCGCTTCAGATGCCGCGCAAAATGCCCCTGCCCAATGAAATCCGCCACGGCCGCCTGCAATAGCGTCGGCGATCCTGCGTTCATGCTGCGCGCCACCCTCCCGACGCGCTCGACGGCTCGCTCTGGCACCACCACATACGCGAGCCGTAAACCGGGAAACATCACCTTGCTGAACGTGCCGCAATAGATCACGCGATCGCGCCGGTCGAGGCTTTTTAATGCCGGCAATGGCCGGCCCAGATAACGGAACTCGCTGTCGTAGTCGTCCTCGATGATCCAGCGGGACGCTTTCCCTGCCCAGTCCAGCAGCGCCATGCGTCTTGCGAGCGACAGCGTGTGCCCGAGCGGGCTCTGATGCGACGGCGTGACCACTGCGAAGCGCGCCTGCGCATCCAGCAGTGTGCCGCGCTCGACGTCGATCCCTTCGCCATCCACCGGCACCGGCACGAGCTGCACGCTGGTCTCGGCCAGAAAATCACGCGCGAGCAGATAGCCGGGATCCTCGAACCACACGCGATCGTTCGGGCGGGCGAGACTGCGTAACACGAGTTCGAGCGTCGCACGGTAGCCGCCGGTAACGAACACCTGTTCCGGCAGGCAGGTCACGCCGCGCGACAGCCCGAGATAGGTGGCGATATGTTCGCGCAGCGGCCAGTAGCCGGCCGGATCCGGGTACGCGAGCATCGCGCGTTCGCCGCTGCGCGCGCGCTGCGCAACGAGCCGGTTCCATACCTTGCCCGGAAATGCGTCGAGCGCGGGCAGCCCGGGTTGTAACGGCCGCGGCTCGCCGCTCATGCTGACGGTGAGGGCCAGCTGGCGCGGCGCCGCTTGACCATCGCGCGATTCATCTGACGTCTGCGGCGTGCCCGCGCCTTCAGTGCTTTGCCTGCCGCGCGCGTCCTGAACGCCTTGCGCACGCGACGAGCGCATCACCGATGCCGGCAGCGACGGCGATACGAACGTGCCCGCCGCGCCGCGCATCTGCAGGTAGCCCTCGTCGACGAGGATCGTGTAGGCGAGCTCGACCGTGCCGCGCGCCGTGTTCAGCTGCGTGGCGAGGCCGCGCAGCGCGGGCACGCGGTCGCCGGGACGCAGATGCCCCGCGGCGATCGCGGTCCTGAAACGCTCGCAGATCTGCAGATAGATCGGCAACTGCTGCTGCCGATCGATTTCGATGGTCAATGCGGGAATCGGTACGGTCATGAGGGTCTCGCGGGCAAGGGGAGCGGCAAACGGCATGGACTAGTCGGATCGACAATTCCTGGCACTTTTCGATAGCGCATGATTCTTCCACAATGGCCCCACGCGATGCGACGGCGGCGAACACTTTCACGCGATATGACACTTGCCGGGCGCCCCGCGCGTTCATTTACTCTCATCTGGAGAATCTGCCATGAAAATCGTCGTAATCGGTGGGTCCGGCCTGATCGGATCGCGTCTCGTCACGCTGCTTGGCGAGGCGGGCCATGAGGCGCTCGCCGCGTCGCCGCGTACCGGCGTGAACAGCGTTACGGGCGAAGGCCTGAGCAACGCGTTCGTGGGCGCGGACGTCGTAGTGGATGTGACGAACGCGCCGTCATGGGAGCCGCAGGCGGTACTCGACTTCTTCCGCGCCTCGGCGCGCAACCTCGGCACGGCCGAAGTGGCCGCAGGGGTGCGCCATCACGTCGCGCTATCAATCGTCGGCTGCGACCGCACGCCGGAGAACGCGTATTTCGCTGCCAAGGTCGCGCAGGAAGAGGTGATCGAAGCGGCGGGCGTGCCGTACACGATCGTGCGCGCGACCCAGTTCATGGAGTTCATCGGCGGTATTGCGGATTTCGGCACGGAAGGCGGCACGGTGCGCATCGGCGACGGCCTGTTTCAACCGATCGCCGCGGACGACGTCGCGGCGAGCCTCGCGCAGATCGCGCTCGCCGCGCCGCTGAACGGCACGGTCGAGATCGCCGGCCCAGACCGCGCGCCCTTCGCGGAGATCGTCACGCGTTATCTGAAATCGGTAGGCGACGCGCGTCCGGTGGTGACGGATCGCGATGCGCTGTACTACGGCGGCCGTGTCGAGGAACAATCGCTTGTGCCGCTCGGCGACGCGCGGATCGGCCGCGTCAGTCTCGACCAGTGGCTGGCGCAGGCTAAGAAGGGTTGATTGCAGGTTGATGCGAAACCTGAATCAACGTGTCTACATTTGCCTTGATCGGAGCCGTCGGCCAGATCGGCGTTGAAGTCGAACAAAAATTTTCTGGGTAAAACATGAGCACGTCACCAAAGGTTGTCGTCGTTACGGGCGCATCGCAAGGCATTGGCGCGGAAGTCGTCAAGGCGTTTCGCAAGCTCGACTACCGCATTGTTGCGACCGCACGTTCGATCAAGCCGTCCGACGACCCGAACATCCTTACGGTAGCGGGTGATATCGGCGATTCGGCGACTGCCCAGCGTGTCATTTCCGAAGGCGTTGCAAAGTTTGGCCGGATCGATACGCTGGTGAACAACGCCGGCATTTACATCGGGAAGCCTTTCACCCAACACACCGCCGAAGACTTCGCCGCTGTGGTCAACGTGAATGTCGCCGGTTTCTATTACGTGACGCAACTCGCCATCGCCGAGATGGAAAAGCAGTCGAGCGGCCACGTGGTTAGCGTGACCTCCAGCACTGTTGACGCTGCAATCAGCGGCGTGTATTCGGTACTGGCAGCCCTGACGAAGGGGGGGCTGAACGCCGCCACGAAGTCGCTGGCGATTGAGTACGCGAGGAAAGGTATTCGCGTGAATGCCGTCGCGCCGGGGATCATCAAGACGCCGATGCACGCGCCGGAAACCCATGAAGCCCTGGGCGCCTTCCATCCGCTCGGGCGCATGGGCGAGATGAGCGATATCGCCGACGCGATTCTGTTCCTTGATTCCGCACCGTTCATCACGGGAGAAATCCTGCACGTCGACGGCGGCCAGAGCGCCGGTCACTAAGAGACGCTAACAAAATGCCTGTTACAGTTGCCCGCTGGCAGATAATGCAGCGGGCAATTTTCAAAACCAAAGGCGGGGCTGGCATCTCGCTCACTTTTCTGCCCGCAGGACGGATTGCATTCGACGTCAAACCGCCACAGCATTGAAGCGCTCAGGCGTGCCTGAATGATGGCCTCCTCATGGGTTCACGGGTGAGGAGCGTGCAGGATTGCGTGAGTAACGACCGATCTCGGTCCCACGATGAACTTCCGTAGACGCCCCCAAGCCGCCGGTCGATAGCTATCCGAAAATCCGCGCCCATGCGGCTCGAAGGCGTCGGGCGCGGCCTTCGAAGAGATACGAGCCAGCCAGCGCCAGTAAGCCCGAGATCACTCCCGTCACGAAGGCCTCAGTAAAGGGGATGCCGTAGTGGTTCACGTGCGAGTAGGCGTCGCCTAACATTGTCAGGAAGCCGACGACCAGCGCATTGCCATATCGGTTCGAGTAGAGCTTCGCCGCCGGTGTAAACGTCAAAAGAACGGCCAGAATTCCGGTGACCAGACCTGTCTGTAATGCAATCGTCCAGTGGACAAGACTCATGACATTGCCCCAGCTGCCCGGCATGCAGGTCATGCACGCGCTCGTCGGCTGCCAGAAGCGCTGGATAAACAGACTGACGCGGCGCTTCCAATCGCTTGACATCATGTATTTCCCCATGGATGCCCCTGTCAGGGTTCCGACGCAACTATACGTTTCCTTGGAGCTGTGTTCCAGGCCTCTTGTTCCGCCCGTCGGTTGAAGCGAGGTTTCCGCCCTCTGAATGCGGCGGAACTGCTGTTCTCGACCTATGCTTGCTGCCGATCGCGAGGTTGAACATTCCGAGATCGCGGACCTGCGCCGGAAGCTGCAGACGGATGCGAACGGCCTAAATCTCCTTGAGCTTCAACAGGGGCTCCTGCCCGGTCAGCCTGCCCTTCTTCCAGAGCACTCGCTTTCCGGCATCGACTTTTTGGGCTTCCATGCCAATCTACTTTCAACGAAGGGAGACACAGTCCGCACCCTGGCGGATGGTCGCTGTTCGGACCCAACTCGGTCGCTCACCGACAATATCTGAAGGACCGCTTTGCGGCAGATTTGCGAGAGCGGCGTCCGGGTCGCAGCGCTTCAGCCGAGCATGGCTAAAGCAGCCGTCAGAACGGCACGTTTGAATTCCTTGGCGCGCTGCGGTAAGGAAGAGAACGGACTCAGCACATGGCTATAGGCGACAGTTTTGCTGATGCCATTGGCGAGCATCGTGAACATGATGTCGGGATCCTGCCGCGAAATCTCACCTGCGTTGATCGCATCGATGAGCAACGGCACGAACACGTCATGAAACGGCCGCACCACCCGCTCGATCAGCAGGTTAAGGCGCTCTCCAGTTTCGGTTGCGGCAGTCGAAAAAAACATGCCAACGTCTGGCGTCAAAAACACCTGGTCGATCAGTATCGACACGGCGCCCTCGACGCGCGCTCGCGGTCCTGCACCTGAAATCTCCCGTAAGGCGGCGATCTTCGCGACCATGGGAGCCGCTTCGTCGGCGATCTGGTCCACCACGGCGATCCACAGCGCTTCTTTCGAGCCGTAGTGATGCGCGACCAGCGCGGGGTCGACACCCGACGCCCTGGCGATTTCGCGCACGCTCGTCGCCTCATATCCGCTCCTCGCGAACGCCCCGCGGGCGCTGCGAAGCAATGCGTCGGCGCCACCCGCGTCGCTGCACGCTGGACGTCCGCGCGACCGACGCGGCGTGGTAGTCGTCGTGGCGCATTGGGCTCGATCGTTAGGGTGTTTCATCGGCGACGGTAGATCGTGTTCAAGGAAAGCTCAGAATTTTAACGGGTGCCGCACCGCGAATAGCGGCGGCACCGGTTTGACATGAACCCATCGAAACCGTAGTATCGCATTAATTCATCACTCGTAGAATATTTGACAATGCACCAGACCACCCGGATCGTCATCGTCGGCGGCGGTATCGCTGGACTTCTGCTCGCGACCAGGCTGGGCAACACGCTTGGCCGCAGCGGCCGCGCTCAGGTCACGTTGATCGACAAAAGCGCAACCCATATCTGGAAGCCCATGCTGCACACGATCGCGGCAGGCACTCGCGATGTCCAGCAACAGCAGGTCATCTATCTCGCCCACGCCCGCGACCACGGCTTCAACTATCAGCCAGGCGAAATGGAAGGCCTGGACCGCAATGCGCGCGTCGTGAAGCTGGCTGAACTGCGTTCGCCTTCGGGTGAGGTCGTGATCGGCCCACGCACGGTCGAATACGATGTGCTGATTCTCGCGTTAGGCAGTCGCGCCAACGACTTCGGCACGCCAGGCGTACTCGATCATTGCCATTTCATCGACAGCCAGGCGCAGGCCGAAGTCTTCAACGAAGCATTGCGCATCCGCATATTCCAGAGCGTTGTGACAAATAGCCCGTTGCGCGTGTCGATCGTCGGCGCTGGCGCGACCGGCGTCGAACTGGCGGCGGAATTGAGCCGACTGCTCGAAGTGGCCGCGAGCTACGGCGACCCCGGCATCCGCTCACGCCTGAACCTCACGCTTTATGAAAGCGCACCGCGCGTACTGGCGGCGTTTCCACCGGCGGTGTCGGAGTCCAGTGAGGCACAGTTACGGCATATCGGTTTCACGGTGCGAACGGGCACGCGAGTGACCGCCGCCGAACCCGATGGACTCCGGTTGGGCGACGGCAGCCAGCAGCCGGCGGATTTGATGGTATGGGCGGCGGGCGTCAAGGCCCCTGATTTTCTGAGCAAACTGGATGGGATCGAGAGCAATCGTTCCAATCAGATCACCGTCAGGCCAACCTTGCAGGCGCAGGACGACGACACACTATTCGCCCTCGGCGATTGCTCGACGTTGACGCTCGCCGGAAATGAACGTCCTCTCGCACCCACGGCGCAAGTCGCCACGCAACAGGCACAACATCTCGCAAAGCACTTGCCGGCCTGGCTCGGCGGCCGCTCATTGCCCGACTTTGCATTTCACGACTTCGGCGCGCTGGTATCGCTGAGCGACTACAACGCTTTTGGGACGCTCGGGCAGTTCGGGTTCTTCCGTGGCGGGTTTATCAAGGGCCGATTCGCGCAGCTCAGTCACGCCATGCTCTACCGGCAACATCAGCAGGCTTTGCACGGTTTCGGCAAGGCCATGACGCTGTGGACCGCCGAGCGGATCAACGGCCTCGTGCAGCCGAAGATACGGCTGAGCTGAACGCCACCTCACTTTTGACGGGAGTACCCATGGATCAATACGTGACGGCCGACATTGCATGGCAGCGCACTGTCGGCCAACTCGATGCGGGATGCGCGCATCAATTGACGGCTCGAGTCAGGCATATAGTCGATTCGCACGGATCGCGCAGTCTGCCGGTCAAGAATGGCGACGTTGTGATCGCGCTGCTCGATCAACCCAGTCCACGAACGGCCACCGTATCGTGGAGCGACCCCCGAGGTTGCAAGTACGGCGAACAGGTTTGGCGCCTTGCTACAGCCAAACGATCGGGTATATGCGCCTTGAGCGGACAAGGCATCGCCGCGGGCGATGCGATCTACCGCCCCACAAAGGTCGAGCCGCCTCCCGCCAATGCGGCTGCCATGATGCTTGCAACAGTAGTCGAGCTCGCCTTTACCGATCCATGTTGTTAGTTTTGGCAGGCGTGTTTCGGTGTTGATTCTGCCTAAATCGGCACGGCGCGACAGCGCAGTCGCTGCGGGCAGTGCCGATCAGTTGACTTGTATCTTCGAGCTACAGACAGGACGTCGCCGAAGCGCGCGAAACCACGCAGACCTTGATAAGAGTAGAAGCGCGTGCAAAAGAACTTCGGCCGCTACGCCTGTCGACGCACCCTTGCTCGTGGAAGATCAGAGATGGCGTGCCACTCGCCCTTCTCATGTCCAGTCGTTTTTTTACCTGCGCGGCTTTCCCCGGGAGCACAGTGGCCAAGCCGTTCTCAGATTCGTGGCAGCGCGCATCGGTGGCGAGGACTTCGTCCTGCTGCTAGAGCACAAGCTTCGTCTGGCGTAGCCAGCGGGAACGACGGCGTTGCGCCCGTCGTGCGTCAATCACGCGTAGCACGCGAGAAACATATCGGCGGCGGATTCTGCGACGTCTTTCTGTTCGTCCTTGCTGAGGGGCGGTTGCCCCATCGTCACCTGTGGCCAGAACGCGAACGCCTTCACGAGACCCTGCAACTGCTGCGCCGCGAACGTCGGATCCGGCGTCCTGAGGCGGCCATCCGCGGCGGCTGCACGTATCCAGACCGTCAGGTCTTCTTCGCGCTCGCCCATACGCGCCACCATGTCGCGCGCGCGTTCAGGCGAATGGATGCCCGCCGCGATCGCGACACGTGCGAGCGACAGGAATGCCTCGTCATTCAGCAGGCTCAGCTTTC
This sequence comes from Paraburkholderia sp. GAS334, assembly GCF_050436625.1. Taxonomy (NCBI): domain Bacteria; kingdom Pseudomonadati; phylum Pseudomonadota; class Betaproteobacteria; order Burkholderiales; family Burkholderiaceae; genus Paraburkholderia; species Paraburkholderia sp. GAS334. The sequence continues at coordinate 33,802 of NZ_JBNDMO010000015.1, read as the reverse complement.
GTGACAGCAGTTGGAGCAACTGCGCGCGCAAGGGCTGGTCGGCGCGATAGGCGGGCGCCTCTGCCGCGTGACTCGCATTCCACAACTGCTGCAGGATCGCAGCGAATAGCGCTTCCTTGCCTGGGAAGTGGTTGTAGACCGTACGCTTTGACACGCCCGCGCGGGCTGTAATGCGATCCATGCTGGTCGCCTCGAAGCCGGCGGCGCGAAATTCCTCGATAGCCGCGGCGATGATGGCCGCGCGCTTGCGATCGGTCAGGCGCTGATGGGTGGCGTTGTCGTCCATCGTTAAATTTTACACTGGACGGTTTACTTTTCTCGAAAATAAATTACACTGACTAGTCTACTTTCTGTAGCTGGACGCCTGATATGACATCGATTACCGGCTTCATCCAACGTGCCCTGGGCCTGACCGCCGCGCGACGCGGGCGTGAATTGTCCCGCTCCTCGGCGCAGCATGACGGCGAGCGCTTTCGCAACGTCAAGGCGCGTCCGGCCGAAGGCATCGGAAAGACGTTGGGCATCGCGTGGAATGTGCTGTTCAGAAAGCCGGACGGGACTGTTCCGGCAGGCACCCTGCCCGTCGACGCGCTGACGCGCGAACAGCTCGACGCCGCGCCCGACCGCAGCCTGTACCGTCTTGGGCATTCGACCATGCTGCTCAAGCTGCGCGGTCAGTTCTGGCTGACCGACCCGGTATTCGCCGAACGTGCATCGCCGTTCCGGCGGTTCGGTCCCCGGCGCTTTCATGCACCGCCCATCGCGCTCGAAGATTTGCCGCCGCTACGCGGCGTGATTCTGTCGCATGACCATTACGACCATCTGGACCGTGAGACCGTGCTGGCGCTCGCCGCCACGACGAGCGTGTTCCTGACGCCGCTGGGTGTCGGCGACCGGCTGATCGAGTGGGGTATCGATGCGTCGAAAGTACGCCAGTTCGACTGGTGGCAGGGTGTCGACATCGACGGCCTCGCGTTCACGGCGACACCCGCCCAGCATTTCTCCGGGCGCAGCATTTTCGACGGCAACAGCACGTTGTGGGCCTCATGGGTCATTGTCGACAGCGATCTGCGCGTGTTCTTCAGCGGCGACACGGGTTACTTCGACGGTTTCAGGACCATCGGCGAGCGGCTTGGCCCGTTCGACGTCACGCTGATCGAAACGGGCGCGTACGACGCTCAATGGCCCTACGTACACATGCAGCCGGACGACACCGTACAGGCGCACGTGGACCTGCGCGGACGCTGGCTCGTGCCGGTTCACAACGGCACGTTCGATCTGGCGATGCATCGCTGGCAGGAGCCGTTCGAGCGTGTGATGGGGCTCGCCGCTGCGCGCGGCATTGCCCTCTCGACGCCCCGCATGGGCGAGCGGCTGGAACTGGCCGCCCCGCACCGCGGAGAGCGGTGGTGGCGCGAGGTCGTCGAAACCGTGGACGCGACCAGGACGCCACGCCGATGGCTCTCCTGTCGCAATGCTGGCCACGCGGACCTTTAGGACCCGCCACGTGCCTAAGCCACCTGCGACGCACTCATCCGAATGTCGAACGGCAGCAGCAGACTCAAGCCGGCTATCCGCTAACCTCCACGGGCGGTAGAAGATGGGGATCAGCGACGTTGCGATAAATTTTCTATCATGAACCTGTGAGTTGTAAAAACGTTGCCATCCGCGCGGCCGACAGGCAGGACCACCGGACCGGCTTCCGGACGCGGTGTTGGGATGCTTTTCATCTGACCCTCTGCGTCTCGCGACGGGCATGGCCGCCCAGTGTTTAGCCGGCACATCGATCTCCCGCTCCCGCGCCACGCGGTTCGTGACAGGTTCGCCTCAACGCGGCGCCGGGACCCATCCCGCGCTGCAAGGTTCGCAAGGCTCAGGCAACCCGTTCAGGTACCTCCCGTTTGCGGAGGTCTGGCACAAGGACTGCTGAAATCGGAAAGGACGGTTGAAATCGGAGTATCCAGGCGCGTGCTTTCACAGCAGCCTCCCCGGTCGGGTTCGCCTGACAGGCGTACGTAAGTTGCCGCCCCAAACGGCGATCCCGACAAGTGCAGCTCCTCATCGAACAGGAGCCTCGCACGAAATACCCCGGGTGTCTGCGACGGAGCCCGTGGGCCGTCCGCCATGCACGGCAAGGGAGTCGAGATGTCTCACGAACTCTACATCCAGGCACTTAGCGCGATGTTCCTGTTCTGGAATGGGGCGCGCATCCTCACGTACCTTCCGACGATCGGCAAACTCCTCGCGAGGGAAGCGGACGTGCGCAGCCACAGTCTGCTGAGCTGGGGAAGCTGGACTTTCAGCAATGGCACGTTCGCGCTCATGCTTCTCGAAATGAGCCGGGGGATCCCAAATGGGATGTTCTGGATGAATCTGACCAATACGCTGATGTGCGTCATCGTTTCTCTCATCATCCTTTTCAGGCGGTTCCCGCGGCTGCAAGCAAGTGCGAGCAAAGTCTATCGAAAGATCAGACGAAATGAGTCGAGGCCTGGCGCCGAATCCGGACAGCCGGAGTTGCTGCATCTGGGTGCAGGTAGCCTGGCTGTGGGCGCCAGTCTTGCAGCTGATCCGGTACCGGCCGCACCGCCTGCGTGGTTCGGCCGCCCTGCGCTTTGGGTTGCGCCGGTAAGCGCATTGGCCCTCGGGGTCGTGGCTACCGCCACGTATGCTGTCTGGTCCAACCATGATCAGCCCGCCTACCTCGAAGCGAAGGCGAGCACACCGCAGGTGCCTGGGATAACCGAACCGGCATCGTCGACGCAACAAGTCTCCTTGTCTGGTCAGGTCACGCCATCGACCGCACCTCCTGCTCGCGCAACCGCAATCGCCCGTGCCGAACTCGCCCCGCCTGTGCCTTCCGGGTCGTTCGAGCGCCGCGCGGCACCTTCCAGGGATTCTGCTGCACCGCGGCCGGCTACAGGACGACCTGGCAAAGCGAGCAACGTCGCAACCCAGAATCGCGGGAATTGGGCGTCGCGCTTTGTGGCGAGCGTGCGGCAGGCGTTCGGCATCACCCAATCGACATCGCCAAAGCGACCGACGTCTTCGTCCGGTCATGGCGCGCCATCATCGTCAGCTTCCGCTCGTGGAACTGCGGCTGCCCGTGCTGAGATCGCCCGGCATGCGTCTTCCGCTCCGTTCGATCACGGCGCTGCACCTTCCCGGGATTTTGCTGCACCGCAGCTGGCTACGGGGCGGCCTGGTCGTGCGGGTGATTTCACCACGCAGGATCGCCGCCGTTCGGCGCGGCACGTTCCTGTGCAAGAAGCGCCGCCAACCGTCGTCTTCGAATCGGCTCCGGTCGTGTACCAGGGGCCTCCAGCCGTGTATCCGGAGCCTCCGGTCGTGTACGCGCGATGACCGGTTGCGGGCGGCGACTACAGGGACCGCACGCACTGGCATGACAACGGCTGGCACAAGAACTAGAAACATCATCAGCACGAGGAGGACAACGATTAAGGTCCACGTGCGCGCAGCACGATCCGGCCCGAACGCCGGGTTACAACAGTTCCGACATCGAGGCCGCCTGGCTTCCGGGAGCGGGCGAACGCAACGCCTGACGGCGCTTCACCAGCTCCATCAACGATCTGCACATGGCCCTCGAACTCCGCGGCCTTCGCTGTGGCAAATGATTACGGCGCCGAAAACGCCCGCCGCAGTCAGCACACCCTGAATTGCCCCATGTTCCAGCGCGAGTTCAGCAGGAAGTAAAACGCGTAGTCGGCGTCGCACGCGTGAACAAATGGGGATGCCGACACGTGACATAATTCGCTCGCTGTTTTGCAAACGCAAAAATTGCTTTCTCGCCCCCAGAACAAGGAGATTCAAATGAGCAAAGGATATTGGGTGACCGCATACCGCGAGATCAGGGACCCGTCGAAGCTGGCAGCGTACGCACAACTGGCAGCCCCCGCTGTGGCAGCCGCCGGCGGCAAATTCATCGTGCGCGGTTTAGCCGACGAGGTTCGTGAGCACGGCTTGAAGGAGCGGACTGTCGTGATTGAGTTTCCGACCTACGAGCAGGCGGTTGCCGCATACGAAAGCGATGCATACAAGAAAGCGCTTGGGGCCTTGGGCGACGCCGTCGAGCGCGATCTGCGAATCGTTCGCGGCGCCGAATGACGCGCAAGACGCGACGGCTGCGACCGGCGTGAGGTGGCGCCTCATGGTCGCGTCGCGGGGATTCGAGCGCGACAAGGCGCGCAGACGAGAGTCTGAAAGTGAGGGCCTGCCGAAAGCAATGAATGAAGCGAACAGTGCCCAGCGCTAAACCGGCGAAAAGACCACGGCTCCGCTATCCTCGATTTGCGTGAAGCTGCGAACAAACTGGTACGTCTGTTCGCCGATTGCTATTCGGTTTGCGCCGGCATTTGTTATCGTAAGTATCTCGTCGGCCATGCCTGCCGAAATCGTTCCCCGGCGAGTCAAATCGTCCTGAGTGCCCGCCGGGTCGCCGACATAAACAGCGCAGACGTCCGTACTGTGGCGCAGCATCACGACGCACGCTCCTGCGTCGAGCGAGAGTTCGAGATACTCGGCCAGAGTCAGCAGCGACTCCGATATGTGTCCCTGCGGACTATGGGCCGAACCAATATCTGTCGCCATCCTGTGGACCCTCCGTAAAACCTGCATTGCCTGAACAGGACGCTCGCCCCCGCAGCCATAGCTTCACTATAACCGTCGACGGACAAATCCGGAACGAGAAGACATCAGTATTGTTCGGGGCTTCAGTTGCTTAACCGGCGCCAGGCGCTCAAATGGCGTACAAAGCCCTGCTTGTCACCAAGTTTGTCGCGAAGAATGGCAAGGTTGTGATGCGCATCGGCGTAGGACGGATTGAGCTCAAGACATTGCTCGTAGCTCTGCGCAGCGTCATCCAACCGACCGAGCCCGTCGAGCGCGACAGCCCGGTTGAAATGCAATACCGCGTCATCAGGAAAATGCGACAACGCTTCGTCGAAGACGCGAAGCGAGTCTTCGCATCGCGCTTCGTCTTCGCACAGCAGCGCACCCAGGTCGACGTAGGCAGCGTAAAACGGCTCGGGCGCGAGCTCCAACGCCTTCCTGTACGCCTCCTCGGCACCTTTGACATCAGATTCCCTCAACTGCTCGCCGAGGTCGTACCATTCCCCTGCTTGAAGCGCTGCTTCCTTCTGCCCTGGCATCGTGTCGAGGAACACGACATCTCCCCTGATGTCGGCGACTTCAATATCAAGCAAAAACTGTCCAGTGTTTGCGTCCCATTGAGACGGTCCAGTCCTGACTGCAATCGTGTCGCCCACAGCCGTGACGCGGATGCCCGAGAGAGGCAGTTCATCCGGCAATTCAGCCTTCAGTCTCAAAAGAGCGTTGACTATCTTTCGCGGAGGTATCTTCGCCATACGCAACTGCAATGCAGTACGCAGCAGAACGACATCCTGGAACGTGAACTGTAGCCGGTTGCGTGGCCCGCGCGACGGCGTAACAAAGCCGGCGGCAACCAGGCTGGAAACCACACGCCGGGAAACGCCCAGCATCGACTGCAACCGGGTTAGCGAAATGTCGTACGCGGTGTGTCGTCGCGTCACTTCCGGGCCCGCACCTTTGCTGGAACTTCGGCCGGTGTCTTCGGAGAGCGGGCCGCGGGCTTTCGCACCTTGGGCACAGCGGCAATTTCCGTATCGGGCGCAGCACTCTTGCGCCTGGGCGCAGAAGTGGTTTTGGCCTTTGCACCTCCCCTACCAAGACTGGCGCGCAATGCTTCCATCAGATCGATGACCTCGCCACTCGAAACCGCCTCTTCCGGCTCCGTCGAGATGATTTCCTTGCCCTCAATCTTTCTGTCGATGGCCGCAAGAATGCGCTCCTTCTCTTCGTCCTCGTAGGCCGCCGGGTCGTAGTTGTCTTCCATACCCTGCTCGATGATTTGAAGCGCCAGCTTAAGTTCAGCAGCCGACACCGGAACGTGTTCGATGCTCAAATCCGTGAGCGATCGAACCTCATTCGCATAGAGCAACTGCTGGAAAACAAGCCCGTTATCGTTCGGCCGCACCTGGACGATCCGGGTCTTGCCCTTGAAAGACCATTTGGCAAGCGCGCAACGGCCGCTTTCAGCCAGCGCCTGTTGCAGCAGACTGTACGGCTTGCCGCCCCGTTTGTCGGGCGCGATGAAATACGCCTTGTCGTAATAGACCGGGTCGACCGCTTTCTCTGGTATGAAAGCCAGTATCTCGACGACATGACTGGCGCTTTCCTCCAGCGCCTTGAGCTCGTCACCGGTAAATACGACGAATTTGTCTTTCTCGAACTCGTAGCCTTTCTTCATCGAAGCGCGTTCGATGACAGCCCCTGTCGACTCGGAGACATACTGCTGCTTCACGCGGGAGCCGTCAGGCGCCAGCAGGTTAAACCGGACGTCGGAGGCGCTCTCGGTCGCGGAGTAGAGCCTGACGGGAATGGAGACAAGACCGAAGGACAGGGATAAGGAGGCAATTGAGCGCGCCGGCATGAGCTTCTCCTCTCGAGCCGGCGCGAGCGCCAGCTCGTAACGGCCGGCTCCCCGGAGCCCGCCAGGTGTCGATGCAACCCAGAATGGGCCGAACGATAGCGGAAGCTTATCATCCCGCTGCATCGAAGTCCCGGCTGTGCGGGAACACCGTAGCATTCAGTGCGCGGTGTCCTCGTTTCCCTGGACGCCGCCGGGGAACGGCTGACCGTCTGCGTCAACGATGGCAGCGAGCCTGGGAGGCAGCTTGTGACAGTGCCGGGCATCTCAATGCGTCGTCCCATCCGTGGCAATATGCAACTGTCAGCACCTTGTTCGAGCGGCGCTTGTGCCTCTAACGCACCAGGAAGTCTGTTCATGGACGACGACGCACATGCCTTTAACGGGCTCCGCCCCCGATTGCAGAAGATTGCCTATCGAATGCTGGGGTCTGTTGCCGAAGCCGAAGATATCGTGCAGGACGTCTGGCTGCGTTGGCACGCGGCGGCCCGCGAAGGCATCGACAACGCGGAAGCGTGGCTCGTCGCGGTCACGACGCGGATGTCCATCGACCGTCTGCGCGCGGCGAAGATTCAACGCGAACACTACACGGGCATGTGGTTGCCCGAACCCCAGATAACCGACTCGCCGGCTACGCCCGAGGAATTCACGGAGCGCGCCGACGACGTCTCCGTCGCTTTTCTGATGCTGCTCGAGCGGCTGACGCCGGAAGCACGGGCGGCGTTCCTGCTGCGCGAGGTCTTCGACGCGGACTATGGCGAAGTCGCTGAAGCGATTGGCAAGACGGAGGCGGCGTGCCGTCAACTGGTAAGCCGTGCGAAAGCGCAACTACGCGACGAACGCCCGCGTTACGAAGTGCCGCGCGAGACGCATCTTCGACTGCTGCAGACCTTCGCGCAGGCGCTGCAGCGCGGCGACTTCCATGCGATCAATGCATTGCTGGCCGAAGACGCGATGCTGATTGGCGACGGCGGCGGCAAAGTCCCGAGCTTCTCACAACCGATGGTGGGCGGCCAGCGCATCGCACAACTGTTCTACGCGTCGTCGCGACGTTACGGCAGCGAACTCGGCGTCAAGCTCGTGGTGCTGAACGGTCAGTGGGCGCTGCTGCGCTTTATCGAAGGCAAGCTCGAATCGGCGCAATCGTTCGAAACTGACGGCGAGCGCATCGTCCGCATCCACATGCAGCGCAACCCCGACAAGCTGGCGCGCATCGCAGCGGCATGCGCCAACGGTTGAACACTGATATCTCTCCGGCGCGCACGCGCGGCGCATGTCGTGGATTGGTGCCGCGCGGGCAACACCGTGAGCCCGTTCGCATGTCTACCGCGACACGCCCCGTCCGTCTACGATGACTTGTTGCGGCTCTTGCCGCTAACGGCACTCGATAAACACGGGTGTTCACTCATCGTCGCCAGGAGAAATCATGACGCAGCGTATCAACTATTTTCAGCAATCACCGGCACTGGTCAAGAAGTTCGTCGAGCTCAGCGAGCTGCTGAAGGACAGCGCAATCGAAGAATCGATCCGTGACCTCGTCTCGATCCGGGCGTCGCAGATCAATGGCTGTGGATTTTGCCTGGACATGCACGTGAAGGAAGCGCGCATCCACGGCGAGCGGGAACTGCGCATCCATCATCTCGCGACGTGGCGCGAGTCGACGCTCTTCGCACCGCGCGAACGCGCCGCGCTTGCCTGGGCGGAAGTGCTGACGAAGCTTCCCGAACACGGCGTACCCGACGATATCTACGAACGCGTACGTACCCAGTTCTCAGAAAAGGAACTGTCGGACCTGACGTTCGAAGTGATGGCCATCAACGGATGGAACCGTGCGAACGTCGCGTTCAAGACGGTGCCGGGCTCGTCCGACAAGGCATTCGGTCTGGACAAGGCGAACCTTTCCTGAGCGGACGGCTTCTAAAGAGCGGCAAGGAAGTCACGCTGACGCCCGGACAGACCTTCTATGAAGGTCCGAACGATATTCACACGGTCGGACGCAACGCGAGCCAGACCCAGCCGGCAAAGTTCATCGTGCTGCTGCTGAAGGACAAGGGCGCGCCCGTTCTCGTGCCGGAGAAGTAAGGCCGTCAGCACGTCCACACATCCGCCGCAAAAAAATCGGTGGACGATGTCACAAATGGAAGCGCTCGTACGTCTAGTCGCGTATGGACTCCACGACTTGCACTTCCATGTCAGATTACACATCACGCCCATCCGTCTGCGGCGCCGACGATCCGTTCGCCAGCAGCTTTGCAACCAGTTACGCAGGCGTCGTTTCTTTTCTGGCCGTTGCCAACGAAGGCAGCTTTGCCCGCGCGGGCGATCGCCTCGGCATCGGCCGTTCCGCGGTTAGCCGCAACGTGCAGAAGCTCGAGGCCCAGCTCGACGCGCGCCTCTTTCTGCGCACGACACGCAGCACTTCGCTGACGCGCGAGGGCGAACTCTTCTACGAAAACTGCCAGCCGGGCGTGGAGCGAATCGTCCAGGCGCTGGAAGACATGCGCGAGCTGCGCAACGGGCCACCGCGCGGCCATCTGCGCATCGGCTCGACGCCCGGCTTCGGCCGCAAGATTGTCGCGCCGCTGCTGCGGGGCTTTCACGCGCAATATCCCGAGATCGCACTGGAGTTGCTGCTGAGCGACCGTCCCGCAGACTTCACCGTCGATCGCATCGACGTATCGTTTCGCGATGGACGCATGGAAGGCAGCGGGATCGTCGCGCGGCAACTGATTCCGATGCAGATGATTGTCTGCGCATCGCCTGCCTATGCACGGGCTCATGGTTTGCCGCGCCATGTCGACGAACTGGGCGATCATCGCTGCATCAATTTCCAGACGCCGTCGGGCCGCGTCAGGGAGTGGGAGTTCAAGGTCCACGGTCTTGTACAGCGGCGCCAGCCCGTCGCGCTGCACACGTTCAACGACGCGGATCTGATCCTGCAGGCGGTACTTGACGGGCTGGGTATCGCGCAGTTGCCGGCCTATCAGGTTTGCGATCTGCTTGGCGGCGGGCAGTTGATCAGTAGTCTCGCGCAGCACGCGCCCGACGACGGCGGTCACTACCTCTGCTATCTCAGCCGCAAGCATCTTCCTGCCCGAATCCGTGTGTTCGTCGATTACATGACTGAACACACCAGAGCGCTCGACTTGCAGTGTCTGACGACCATGACGATGTTATCGACAGTCGATTGACGATACCCAGATCGACGATGCCTTGATTGATGCTCCCGATGCAACACGGTGGGTCCCTCGGCGACTCTACCGCGAGTCGAAGTGCATGCCTATGATGCTTCCTGTACGGACGCCGTGCGAATCGCGGCGAGTCCGGCAAAGCGCCGGCAGTCCCACACGTAGTGATGTGATGTAAGCCGGATGCGACAAACTGGCCGCGGTTTGACAGCCGCGCACAAGCTCTTGGAGAAAGATCATGAAGATCGTTGTGATCGGTGGCACGGGACTCATCGGCAGTAAAGTCGTCAAGGACCTGCGCGCACGCGGTCATGCCGTCGTTGCGGCCTCGCCCGCGTCGGGCGTCAACACGATGACGGGCGAAGGTCTGAACGAAGCGCTGGCGGGCGCAAACGTCGTGGTCGATCTGGCCAACTCACCTTCGTTCGAAGATGCCGCTGTGCTCGAGTTCTTCGAGACATCGGGCCGGAATCTGTTTGCTGCGGAGATTGCCGCGGGCGTAGCGCATCACGTCGCGCTGTCCGTCGTCGGTACCGACCGCCTCGCACAAAGCGGCTATTTCCGCGGCAAGATCGCCCAGGAAAAGCTGATCCGCGAATCGGGTGTGCCGTACACGATCGTCCATTCGACCCAGTTCTTCGAGTTTCTCGGCGGCATTGTTCAATCGGGTAGCGACGGCCAGACCATACGGCTGTCACCTGCGCTTTTCCAGCCGATTGCATCGGACGATGTGGCGGCCGCCGTCGCGGACTTTGCAGTCGGCGAACCGCTCAACGGCGTCGTGGAGATCGCTGGTCCGGAACGCGTGCGGCTTGCCGAAATGGTGCAGCGTTTCCTCTCGGCGAGTCACGATTCGCGCAAGGCCGTCGAAGATGCAACCGCACGTTACTTCGGTGCAGAGTTGCAGGACGACACGCTCGTCCCAGGCGCCAACCCACGTCTCGGCACCGTGAACTTCGACGCGTGGTTTGCCGAGGCACAGGCCGCGAAATAAGCGGCAGCCACAGACGACGCGCGCCATGACCACCTTGCGTCCACCGCCGCTGACGCTGCTCGACAGGTATCACGGGCAAGACACCCAGACGCTGTATTCGACTACTGTCACCGTGACGGGCGGCCACGCGGGTCACGGGCGCGCGTCGTGCATCGCGCGTTCCGACGACGGCCAGCTCGCAGTCGATCTGCGATTGCCGAAGGCGCTGGGCGGGCCTGATGGCGGCACCAATCCGGAGCAACTGTTCGCCGCGGGTTACGCGGCCTGCTTCCACGGTGCGCTGAGTCTGCTTGCGGCACGTTCGGGCATTCCGGTTCCAGGCGCTTCGGTCGAAGTCACGGTCGATTTCGGCCGCGACCCGATCGATGGCCTGTTCATGCTGACGGCGTACACCCGCATCCGTCTGCCCGGTGTCGAGCGCGCCGTCGCCGAGGAACTGGTCCGCAACACCGAACGCTTTTGCCCTTACACCAAGATGGCACGGCAGGGGATCGTGAACGTGGTTGCGCTCGTGCCGCCGGACAACGCCGGCGAAGCGTAACGCCGTCTGTCTGCGTCCATCGAAGGAGCTTGAACATGAGCAGAACCGACCCCTGGTTTCAGATCGTCAACTGGTTGCGCGGATGTACTCCCGATACAACGCGCCTGACTCGCAGGCCAGCGCTTCATGCATCGCGAAACTTCCGCAATCCGAAGCCGTGCGCGATGGCCAATGCTTCGTCCATCAGCCACATCGAGTGGCAGACGGCACGCACGATCCTCATTTCGTGGAGCGATTCGACGCTCGGCCGGTATCAGGATCAGACGTGGCGGGCCGGCTTCGCGCGCACCTCGGGCGTTTGCGGGCTGACGGGTGTTCCGGTGCGTCGGGGCGACGCCGTTTTCCGGCCGCTCATACGTGCAGCCATCAAGCCGACGAATGCCTTCGACATGATTCTCGCGGAAACGTTGTTGCAGGAAGAGCAGAGCGTTGCGCGATAAAACCCTGGACGCCGCCAGCCTCAAGCGGTGGCCATCTGCGCCGATGGCCACACGTCGGTCAACGCTCCCGGACCCCAGTCACCTGGCCGAAACACCCTTCCAGTGATGCGTGAGGCCCTCGCCCAGAAAGTGTCCGGCTCTGCCGGGGGTCGTCATGCGCTCGCCGGCGACAGCTCGGGCGCGACCCAGTTCTGCCTGCTGGGTTCCCCGGCGGACGGCTTGTCGGTTTCACGCAGCCTGAACACTGCCACCGCATCGTCGAGCGCGCGCGCCTGATCTTCCAGCGACGCCGCCGCAGCTGCAGCTTGCTCAACCAGCGCAGCGTTCTGTTGCGTCGCGTTGTCCATCTGCGTCATCGCACGATTGATCTGATCAATGCTGAGCGACTGTCCTTCGGAAGCCACGCTAATTTCGCTGACGATGCCGGTGACGTTGCGGGCCGCTGTGACGATTTCGGCCATTGTCTTGCCGGCGCGAGCCGCCAGTTCGGCACCGTTGCGCACCTTCGCAACCGAATCGCCGATCAGCTCCCTGATCTCTTTCGCCGCAGCGGCCGAACGTTGCGCGAGCGCGCGCACTTCGCCCGCGACCACCGCGAATCCGCGTCCCTCCTCGCCTGCACGTGCTGCTTCGACAGCCGCATTCAAAGCGAGTATGTTGGTCTGGAACGCAATGCCCTCGATCGCGCCGATGATATCGACGATCTGGTTTGAACTCGACGACATGTCCGCGATCACGTCGACAACCTCGCCGACGACGTCGCCGCCGCGTGCCGCGATCTCCGACGCGTTTTCCGCAAGCGCACTGGCCTGCCGCGCGTTATCGGCATTTTGCCGGACCGTCGCCGTCAACTCATCCATGCTCGATACGGTTTCCTCCAGCGTCGCCGCCTGGTGCTCGGTGCGCGTCGACAGGTCGGCATTGCCGCTCGCGATCTCGCGCACGCCGTGCGTGATTGCCGCCGTTCCCTGACGCACCTGACTCACGGCAGCAACGAGCCCCACCTGCATACGGGCGAGTGCCGCCATCAACCGTCCCATCTCGTTGACGCGCAGCGTTTTGATTTCACTTGCCAGATCACCCGCGGCAATGCGCTCGAAATGACGGATCGCGGCATCGATAGGCCGCACGATCGAATTCGTCAACGCGAATCGCGCGACGAGGCCGAGGACCATCGCGGCAGACCCGATCGCGCCGAAGAGCCAGAGCAGCATATAAAAATGCTGTTGTGCGGACGCAAAGCGTGCTTTTTGCTGCCCGGCCTGAAAATCCTCGAGCGCGAGCGCGGCGCTCCCGTAGTCACTGAACAATGTGTCGGGCGCCTGCCGCTGCGTTGTCCGGAACAACATGAAATCGTTCTGGTCGAGCGCCGTGATTTCAGGGGCAAGCGCCTGTTTCATCAATTGCTCGCGCTTCGTGCGCAGCGTGTCAGTCAGCTTCCGCTCAACCTCATTCGCCGGCGGCTGCGCGGCATAGGCCGCCAGCTCACGATCGCTGGCCGTCTGCTCGGCATGCACTCGCGCGAGTACCGCGTCGGTTGGCTTTCCCTGCGTGACGAGCGTTTCGTACGCGCCGAGATCCACCCGCACCTGCAGAAGCGCTTCGCTGCTGGCGGTAAGGTGCCGCAGCGCGGCCGTCTCTTCGCTGTACATCTTGTCGAGCGCCGTGTTGGCCGTTTTCAGACCCGCGATCGATGTTGCGATCACGAGCATCAGCGCTGCCGTGTAGCCGGCGATCGTGATCGTCAGAGCTGCCCGGATAGTGGTATTTCTGAACATGGCTGTCTTCCTCGACCCGCTGAGCAGAAAAAAAGCGGCCGACGGACAGGTCCGCGGCCGCAAGCAGGAGAACATCGTTAGACGGAACCGCTGCGAGGCTCCGATTCCGGATCAGAAGCGCGTGCGCACGCCCGTCGTCAGTTCGAGCTGATTGTTCGAGCCGAACGTGCTTCCGACTGTATAGCCGCCATGCAGCTTCATGTAATCGCCGGCCAGATACACTTCAGTGCGCTTGGACACATGATAGAAGATCGAACCGTACAGCGTTTCCTTGAAGCCATTGTGGAGTCCTGACGCCGGATCGAAAGCGCCGATGTTCGCGTTCGGGATATTGCCGTCGGCGTTGTATGCGGCGTTATGCACGCGCATCTGCTGATAGCCGAGTTCGTAGTCGAGCGGACCTTTCGGAGCCAGCTTGAACGACACCGTCCATGCGTTGTCCTGACGCTGGCCGAGCGAACCCTGATTGCCCAGGTAACGGAAGTAACCCGCATTGGCGCGCACAATACCGAAGTTGTAGTTGCCACCCACCGACCACGTCTGGTTCGTAAAGCCAACGCGATTGACGTGATTATAGAAACCCGACACGTCGAACGCGCCACCGTTGTACCCAAGCGCTGCCTGGTAGTTAGAGTTGGAGCTGAACGTCGTTGTGTTGCCGAATGCGTAGCCTGCGCTCGCAAAGATGCCATTGCTGAACAGCTTCTTCCATGCGAGGCCGTTGGTATAACGGGTGCCGGTGGCGCTGGCCGCGTAGAAAATCATCTGCTTGAAGTTGTTGGAGTTCGTCCAGCCGCCCTCCTCCGTCGTCAGCCTGGCGCTGCCGTAGGCATCGCCGTAGATCGTCGATGCGTCGCGTGCAATGGTGTTCTGGAACCCTGCCGTGATCTTGCCGAACGTGTCATTTTCGATACCGACCCATGCGTCACGATCAAAGATCTGACCCGGATCTTCCATCTGGCCGTTGGCGACTACGAATTCACTCTCCAGCCGGAAAATGATCTTCGAGCCTCCGCCGATGTCTTCCGCGCCCTTCAAGCCCCAGCGGCTGCCGCTGAACCACGGTTCGCCGTCGTTGCCCATGCCGATGACATGATTGCCGTTCGCGTCCGCGTGCGTCCGATAGGTAGGAACGCTCAGGTCCATCAGGCCATAAAGCTGGACGCTCGACTGTGCGTGCGCGCCGGTCGCCGCGAAAGCGCCTGCCGTGACGGCCAAAGCCAGATACTTTTTCTTCAAGATCGTCTCCTCAATTTACTACGTCAAAATTTTCGTTCTCGTCGTCTGCCGCGACTGCCGCCAGATTTCCAGACGACGCCCCCTCGGCCGATGAACGCAATCCTAGTTACCTCAATCCTTCAAGCACCTTTCCCGTATCTTTTGCACAACTACGTGTATTCACTGATGTACGTCACAAAATCGGCGTTCGCTATGGGGCATCGTTGCTGCGCAGGATGTAACCGGACCACGCAACGTCGTGATCTGCGCGCTCGAGATGCAAAGATGCTTGCGAAAACGGGGGAAAAATGGATGTCGATGGCGCCTGCGCCCGGTTCGTCGTCGACGAGCGCAAGGCCTCGGGTGGCGGTATCCTCCCCCGCCAGGTGAAGTTCAGAATGCCGCGGGTCTCCACTTCAGCAAGCGCTTTTCCAGCGCGGTGAGCAGATAGTCCGCGGTGAGCGCGACCACCGCCAGCACGATCATTGCTGCGAACACACCACTCGCATTAAATGCACCTTGCGCTGTCGAGATCAGCAGGCCGATGCCCTGCTTCGAACCGAGGAACTCGCCAACCACCGCACCGACAAGCGCAAATCCGAAGCTCACGTGCAAACTCGCGAGAATCCACGACAGCGCCGATGGAATCACCACCGAAGTAGTCAACTGACGCCTGGAGGCACCGAGGATCTGCGCATTCGCAATCATGTAGCGGTCGGCTTCACGCACGCCCTGGAAGGCATTGCCGAATACCACAAAGAACACCATCACGACCGCCAGCGCGACCTTCGAAGCCATGCCGAGGCCAAGCGCGATCACGAACACCGAGCCGAGCACGACGCGCGGGATGGAATTCGCGATCTGGATATAGAGACTGAACACATCGGACAACAGCTTGTTGCGGCCAAGCGCTACGCCGCACACGATGCCGCCGATCGACCCGATCAGGAAACCGAGGAAAGTTTCTTCAAGGGTGACCCAAACCTGCTGTAGCAGCGGGCCTTGAGAGGTACCGTTCACGAACCAGTCGACGATCTGCGCGAAGATCGCCGACGGCATCGAGAAGAAAAATGGATCGATCCATTTCAGCCGCCCGCCCGTTTCCCATCCACCCAGCACGACTACCAGCACCAGTACCCGCAGGCCGATGACCAGTGCATGTCGCTGGCGCAGCCGGCGCTGGGCGAGCTTTTCAACATTCGCCAGCGACGCGCCGTCGAAGCCCGCCTGCAGCGCGTATTCAGGGGTTGCCATCAGTGTTTTCCAGTGTCAGGTTGTGTCAGGCGATCTGCACTTCTTCGCGCAGGTCATGCCAGATATCGCGCGAAATTTCGATGAAGCGCGGCTCGTAGCGGATCTCCGATGTAATACGCGGACGTGGCAGATCGATCTCGTACACCTTCTTCAGCGTGGCGGGCCGTGCAGTCAACACGAACACTCGATCGGCCAGCGCGATCGCCTCCTCGAGATCGTGCGTGACGAACACCACCGATCCTGCATTGCCCGACCACAACTGCAGCAATTCGTCCTGCATCAGCGTGCGGGTCTGCATGTCGAGCGCGGAGAACGGCTCGTCCATCAGCAGGATTTCCGGCTTGTTGATGAAGGTCTGCGCGAGCGCGACGCGCTTTCGCATCCCGCCCGATAGCTGATGCGGATAGTGCCTGCCAAACTTCTCGAGCCCGACGCGACGCAGCCATTCATTGGCTTCGTCGTGCGCGGCCGATTTCGAACGGCCGCGATACAGCGGCCCGGCTGCGACGTTATCGAGCACCGAACGCCACGGAAACACGGCATCGGCCTGAAACACAAAGCCGATGCGCGGATCGATGCCGTCCACCGGCGCGCCCATCACGCGCACCTCGCCGGTGGTCGGCTTGAGGAGCCCGGTAATCATGCTGAGCGTGGTGGATTTGCCGCAGCCGGTCGGCCCGACCACCGCCACGAACTCGCCTTTCGCGACCGACATGCTGAAATCGCGCAATGCGACCGTCGCCTTGCCGTCCGGAGAAATAAAGCGACATGAGACCGACTGGAACTCGATCACCGGGGCGTCGCTGGAAACAGCGTGGTTCATCGGGAACGTCCATGGTAGTGGCCGGTGCCGCGAAGGCGGCACCGGAAGCGCAACGAAATCAGGCTGCAACAGATAGACAACCGCAGCCGGCAGGCGCCGATTTATTTCGAACTGACGAACTCGTTGGTGTAGGTTTTTGCCAGTTCGATATGCTTGCCTTTGACCGACGGATTGAAAGCCGACAGCACCTTCAGCACCATCTCCGGACCGTCCGCAGGCATCTTTCCGTCCGCCGTGAACATCGGCAGCGACGCTTTCAGCGCGCTCACATAAAGCGGCTTGTCTTTCTGATAGTCGTCAGGCATCTTCGCTGCAATTTCTTCCGCGCTATGCGTGTGGATAAACTGCATCGTGCGAACGAACGCGTGCGCAAGCTTTGCTGCTTCAGCCTTGTGAGAATCGGCCCATGCCGCCTGGACATAGAGGCTCGAGGCCGGGTAGGTGCCGCCCAGTGCCGCCTTCGTGCCTTCCACCGAGCGCATGTCGACGAGCACCTTCGCGTCGCCGGACTTTTGCAGTGCCGAGACGGTCGGCTCGGTCGTCATGCCGGCGTCGATGCGACCTTGCTTAATCGCCGCGATAAAGCTGGCGTCAGCGCCCACCGGCAGCATTGTGTATTCCGTCGACTGGATGCCGTGCTGTCCGGCAAGGTATTGCGTAAGGAAGCTTGTCGAGGAACCGAGGCCAGTGACACCGAGCGTCTTGCCCTTGACGTCGGCCATCGATTTGACCGTTTCGGCCGCTTTGGTCGACACCATTTCGACCTCGCCCGGCACCTGGCCAAACACGACGATCGCCTTGACGTCCTTGCCTTTGGTTTGCAGATCGATCGTATGGTCGTAGAAACCGACGACAGCCTGAACGGCGCCGGCCAGCAGTTCGTTTTCAGCGTCGACGCCGGCCGGCTGCGACAGCAGTTCGACGTCGAGCCCTTCATCCTTGAAATAGCCGAGCTGTTCGGTCAGGCGCGCCGGCAAATAAATCAGCTTCGTGATGCCGCCGACCATGATCGTAATCTTCCCGCCGTCGGCTGCCGTCGCGTTCTGCGACGCAAGGCCGAACAGCAAACTGGAAGCAATGGCGACATGGCGCAGCGTGCGAAAGCTAGGGGTCATCGATAGTCTCCGTTATTGTCTGGCGCGGCGGAATGCCGCCTGTCTGCATCGATGGGGCGATTCTAGGGGAGCGAATCCTTCTTTCGCCTTTCACGGCGATACAAGTTCCATGCGGGATTTCCATGAGAGACAAGCGCGCCGCCGGGCATGAGCCCGGCCCGTGCTGAACCAACGGTTCACCTCGCGTCCTTGACGCAATGTGCGAAGCTCGCGCCGAACCTGCCTACAACAACGGATGCATCAGGGCGTTTCTCCCTCCTGCGGCTTTTCGTCAAGATTGCTTTTGAACTCGGCCTTCCTGTGTGAACCGTCGCAGAATGGCTTGTTCTGCGAGTGGCCACATCGACATAGCCAGACCTCATCCTTATCCACCTCGATATTTTTTCCGCCCTGGGTGGTAATCTTGAAGTCACCCTTGATGTAGTACGGGCCGTCGTTCCGGGGGGTGATAATTGCAGTTGCCATTTGCGCCTCCGATGATTGTGAATCGCGCGGACCCGCCCATGTACGGGTCACTCGATGCCGCAACCCGGATACAGGTCCTGTTTCAGTCTATATCTGATACCGCGCCAGGGCGCGGCGCGCATCGCGGCATCGCACAAAAACCAGTCTGAAGTTCGCCACGGATGGTGTGAGGACATCATGATCTGGCTCGCCGATGCGGTGCTCGTGATGCACGCGCTGCTCGCGCTTTTTATCGTGGGCGGACTCGCGGCGATCTGGGTTGGCTCGAGCCTCGATTGGGAATGGGTACGCCATCGGCTGTTCCGGCTCGCTCATCTGTTCGCGATCGGCCTGGTGTCGACCTTGTCGCTGCTGGGTGTAGCCTGCCCCCTGACCGTGCTGGAAGACTGGCTGCGCAACAGCTCGGTTGGGCCGCAAGGTTTCATCCAGCGCTGGGTGAGCCGCCTGCTCTATTACGATGTGCCGGTCTGGGTGTTTACGCTCTCTTATGTGATGTTCGCTCTGGTGGTGCTGCTGACCTGGCGCAGGGTGCCGCCCCGAAAACGCACGTAACCCAAAGGCGGTTTGCCGGGCGATCTACGGCGCTTCCGTTGTGTCGAGAAGACGGGCTGCTTCACGCCTCGCCTGCTCGGCCTCACGCGGTCGCTGGATCTGGCTGAGGAGCGAACTCAGATTGCCGAGTGTCCGCGCTTCATCCTGACGGTAGGCCACAGGACTATCTCGCGACAGGGTCCGGTAAAGGTCCAGTGCGTGCCGGTAGGCGTCTTCCGCCTCGTGTGGGTGCCCGCTGTGACTGAAAAGGACACCCAGATTGTTCAGCGTCCGTGCTTCGTCCGGCTGGTAGGCAGTGACGTTTTCCCGCGCGAGCGCCCGATAGATCTGCAACGCGTCCTGATAAGCCTGCTGTGCCTCCTTCGGCCGTTGCGTGGCACGATAGAGCGCGCCAAGATTGGTGAGCGTGCGTGCCACGTCGGGCCGATAGAGTGCTGGACTCTCCCGGGCAAGCTGCTGCCGGATCGTGAGCGCTTCCTTATAGGCGTGCTCTGCTTCGTGGCGTTGCTGCGTCGCGCTATAGAGGTTCCCGAGGTTGTTGAGCGTACGCGCGAGCGCCGGGCGCCAGGCCGCGGGATTGCCTCGCACGAGAGCCCGCTGGATGTCCAGCGCCTCGCGATACGCCTGCTCCGCATCGCTCATGCGTTGTGTGGCGCCGTACAGGATGCCGAGATCGTTGAGCGTCGTCGCGATATCGGGCTTGTAGGTCGCGGGGGCACGCGAGGCCAATGCACGATCGATATCCAGCGCTTCGCGGTAGGCATCCGCCGCCTCCTTCAGGCGCTGTGTGTCGCGATACAGGGCGCCGAGGTTGTCGAAGGTTTCTGCCACAGCGGGCCCGTAGGCCACCGGGTTCTGTTGCGCCAGTAGCCAATAGATATCCAGCGCCCGCAGCCAGGCGACCTCCGCCTCTTTCGGCCTTTGCATCCCGACGTAGAGGTTGCCAAGCTTGTCGAGCGTGCTCGCAATCTGGGGTTGCCACGCTGCGGGCTTCTCCTGCGCAAGCACCTGATAGCGCGACAGCAGCGCGCGGTAAACCGGTTCCGCACGTTCAAACTCGCGTTGCTCTTGCAAAGTGTCGGAAAATGCAGTCGCAGTGTCGGTGTCTTCCGGTTGCAACGCGTAGGCCTTTTCCAGATACGGCAGTGCATCCTGCGGCGTAAAGCGCAGCAACCCGATTTCGCCAGCCTCATAACAACGCGCCGCGAACACCTGCGCGGCCTCCTGTTTTTCGGCAAGCAGCCTCGTCAGTAGCTGCGATGCACCATCCAGATCGAAGCGCTCGAGCGCTTCGTATATCTGCAGTTCAAGAGGATCGGAACTCCGTGCGATCGAAGCTCTGCGCAGCAGATCCTCATAACGTGCGGCCCATTTCCGGGCTTCGGCTACCACGTCTGCGTCAGGCCGCGCCGTGATTTGCCCGGCAAGGCGCTCGATTAGCGGTTCGATGTTGGCGAACGCGGCATCGGTCCTGCGCCCGATGCGGCCCGATTGCGCCTGTACGGCACCCAGTATTACGTTGGCGGCTCTCGCGAGCGAGACCATCTGGGCACTGGAGAGTCTGGCGCCCTTCACCGCGCGGTTCAACCCAGTGGTCATGCGGTTGAGGGTTCGGACGGGGATCCCGCAATCGGCCTGTACCTTGAGGCCGTCTTTGACATCGACCTCGGACAACGCCGGAGAACACGAACTCGCCGCATCCGCAGCCAGGCATCCTCCGGACAACACGGCCATCACCACGCCAGACAGAATCTTGCGCGCACTCATTGCCCTGCGCGGGTCTGCAGCCAGATCAGGCCCGCACCTGGATGCGATTGACGACGCCCTCGATAGCATCCAGACACCAGGCGTCCTGTTCCGCCTGCCGTCTTTCAGCTTCGGTCGGCACCCAGCCTGCTAGCGTGATCCTGTGGTTTTCCACATTGATGGTGATCTGCTCGGCGCGCACACGCTGATCGGTTTCGAGCACCAGGTGTAAGGCCTCGGAAATTTCATCGTCGCCGTCCGCTTCGGCGGGCACCAGCTCCAGCAGGTTCACCACGTCGCGGCAGCCGCCGACCCACCAGGCCGTCACACTCGCGAGGCGCCTGTGAGACAGGCTGATCACCTGCCCCGTCAACGTCACCACACCGTCCTCGACCGTCACTTCGACGACGCCGCTGCCGTCGTTGCCCGCCTGGTCCATGGTGCCGCGCAGCACTTCGAGCTGGCCCTTGACGCGCGCACAGATCACGCAGTTGCGGAAATCCACCGCCTGCGCCAGCCGTTCACAGATACGTGTGCGGAGCTCGCCATCGGCGACCGGCGGGTTGACGGTGACACGCAACTGGTCGACCAGACGCTTTCCTTCGCTGTGTATCTGGGTCAACTGGAGAAGGCGTTTCTTGGAGGCGATATCCGGCACCTCGCCTGCCACGGTCAAGGCATCGCCGTCGAAACTCATATGAATGGGATGATTTGGGAGCTTCAGGTGTGATTCGTGTTCGAAGGCTGCCAGCACCTGCTTCAAGACCGTATCGCTGCGTTGCATGATCTGCCTCGCGCATAGGTTGGGTGACGCAGCGCCATTTATGCCGCACTGCGCAAGCCTTGCCGCATCAGGCGGGCGCCAGTCAAGCGGGTGAACCGTGCATGCGACGGGCGAAGTGTGCCCGCTCGGCCCGGTCCATCAGATCCAGGAATTGATCCGTACCCATGTGAATCAGCGCTTCATGATCGCCGGCCTCGAAATAGACGTCCGGCTGCCGGGCGAGGCTCTCATCAAGATAAGTTCGCATGCCATAGGCCGTACATACCGGCGGAAGCGCTCCCGCGTCGCAATCCTTGAACAGTTCCCGCAGATCGACCTCTTTGGCTAGCAGGAGGCGGCGTCCGGTCTTTGCCCAAAGCTCGGACAGGCGCACGGCGTAGGTCGATGGCAGCACAGCCGCCACATAGCCGTACTCGTCTTCAAGAAGCACTGTCTTGGCGAGGCGGTCGCCGGGAATATGCGCTGCCGCCGCGGTTTCGATGCTTGAATGGCTGTGCGGATGATGCACGATTTCGTACTGGGAGCCCTTGCTGAGCAGGCAGTCCTGGAGAGTGGCAGACATTGACATGACGCACCTCCTCTGGAAGGAAGGAAACGGGAGATTATTGCGCAAGATTCCTTAAGGATAGTTCGCTTTCGCTCGCGTGTGAAAAACATGCTGACGGCAGCGCTGTGACTGCGCGAGCGTGACAGCGAGTGGGACGATTACCCGGTATGGCACGCAGGTCCGTTTTCGCGAATAATGGCCCCACATCCACTACTGGACGAGGGCGGCCATGCGTTACAGCCCCGACGCCATCCGTACCATCGCCCTGGTCGGGCATGCCAGATGCGGCAAGACATCACTTGTCGAAGCGCTGCTGTACCAGGGCGGCGCGTTACACGCGCCCGGCAGCGTGGAGCGCGGCACCACGGTCTGCGATTTCGACCCGCTCGAGCGCAAATATCACCACTCGCTGAACTCCGCCGTCGTCCACCTGCATCACCGGGAGACACGCATCTATCTGCTGGATACGCCCGGCTATCCGGACTTTTCCGGGCTGTCGATCAGTGTCCTGCCTGCCGTGGAGACTGCCGCCATCGTCATCAATGCACAGACCGGCATCGAACTGACCACCCGGCGCATGATGGCGTGGGCGGAGGAACGCAAGCTCTGCAGAATGATCATCGTGAACGGTATCGATGGCGAGAAGGTCGACCTTCCGGCGCTTCTGACGCAAATCCAGGAGACCTTCGGCATGGGATGCCTGCCGATCAACCTGCCGGCGCAGAGCGGCCGCCAGGTGGTGGATTGCTTTTTCAACCCTGCGGGGGAGGCCGATTTCCTGTCTGTTGCTGCTGCGCACAATGCGCTGGTCGATCAAGTGATCGAGATCGACCCCGCCCTGATGGAACTTTACCTGGAGCAAGGCGAGGCCATCAACCCGGAACAGTTGCACGAGCCCTTCGAGCGGGCGCTGCGCGAAGGTCATCTGGTGCCGATCTGCTTCACGTCGGCGGCCAACGGCGCCGGCATCGCGGAATTGCTCGATGTGTTCGCCCGGCTTCTGCCGAATCCCATGGAAGGCAACCCGCCGCTCTTCTACCGCGATGCGGGCGGCCGCCAGGAAGTCGTGCGCGCCGAACCGGTCGCCGACAAGCATGTACTGGCCCACGCCTTCAAGATCGTCATGGACCCTTACATCGGCAAGATGGCCGTGTTTCGCATCCATCAGGGCACGATCAGGCGCGATAGCCAGCTCTATATCGGTGACGGGCGCCAGCCATTCAGGGTCGCCCATCTGATGATGCTGCAGGGCAAAGAGCACGTGGACGTCCAGCAAGCCGGTCCAGGCGATATCTGCGCCACGGCCAAGGTCGACGAGATCGGCTTCGATGCCGTGCTGCATGACGCCCCCGAGGACGGCGACATCCACCTGACCCCGCTCGACTTCCCCACGCCCATCTATGGGCTGGCGATCGAGCCTGCGCGCCGGGGCAACGAGCAGCGCCTCTGGGAGATTCTGCAAAAGCTGAGTGCGGAAGACCCGTGCCTGCGCATCGAACACCCGGTCGGGACCAACGAGACGGTGGTGCGAGGCCTGGGCGAGTTGCACCTGCGCCTCATGCTGGAGCGACTATCCGAGCAGTACAAGCTCGAGGTCGCGACGCGGCCACCGAAGATCGCCTATCGGGAAACCATCGGCGCCAAAGCCGAGGGGCATTGTCGTCACAAGAAGCAAACCGGCGGCGCCGGGCAATTCGGCGAAGTGATGCTACGCGTGGAGCCATTGCCGCGAGGCACGGGTTTCGAGTTCGTCGACGCCGTCAAGGGCGGCGCCATCCCCGGTCAGTTCATGCCCGCCGTGGAAAAAGGCATCCTGCAGGTCATCGACAGCGGGCCGCTTGCCGGTTTCCCGATGCAGGACGTGCGAGTCACCGTCTTCGACGGCAAGAGCCATTCAGTCGACTCCAAGGAAGTGGCATTCGTCTCCGCCGGGCGCAAGGCCTTCATCGATGCGGTGCTGAAAGCCCAACCCATCCTGCTCGAACCCATCGTGGACATCGAGGTGATGACGCCGGAAGCCGTGATGGGTGACGTTATCGGCGATCTGTCCGCGAAGCGCGGGCAGGTCCATGGCACACGTACGGCCGCCGGCAACGCTGTGGTCGTTGCGGGGCAAGTGCCCTTGTCCGAACTCAACGACTATCAGTCGCGTCTGAACGCCATCGCTGGCGGGCACGGCAACTACAACATCCAGCTCAGCCACTACGATCCAGTGCCCCCCGCCCAGCAGGAGCGGATGGCGTCGCAGCACAAAAAACAGGGCGACGGCGCGGCGCCATGAGTGGCATGCCGGTCGCGTCAACGCCTTCTCGCCTTCGAACCCGGCAAGCGACGACTCCGGCAGGCAATCGAGAAAGTGCGAATTCCGGACGGCGGGGAGAGGATCACCCTTTCCCTGGAGCAATCGTGAATCCGGCGGGTCGTAGCGGCGTTCGCATCTGCGACGGCGCCTCCCGGAAGAGTCGGGCAGATTCGCCAGGTGGCTGCAGGCCACAGTAATTTTTCCGTCACCTTCCAGCAATATGGCGATGTGAGGATGATGGCTCGTACCCGCCCGCGCGGCTCGAGAATTGTAGCCGGATGTGCTGCAGTCCGACACCGCCCGGGTGGGTACGATACTCACGCAGGGCTTGCGCAAGGCGCGGCGTATCGGACTTTTTCCGTGCCTTGCGCACTTCGCGTATAGGCGGCGTCCCTTCGCTGGCTTCAGCATTTCGCGAAACGCTTACCGCTTTCTGAAGATGCTCGTCCGTGTGGTGGCACGCAATCCTGGCCACAAGTTGGCGCGAACGTCACTCAAGTGTCATACCCCCTGCCTACGCTGAGTCCAGCGCTCTCGCATTGACCGCCGCGTCATCGATCGTTTCGACAAGCTGTTTGCCAGAATCTTTCCCCCCGTGATTGCCAATCGATCCAGGAGAATCCGCACATGGAAACGCTGAAGCCCCGGTATGTTACGTCGGCCAGGATACTGGCGGTCATTGTGAGCGCTGGACTGCTGGCGTCCATTCCCGCCAGAGCCGATGGAGACCTGCCCACCCGGACGCCTGTTAAACACGTTGTTGTGATCTTTCAGGAGAACGTTTCCTTCGATCACTACTTCGGCACCTATCCTTATGCACATCCAAACAAGGATGGCTCGCGCTTCTTCGAAAAGGCGCGGGACGACACCCCGAGGGCCAACACGCTGTTGAGCGCAGGTTTGCTTGCTCACAACCCCAATGGGGCGAATCCGTTTCGCATTGACCGCAGCGTGCCGGTGACCTGCGATCAGGATCACGGCTACGCGGACGAGCAGTACGCATTTCACAGCGGGCTCATGGATCGTTTCCTCGCGCACAGCTGCAAAGACGCAAACATCGGGGCAAACAGCACGCTCGGTTACTACGACGGCAACACGGTGACTGCGCTGTGGAACTACGCCCAGCACTACGCCATGAGCGACAACTCGTTCGGAACGAGCTTCGGTCCGTCAACCCCTGGCCTCCTGAATCTCGTCGCAGGCACGACCTGGATGGGAACAGTCACCAATGGCATGTCGGCGAGCGGCAATATAGCCAACGGGTCCACGAGTGGAGCAGTCATCGGCGATCCGGATCCGGCAGGCGATGTCTGCTCAAATCCCAAGCGAGCTCAGATCGTCATGTCTGGCGAGAACATTGGCGACCGCCTGAACGCATCAGGCATCACCTGGGGCGCGTTCATGGGCGGCTTTGACAACTGCACGCTTGCCCATAACAACGTATCGGGCAGTAGCGCCGGCGCCGACTACATACCGCACCACGCATTCTTTCAGTATTGGAAGAGCACGCAGAACGCGGGCCACCTGCCGCCGGGGTCCGATGCAGCGATCGGCAAGACTGACCAGGCAAACCATCAGTACGACCTGAGCCGGTTTCACACTGCGCTCGCGAATCACAACCTGCCGGCGGTGAGCTTCCTGAAAGCGCGGGCATTCCAGGACGGGCACGCCGGATATTCCGATCCACTGGACGAGCAAACCTTTATCGTGAGCGTCGTCAACGACGTCATGCGCTCACCGGAGTGGCGCGAGACTGTGATCGTGATTGCTTACGACGATTCCGACGGCTGGTACGACCACGTGATGGGGCCGGTGGTTTACCAGTCCAGCACGGTTGACGATCAACTGCTGGCCCCGGGAAGCTGTGGTCAGCCACAGCAGAGCGACCCTGCGGGCGGCGCACAGAATGGCCGCTGCGGCTACGGCCCGCGGCTGCCGTTGCTGGTGATCTCTCCGTGGGCGAAGACCAACTACATCGACCATCAGGTGACCGACCAGTCCTCCATCATTCGCTTCATCGAGGACAACTGGGGCGTGCCGCGCATCGGCAATGGCTCTGCCGATGCGGTTGCAGGGTCGCTGAATGGATTCCTCGATCTTGACGGTGGTCCACGTGCAGGCCGACTGCTTCTCGATGAGCGCACGGGCCTCATTGCCGCATTCGATCGTTGACCGGCGCTTTGTCGGAGGGCGACGCGCGAAATTACAGACCATCAACCGACAGGTCCGGATGCGACCCGTCGATGATCGACCGCCCTTCGGCAAACCCCGCTTGCTCCGCGGCCTCTGCATCGGGCAGGTCAGGTATCGCGTGAGAGAAATTCACCCTGCTAGGCGAATAGCGAATATCGGCGCTGGGGCGACAAACGTATCCGACATACCCGAACCGGATGTCTGGTGGGTGCGGCGCATACTCCGGAACAACCAGGACCCGGATAGTGAAACCTTTGTGCTCTTCAAATCGCTCGTTCCCTTCGGCCATATCAGTCTCCACCGGGATTCTCGATGAATCATGGCGCGCGGCCTAAGCCGGGTTCTCGTCGCACCACTTGATCGCCCAGCGCCTCGCCGCCTCAATAGCATCCGCGTCGGAGCGATAGTCGCCGAGGTCGCCCGAATACTTCACCTCGACGGCCTCGCCGCCCACCGAGGCGCGCCGGTAGATCTTCGCGCGGGCATAGTAGTGGCCGCCTTCATCAAGCGGCGACGCGTTGATGTGGAACTGCTGGTAGTCGAAATGCATGGCTGTCTCCAAACGATTGCTCTATTCGTCGTCGCGTTGGACAAGCTGGAGATTCCCGTTCGCGTCCCGGCCGAGGCTCACGACCTTATTTCTGTAGTCACATGCTGGACAGAGGAAGAAAAATCCTTGCTCATCGACTTCCGCCTCAACCTGATCCAAGGTGAATCCCGCATTGCAGTTTCGACAGGTCCACATCGTGGCCTCCGTCGGTATCCTGGAGGAATCCTGGCATGCACGCCCGATGAAACGGCGGACCCGAGTCAGCGAGACACACGCGAGAAAAAGCTATAGCTTCATGTTCTTTTACTTTTGGGTACTTTCGCTTGAGTACTCGCAGGGGCATTCTTCTTCAACTTGATCTGATTGTAGTCAACAGCGGCACGGACGAGATTTTTTAGAGCAAGCTCATTAAGCTTATCACCCTCGAAAAAATCGATCGCTCGTCTCGCGTTGCCTTCGAGGCCCGCGTTGAACAGCTTGTCAGGATCTGGCAGGCTCGCCCCGTGGGCAAAGGTAAGCTTCACCTTGTTCTTGTGGGCGTTGGCGACCGCGATCATTCCGTCGTGAGACCACACCGGGCTTCCCATCCACTTCCATTCCTCGATTATCTCCCGGTCGGCCGCAAGGATGCTTTTGCGGATGCTGGCAAACGTTTTGCCACGCCAGTCTGTGAGTGCTGCGATCAGCTGGTCAATACGTTCCGATGGATTCATTGGATCCTTATGCCTCGAATTCTGGTCCGCTTCATGCGACCACATAGTAATGTAGCGACCACCTTACTATATGAGACGCAAGCAGCAAGATTAAGTGGATTTTGGCGATTTATATCCTAGACTGATAACTTCAATCTTACAGTCAGCGTTCATCGCGCACCATTCGCTCGCCTTCCTGAATACATCACCACGCCAGTCCCGCACCACCTGTTAATGATCCTTCTAACAATCAATCAGAAGGAGTGCGTATGTCATGGTTTACAGCGACATTGCGTAGTTACCCGGAAATAGCCATCTTTCTCTCACTGGGAGTCGGATACTGGGTCGGCGGCAAGAGTTATCGCGGCTTCAGCCTCGGGGCGGTGACGGCAACCCTCCTTGCAGCCATTGCGATTGGTCAGTTGGGCATCGTCATTTCCTCAAACGTCAAGTCTGTGTTCTTCCTCATGTTCCTGTTCGCCGTTGGATATGGCGTCGGGCCACAGTTCGTACGTGGGATTGCGAAGGACGGTTTGCCACAAGCGATCTTTTCGGTCGTTCAATGTGTACTGTGTCTGGCGGCGCCCTATGTTGCGGCAAAAATCGCGGGATATGACGTCGGCTCAGCGGCAGGACTCTTTGCGGGATCCCAGACCATCTCTGCGTCAATGGGCCTTGCCACGGACGCCATCAATCGCGTGGGCCTGCCTGCCGACGAGACAAAGCGTCTGCTGGACGCAATGCCAACCGCCTATGCCGTGACCTACATATTCGGCACTATCGGATCCGCGTTGATCCTTGCGACGCTCGGCCCCAAACTGCTTGGCATCGACCTGGTTGCGGCATGCAAGGAATACGAGTCAAGGTTCGGCGGAGAGAAGGAGCTGGGTGGCGCAGGTCAGGCGTGGCACCAGTACGCGTTACGTGCCTATCGGATCGCGGACCAGGGTGCCGTCGTTGGCATGACCGTGGCGCAAGCGGAAGCGACGTCACCCGAGGGGATGCGGCTGTACGTTGAGCGCATCAGGCGCGGCGGCGTCGTGCAGGAGGCAAAGATCGACGATGTGCTGCAGCCGGGGGACGTGGTTGCCGTCATCGGGCGCCGTGAGCAACTCGTCCAGGTACTGGGATCGCGGGGCGCCGAGGTTGACGATCCCGAACTGCTTGCGGTGCCTGCCGAAGGCGTCGACGTCTACGTGACGAACAAGGAAGTAGAAGGCAAGACACTCAGGGAACTTGGGACGCTGCCGGCCGCGCGCGGGGTATTCCTTCGCAAGATCAAACGCGGCGCGACCGAAACGCCAATCCCGGTGTTGCCTAACACCCAGTTGCATCGTGGCGATACCGTGACGCTCGTGGGGCGCACGCAGGACACCACTGCAGCAGCAAAGACACTCGGTGTGCTCGACCGGCCGACAAATGCCGCGGACATCGCCTTCGTCGGCTTTGCCATTACGCTTGGGGCATTGATCGGTGCGGTCGTGATCAAGGTGGGCGCTGTTCCGATCACGTTGTCGACGGCGGGCGGTGCACTGATCGCGGGTATCGTGTTCGGCTGGCTGCGGGCGATTCATCCGACCTTCGGGCGCATTCCTGAGCCGACTATCTGGTTCATGAACTCCGTCGGCCTGAACGTCTTCATCGCGGTAGTGGGCGTAACGGCTGGCCCTGGCTTCGTTCGAGGCCTTCAGCAATTGGGCATCAGCCTGTTTCTCTGGGGCATCTTCGCGACGGCCGTACCGCTGATCCTCGGGATGTTCATCGCGAAGTACGTCTTCAAATTTCATCCGGCGCTGCTACTCGGCATCTGCGCCGGGGCGAGAACGACGACAGCCGCACTGGGCATGATCTGCGACGCTGCAAAGAGTCAGGTACCGGGACTGGGTTACACCGTCACCTACGCGGTCGGCAATACATTGCTGACGATCTGGGGGATGGTCATCATCATGTTGTTGACCTGACTCCCCGATTCAGCTTCTTTACTTTGCCCGCACCTGGCGCTCAATGAGAGCGACTAAACGTCGAACGCTATAGCGAATCTTCCGGCAAAAACTCGATAAGAACAAAGTCCTTTGACAGGACTCTTGTTCCACTTATCCATGGATAGGAGAAGGTAATGGCCACACCAGTCGAGAAAATTACGCCTTACGACGAGTTTAACTTCGAAATTCCCGAACACGAGTTCCCGAGGTCCGGCATGTCCGCGCGGGCTGCCGCGGCACTTGTGTCTAGCGACGAATGGACCGATGCCAACCCGATGCTGAACATGTCGTCGTTCGTGACGACTTATGCCGAGCCTGAAGCAATCGCAACGGGGGCTCGCAATATGTACAAGAACTACATCGACCATGACATGTATCCGCAAACCTTCGCGATGGAAACACGCATGGTGAGATGGCTGCATCAGCTGTGGAATGGTCCTGAAGGTGTCGAGCCGTATGGCACCGCGACGATCGGTTCATCCGAGGCCTGCATGCTGGCTGGTCTGGCACACAAGTGGAACTGGCGTCAGGCGCGCGAAAAAGCAGGCAAGGACGCGACGCGCCCGAACATGGTCACGGGCGGCAACGTGCAGATCGTGTGGAAGAAGTTTCTGCGCTACTTCGATGTCGAACCGCGCATCGTACCGCTCAAGCCCGGTAACTATCGGTTGACCGCGGAGCACCTCGACAAGTACGTCGACGAGAATACGATTGCAGTCGTTGCGATCGCGGGTCAGACCTTCACTGGCGAGGACGACGACATTCAGGAGATTCACGACTGGCTGGACGCCTACGAAAAGAAGACGGGCATCTCGATTCCGATGCATATCGACGGCGCCTCGGGCGGTTTTGTGAATCCGTTCCTCTACCCCGACTACAAGTGGGATTTCCGCCTGCCTCGCGTACAGTCGATCAATGCGTCAGGCCACAAGTTCGGATTGACGCCACCGGGCCTCGGCTGGGTCGTGTTCCGCGAACGGAAGGTATTCAACGAAGACCTGATCTTCTACGTGAACTATCTTGGCGGCGAAATGCCCACGGCGACCCTGAATTTCAGCCGCAATGCCGCACCGATTGCCGTTCAGTTCTACCAGTTCCTGCGTCTCGGGTTTGACGGCTACAAGCGCGTGATGACTCACACTCTGAACAACGCGATTGCACTGCGCGATCTTCTGGTAAACAGCGGCTTTTTCACGATCATGAACGAGACTCAGCGCATTCCGGTCGTGGCAGTCACGCTCGACTCGAAGGTCAAGAATTTCAACGAGTTCGACGTTTCGAACAAGGTGCGTGAGAAGGGCTGGGTGCTGTCGGCCTATTCGATGCCGGCGAATGCGCAGGAAGTGAAGAGCCTGCGGGTAGTGGTCCGTCCGCACATCAATCACAATGCCGCAATGCTGCTCGGGAAAGACATCGTCAACGCATGCAAATTCCTGGAGCAGCACGGCGGTAACGCGACACCACCTGAACTCCATGGGCACGCGGAAGAGAAGACGACGCCAGCGAAGTGTTGACGAAGCCTGAAGCGCCTTTCTCCACGAGGCATTTCACCAACTGGAGCAGGGACGCTATGAGGTCGACGGGCCATACTTCAAGCGTTATGCCGTCCTCCCACCTCCTGACTGGAGAAGTGCCGCCATGAAGCTATTTACCATTGCTATCCTGGCGGTCGTGCTCGCCGGATGCGCCGCGAACCAGGGCATGTCGA
This sequence comes from Paraburkholderia sp. GAS334, assembly GCF_050436625.1. Lineage (NCBI taxonomy): Bacteria > Pseudomonadati > Pseudomonadota > Betaproteobacteria > Burkholderiales > Burkholderiaceae > Paraburkholderia > Paraburkholderia sp. GAS334. The sequence goes on along the minus strand of NZ_JBNDMO010000015.1, from coordinate 2,443 downwards.
ACAATGCGCCGTTGTCGCGCACGGAAAGCTGTAAGGTCACGTCAGAGCAAGAGATTGCGGCGTTGTTTGATCGATGGAATCAGTCGCTGCAAACCGGTGATCCGCACAAGGTGGTCGCCAACTATGCGGAGCGGTCAATTCTTCTTCCAACGGTATCCAACAAGCCGCGCTTGACGGTCGCTGACAAAGAGGATTACTTCCATCACTTTCTACAAGATCGTCCGTCCGGAAAGATTGATTTCCGCTACGTGGAACTGGGGTGCAATTCTGCCGTGGACGCTGGGCTTTACACATTCACCTTCGCAAGAACTGGAGCGGTTGTTAAGGCCCGTTACACCTACACCTATCACTGGGATGGGGCGCAATGGCTAATTACAAGTCATCACTCATCGGTCATGCCGGAGAAGCAGTAACAGGGGTATAAGCTCGTCGGCTCCCTTCACTGTAAGCCCGCCTTCGATTGGCGAAGACCCTCATCCAAACCGGACACAATAAACAGGCGGCAAATGCGCTGAAATCAATTGCCAGCTCTCGCCGCCGTCGTCGGACGTCCATAGCGAGCCGGTAGTCGACCCCATCGCGAGGCGCATGCCGGAGTCATCTACAGCGAGGCCGTGCCGATACACGAGGTCATACGCCGGTACAGGCGGCAAGCCATTCGAGAAACGGTCGAACGTGCGGCCGCCGTCGCGTGTGCGCGTGACGACAAACCGGCCATCCACCCGTCGGCGGTCTGCCAGACGCCGCCGCACGATACGCCGATTGTCACATGCCGGCTGTCGCGCGGATCAACCATCACGGAATGGATGCCCGGCGCGTCGTAGCCGCCTCCGAACCATTCGGGGCGCTCCGGGCGATCCCACAGCGCACGGTTGAGCACCCATGTGTCGCCGCCATCGCCGGAACGGAAGAGCCCGCCGGGAATCGTGCCGGCCCACAAGACGCCCGGCTCGTCCGGGCCACCGGTTTCGAGCGACCAGATTTGTTGAAGCGTCCAGGCAGGGGGTGGCGGGCTGAGCGTGGCAGCGCTCGCATTGTCCGCGCTCGTGTCAGCGCCGGTGTCTGCATTCGCGTTTACGCCGTCACCGGCACGCGTCTCGTCGGCAGGCTGCGGCGGGTAGACGGGAACCGCGCACTCTTCCCAATCCGCCATGCCCGCGCACCGGCGATGCAGCTTCACGCCGAAGTGGCCAAGAGTGAGCGCCGCATACAGCGATCCGTCGCGCGAATCAGGCAGCACCATGCTCACCGGCTCGCCGGCGAAATGCAACTCACCGAACGCCCAGCCGCCCGCGCCATTGGCTTTCAGAACGAACAGACCCTTGCGGGTCGCGACAAGCAAGCGATCGCTCATGTCGAGTGTCTCCTGTGTCGACCAGAGTTAGCGCTTTAGCGCTTATTCTGGTCCCATGCAAAGCTCGACCAGAGTTGGCGCTTCAGCGCTTATGTCGACCGGAGTTAGTGCTTCAGCACTTACTCCGGTCCCATGCTTCGCACTCCGGTCCCATGCTTCGCACTCCGGTCCCATGCTTCGCACTCTGGTCCCATGCAAAGCTCGAGTACGGATGGCCCCTTACCCGCCCGACAGCGCCTGTACGACGTAAACCCGGCTTTGTTCGCCGAGCGCATCGGACAGATGTTGCCGGTCGCGCACCCGCCGCCCGTCGACAAACACTGCGAGATGCCGCCGCAGCGAGCCCTGATCGTCAAGAATGTAGCCGCGTAGTCGAGGTTGCGCGGCGAAGACGGCCTCGAGCGCTTCGCCCAGCGTGCGCGCGTCGATCTCGCGCTCGGGCGTTGCGATATGTCGCTGAATCGAAGCAGCGAAGAAGATATGCGCCATGGCGGAGTAGCGTCGCGGGGATGGCAGTGTCCGTTGGTTCTGTAGTTTAGGCGATTCGCCGGCTGCTTCGGGGCATCGCCATTCACCAGACGATAAGCGGCATGATTCACCGCCCTTCACGTATCGACATCTAGTGTCTTGAGTTAAAAATTCATTGAATGATGCCGATCACGTACTAAAGTGTTCTGTGTAGCACTTGATACGCGGAGGCAACGATGAGTGGACGGCCCAAAGGGGAGCTCGTGCTGAGCGAATCGGAGCGCGAAGACCTGCAAGCGCTGACGATGCGACGCAAGACCGCGCAGGCCCTGGCATTGCGGGCGCGCATCGTGTTGGCCTGTGCCGATGGCATGGACAACAAGACAGTTGCGGCGAAACAGCGGGTCACGCAGCAAACGGTTTCGAAGTGGCGGGCGCGGTTCGTGATCCATCGTCTGGACGGACTGCTCGATGCACCACGGCCCGGCGCACCGAGGACGATTGATGACGCGCGCGTCGATGGGGTCATCGCGAAGACGCTCGAGTCCGTGCCTGTCGGAGCGACTCACTGGAGCACGCGCACGATGGCTCGCGAAATGAAACTGTCGCAGACGGCGGTCA
>NZ_JBNDMO010000014.1:0-178779 GCF_050436625.1 Paraburkholderia sp. GAS334 | reverse complement strand
ATCGCTTCACCAGGAATCATTTGTAGAATGCAATTGACGTCCTGCCAGACGGCAGGTCTCTATCTGCCTTGCACACAAAAATTCAGACACTCCCGAGTAGCTACTTAAACGACGCGATGCTGCTCCTCGAAGGCTACTGAACACTCGCCTGCACATGCGTATGCACTCGAAGTTCTTCTAGCAATCGCTGCCGCATCTCTGAAAATCGAGGCGGATGTCCGCGCCTTGATCTTCCCGCGTACGAATTGCAGGAAGTCAGCCACGTCGGAGTTGCGTCGTCTTCAAACTCATCGCTTGTGATAGGTGCCGATCAGTTCGGCGTGCGCCAGTACGTGCCCCTGCATGGCCTTTTCGAGCGCCGCCTTGCTGGGGCTTTTCAAATCGGGCAGTACGGTGTCGAGTGCATACAGCTTATGGAAATAGCGGTGGCGTCCCACGGGCGGGCACGGGCCGCCGTAAGCGGCACGTCTGAAGTCATTGGTGCCTTCGAGCGTGCCGCGCGGCAATCCCCCGGCAGCAGCGCCCTCGGGCAGCCCGATTGCCGTCGGCGGGATGTTGTAAAGCACCCAATGTACCCAGGTCATTTTCGGCGCGGCCGGGTCCGGCGCGTCAGGGTCGTCGACGATCAGCGCCAGGCTTTTTGCGTTCGACGGCACGCCGGACCACGCGAGCGGCGGGGAAACATCGGCGCCCTGGCAAGTATGTTGTGGGGGAATCTCCCCGTTCTGTCGGAAGGCTTGCGACGTCAGCGTGAGAGTCATGGCGCGCTCCTCGGCGGCAACGGTGGATGCCGGTCCCGGTGGGAAGATCAACGCGATGAGCATGAGTGCCAACAGGTGACGCGGGGCCGATGCCCAAGCGACTTTTTTCAAAGCTCTTGAGGCGGTGTCCGGCACGCTGAAGTCGCTCATCGCCACGCTCCGTACCCTGTCCGTGACCGCGGCCGTTAGTTGGTGCGCGCTCTGCGCGAGTCGCGACGGAAATCGAAGCAAGGCTTTTATCGTGACATAAGTTCCGCCCGAGCAAAAGTGGCTGTGCTTGCTGATCGTCGCGCACAGGTCCCGGCATCGATCGCAGCCCCAAGCATACACTGAGCCGGAAAGCACGCATTTGGGAAACCCGACCGATGCCGCGCGGCTGCCCATTCGATGGTGCATCGCGACAATCGAGCATTCGGTTCGTATTCCCGGCTACTTTACTGCGTGTGATTAACGAGGCGAGGCGCTGGCCCCTTTTGCGCGCTTGCGTCGTCCAGAGTTTGGACGCGCTGCGGTTTGAGTGCGCAAGCGCAGCAGTGTTCGTGTGGTAGCGCTCGTACGCGTGAACTCTGGCACGGATACGATATCTGAATGAACATGGAGGGCGGTCATGACCACGGCTGCCAGTTTTCATATCGGCTACACGCAATATCTTGGCCCCGATGGCGAGCCTGCTCAGCCGTTACCTGCGTTTGCACAGGACCCGATGGCGCTGATTCCGCTCTATCGCGCGATGGTGCTGACACGGGCATTTGATACGAAGGCGGTCGCGCTGCAGCGTACTGGCAAGCTCGGCACCTTCGCGTCGTCGGTCGGCCAGGAGGCGATTGGCGTCGGCGTCGCCAGCGCGATGGAGCCCGACGACGCGCTGTTTCCCTCGTATCGCGATCACGCCGCGCAATTGCTGCGCGGCGTCACGATGACGGAAAGTCTGCTGTATTGGGGCGGCGACGAACGCGGCAGCGACTTCAGCGTGCCCCGCCACGATTTTCCGAACTGTGTGCCGATCGGCACACAGGTGTGTCATGCCGCCGGCGCGGCCTACGCGTTCCTGCTGCGTCACGAGCCGCGTGTCGCGGTGGCGATATTCGGCGACGGCGGCACGTCCAAAGGCGATTTCTACGAGGCAATGAACATGGCCGGCGTCTGGCAGGCGCCGCTTGTCCTCGTGGTTAATAACAACCAGTGGGCGATCTCGGTACCACGCAGCCGCCAGAGCGCTGCACAAACGCTCGCGCAAAAAGCGATCGCTGCGGGAATCGATGGGCTGCAGGTCGACGGCAACGATGTGATCGCGGTGCACCAGGTGGTCCACGCGGCGCTCGCCAAAGCTCGCCGCGGCGATGGCCCGACGCTGATCGAAGCGCTCAGCTATCGCCTTGGCGATCACACGACAGCCGACGACGCGACGCGCTATCGCGACGCCGAGGTCCTCAGCAAGCAATGGGCATACGAACCGTTGCTGCGCCTGCGCACGTACCTGATGCGCATGAACGTCTGGGACAAGGCGCAGGACGAGCAACTCGGCCGCGCGTGTCTTGCGCAGGTCGAGCAGGCCGTTGACGCGTATCTGGCGGTACCGCCGCCGGACACATCCGCCATGTTCGATCATCTGTACGAGACCTTGCCGTTGGCGATGCGTGAGCAACTGGCGATGGCGCAGCGATTCGCGCCTCCTGCGGGGAACCGCCATGGCTGACCTCAACATGGTCGAAGCGCTCAATCAGGCGCTCGCCTACGAACTGGCGCACGACCCAGCCGTCGTGCTGCTCGGCGAGGATATCGGCGTGAACGGCGGCGTGTTCCGCGCGACGGTCGGGTTACAGGCGCGATTCGGCGCGCAGCGGGTGATCGATACGCCTTTGGCTGAAACTGCGATCGCCGGCGCCGCGATCGGCATGGCGGCGATGGGCTTGAAGCCGGTCGTGGAGATCCAGTTCAGCGGGTTCATCTATCCGGCCATCGATCACGTTCTGAATCACGCGTCGCGTCTGCGGCATCGAACACGCGGACGGCAGACGTGCCCGCTAGTGATCCGTGCGCCGTGCGGCGCAGGGATTCATGCGCCGGAGCATCATTCCGAAAGCCCTGAAGCATTGTTCACCCACATCCCCGGATTGCGTGTCGTGACACCATCATCTCCTGCACGCGCATACGGTTTGCTGCTCGCGTCAATCCGCGACCCGGACCCGGTGATCTTCTTCGAGCCAACGCGACTCTACCGGCTCTTCAGGCAGCCGGTCGAGGATAACGGCGAAGCGCTGCCGCTCGACAGCTGCCTGACGTTGCGCGATGGGTCGGACGTCACCCTGGTGAGTTGGGGGGGAGCATTGCAGGACGTGCAGGCCGCAGCCGATCTGCTTGCGCAGGAAGGCGTGATGGCCGAGGTGATCGACGTGGCGACGCTCAAACCGCTCGACATGAACACCATTCTCGCGTCGGTGGCGAAAACCGGACGCTGTGTGATCGTGCACGAAGGCTCGCGCACCGGAGGGGTTGGCGCGGAGATTGCCGCCAATATTGCCGAGCGCGGACTGTACTCGCTGCTCGCGCCGGTGCAGCGCGTCACCGGATATGACGTGGTGGTGCCGCTGTACAGACTTGAGAATCAATATATGCCAGGTACGGAGCGCATCGTTGCCGCGGCCAGGCAGACTCTGGAGGCGTCGTGAAGCCATGAAAGTCTTCAAACTGCCCGATCTCGGAGAAGGCTTGCAGGAAGCGGAGATCGTCGAGTGGCACGTCAGGAGCGGCGAAGAGGTTCGCGTGGATCAACCGCTGTTGTCGGTCGAAACGGCGAAAGCGATCGTCGAGATTCCGTCGCCTCAATCCGGCCGTATCGCGAAGCTGTTCGGCCAGCCGGGCGACGTCGTGCATCTGGGCGCGCCGCTCGCCGCATTCGAAGGAGAGGGCGACGAAGCCGATGCCGGCACCGTGGTCGGCCACATGGAGGTCGGCCAGCATGTGGTGCAGGAAGCGCCGGCAGCGCCTGGCGGCGGCATGGGTGCGGGTGTCGGCGTGATCAAGGCGATCCCGGCGGCGCGGGCGCTCGCGCGCAAGCTGGATGTCGATCTGGCGATGGTGACGCCATCGGGGCCGGAGGGTGTCATCACGGCGGCTGACGTGCAGCGCGTCGCGAAGGTCCTCGCCGAGCTCGGGCCGCCCGAAGTGCTGCGCGGCGTGCGGCGCGCGATGGCGCAGAACATGGCGCGCGCGCAGAGCGAAGTGGCGGCGGCGACCGTCATCGACGACGCCGACATCGATGCGTGGCCGCCGCATACCGATGTCACGATCCGGCTGATCCGCGCGCTGGTGGCAGGATGCCGTGCCGAACCGGGGCTCAACACATGGTTCGACGGACATGCGGGGCGGCGCCACGTGCTGGAGAAGATCGATCTTGGCATCGCAGTCGATCTGCCGGATGGCCTCTTCGTGCCGGTATTACGCGACGTCGCGCTCCGCGACCCAGCGGATCTGCGCGGCGGGCTCGACCGGATGCGTGCCGACATCCGGGCACGCAGGATTCCGCCGGAAGAACTGCGCGGCAATACGATCACGCTGTCGAATTTCGGAATGATTGCCGGTAAATATGCGGCTCCCGTGGTTGTGCCGCCCACTGTCGCGATTCTCGGAGCCGGGCGCATTCACGAGCAGGTCGTGGCGGCAGCCGGCGTTCCCGCCGTGCATCGGATCTTGCCGCTGAGCCTGACATTCGACCATCGGGTTGTCACGGGCGGTGAGGCGGCGCGTTTTCTCGCCGCGACGATTGCGGATCTGCAGATGGCGCAATAGCCGTGCTCGCGTGTTCGGACGCTCTCGCATCGGCAGCATCAGATGGCTGACGATCCGCTGTCTCAGTGCCGTCCACGCTCCTGCCAATATGGGCTTCGCGTCGATGTGGTATCCGTCGAATGACAACGTCTATTTGCAGGAAATCGGAATGTGTGGTTCGCCGTTGGCCTGGCTCGGAAATGTGCCATCGGACTGAAGGCGGCGAGTAACGGCCCTTGATCCGCACGTTCGCGAGGACGCTCGAACGTCGGCTTATCGTTAGTACCGGACCCAGGCGCGAACGCGGGCCATTGTTGAGCTCGGGCTGGTGATATTCTTGTTGCTCCCTGCATTTCTACATGCGGATGCCGCGTGCAACGTCCTCTGTCGATCGCCAGGGGAACCGAAGCAATGACGCTTTCTTGCATAGCGTGGCACGGCACGAGTAGGTCAGCTATAGGCGAAGACGAACAAACAGGATTGGAAGCCATGAGCGACAAGCGGGATGTAGCGCCAGACAGCACCGCAGCGCGAGTCGCCCTATGGCGCGCTCTGCATCTCGAGGCCGACGCCGAGCCGCACGTGCTGGAAGACGAAATCGGCCTGAAGCTGCTGGCCCCGGACGAGAGCTGGCGACGTCGCGGGGACATGGATCCGCAGTTCACGCGTCCCTTCCGTGCCTCAATCGTCGCTCGTGCTCGCTTCATTGAGGACCTGGTCGTCGAACGGGCCGGCCGCGGGCTCAGTCAGTATGTCATCCTCCGCGCCGGCCTTGATAGCTTCGCCCAGCGCAGGCCGGAAGTCGCGTCCCGCCTCAGGGTGTTCGAGATCGACCAGCCAGGTCCTCAGGCATGGAAGCGTCAGCGCCTGATCGAACTCGGCTTCGGCGTCCCGGACTGGCTGCGCTTTGTGCCGGTCGATTTCGAGGCGGGTGGCTCCTGGCGGGACGAGCTCGTGTCTGCCGGCTTCGATGCCAGCAAGCCGGCAATCGTGGTCTCCACGGGCGTCAGCATGTATCTCACCAAGGAGGCGAACGCGGCCACGCTGCGCGAGGTCGCGGCGCTCGCTCCAGGATCGACGCTCGCCATGACGTTCCTGCTTCCGCTGGAACTGGCGGACCCCGAGGTACGTCCCGGGCTTGAGATGGCGGAGAAGGGAGCGCGAGCAAGCGGGACACCTTTTCTGAGCTTCTTCGCGTCGCCGGAGATGTTGGCGCTGGCTCAGGAAGCTGGCTTTAGAGAAGCGCGGCACATCTCGGCGGCGGACCTTACCCAGCTCTACTTCGTTGGCAGAACAGATGGTCTGCGCCCGCCAAACAATGCGGAGGAACTGCTGGTGGCAAATACATAGCTGCCCGTACGCTTTCCGACCGACGTGACACCTGCGAATGACCGTTTGACCTTGGAAGCGGCTGTAGAGGTTGCGTCGGGTCGAAGGGCAGTTCAGGGTCAAGATGCGTCCGCCGCGTGGGACAGGAGCCGGCCCAGTTCGAGTCATCTAAACGCGGTTTGCGAGCGGCCGTTCCAGCGACGATAAAAGACAGTCACCCCTGACGTTCCGGAATGCGCAACCCGACGGGTTGCGCATTCCGGTGCGAGTGGTCTGCGCGCTGATGTCTCTTCGTTGATCGATCGCTCAACGGAACGGCTAGTGGGTTGAGAATACCGAAATCCCACCGGTGGGGAATCCCGCCGCGCCGCCCTGAAAGGGCACGTAGACCTGCCCGAGCGTGCTGTCGATGGCAACCGAATGCGCGCCTGTGCCCACAGGAATCGCAAGAAGCAGCTGCCGCGACGTTCCATCGACGACGCCCATCTGCGGATTAAATCCCGAAGCGGCAGCGGTGCCTCCCGTCACGAAGTGCCGGGCAGGCAGGAAGTAGCGGTTGGAAGTCGGATCGTAATTGACCTGGTCCACTCCGCCAAACGGCAGGGTGGCGTGGATTGCGCCACTTGCGCGATCCATGATCAGCGAGATGAGCGGATTCCCGGCAGGCGGATCGCATCCAATGAGCACGTCGTTGTTCGGGCCCAGCACGATTCCGGTCGGTCCGCACTTTCCTAGCGGAAACGATTTGCCGACAGCAGGATTCCCAGCCGCCGCCGAGCTCGCGGTGATGACATCGAGCTCCCCAGCGGGATTGGCGGCGGTCCCGTCATTGTTGATCAAAAAACTCTTCGAGGCGGGATCATATACGCATGCTTCCAGTCCCGACGAACCATTGAAAGCAAGCTTTGCCACCGCCGTTTGCGTCAGTGTCGAAATGAACGTGACGAACGGCGGCGAGTCTCCGGGACTCGCGTACATCACGAGATGATCGTCAGGATCGTAGCAGCCTTCATCGACCCGCGACCCGGAATTGCTGATGACTATCGTGTTGACCGTCTTTTGCGCATCCGTATCGATCACCTTGATCGAGTCGACGTCGCCGACGTAGATCGTATGCGTGCCGGTGATACCCACAATTCCATCGGGCCCGGACTCGTCTGTCGTCGCGCCAGCGCCGGTGAAGGGGCCGGGAATCTGCGCGATCAATGTGTTCGATTTGGTGTCCACGACATCGACGGCCTTGCTATTCCGGTCGGAAAGAAAGTACTTGCCGGCCTCGACGTAGCCGATGTCGAAACTGAATGGTGGGCTCGAGGCATTGGGCACAGCAATGTTGGTCAGGAGCTTCGGCGGTGTTGGGGCGACGCTGCTGCTGCTGTTATCGCCACCTCCACAACCGGCCAAAGCTGCAGAAAGCAGCAATAGGGTCATCAATCGGCTTTGCATCGAACTGTCTCCTTTCGTTTTAAAGTCCCGACGGTCGATCAGGGGATCGACCTGAGTACTGGAATGTGTTCGTCAGATTTGTTGATCGACGCTGGTCGACACCGGTGGTGTGACGGAGCCGCATCTTGACGTGATGCTGGTTAGCGAAAGTCAACCAATGATTTCCCCATCGCTCGTGGGGAGATGTTTATCCAGGGGAGTAGCCAGGTTCTGTCGTGACGCGTGCTTCACAAACGCCTGCATCAGGGCTGTAGACCGGGTGTATGGCGCAACAATGGCGGTATGACGGAAAATCGAAAAGTAAATCTTATTTATGATCTACATTCCATTCGCGCTATAGGCGTAATCGATCTGAAACATCAATGGCGTAATTCCCTGCAAATTATGTAATGTTTCACAAGGCACGATATCGCTTTCAGCTACAGCGAGGCGGGGTCAGGGTGGATCATTGGTGCGGCGCGGCACGCATTCATAGCTCGATTTTCCCTATGCTGACGGGACAGCGGGAAATATCCACGTGGCGAAATTGTGCACTTTTTTATCTGGAAAAAAATCTCACCAGAGGCTGACATAAAGGAGTTGAATAAATTTATATGTAAAGTGGGGTTATCTTCTGGAAAGCCAGGATGCTATCGCCGGTTGATGCAACTTCCGCAGAATCGCGGCAAGAGGATGAACGCGACGGCGACCAGGGGTAACGCAACCTGCCGCGCCTGTGTTGGCGGAGGCGTGGGAATGAGCGGTTGGCATGCGCCAGAACGCATCTCGATCAGGGTTAACCCATTCGAAACGATGTGGCAAAGCACATACAGTTCTTTTACATACCAACCAGCTTCAGACGCGGGGGCATCTCCAGGGAGTCTCCGGCGGTGTTTCCTTAGTTCCACGAGCGCAAAGGAGATGACAAATGGAAATCCGCGATCCTTCCCCCGGCCTCTACAACGAAGATCTCGCGCCCGCCAGGCGGCGCAACTGGGGTGCCTTCAGCATCTTCAACGTCTGGACCTCGGACGTGCACAGCCTTTGGGGCTACTACCTCGCCGCCAGCCTGTTCCTGCTGTGCGGCAGCTTTATCAACTTTGTGCTCGCGATCGGGCTCGGCTCGCTGGTGATCTTCGCGCTGATGAACCTGATCGGCTACGCCGGCGAGAAAACCGGCGTGCCTTACCCGGTGCTGGCGCGCGCCTCCTTCGGCGTGTGGGGCGCCAACCTGGCGGCGCTGGTGCGCGCCGTGGTGGCCTGCTTCTGGTACGGCGCGCAGACGGCAGCGGCTTCGGGCGCGGTGGTCGCGTTGCTGATCCGCAGCGACAGCCTGATGGCGTTCTACAAGAGCACGCACTTCCTCGGCCACTCGGGACTGGAGGTGATCTGCTACGTGATAATCTGGGCGCTGCAGCTGCTCATCATCCAGAAGGGCATGGAGACGGTGCGCAGATTCCAGGACTGGGCCGGTCCGGCGGTGTGGGTCGCGATGCTGATCCTGGCGATCGGCCTGTGCGTCAAGGCCGGCGGCTTCTCGTTCACTCATGGCATTCCGATGAACGTGCTGCTCGATAAGACCAGGGACGCCGGCGTCAGCGGCGAGCCAGGCTCGTTCTGGGCACTGATGGCAGTGGGCGCGACCTGGATCACCTATTTCGCGGCGCTATACCTGAACTTTTGCGACTTCTCGCGCTACGCGAAAAACCGCGACGCAGTGAAGAAAGGAAATCTGTGGGGCCTGCCGGTCAACCTGATCGCGTTCTCGCTGGTCGCCGGCGTCACTACCATCGCTGCCTTCAAGGTGTACGGCGAAGTGCTGCTCCACCCCGAACAGATCTCCGCCAAGTTCGACAGCTGGGTGCTGGCACTCGTCGCGGCGCTGACCTTCGCAGTCGCCACGCTGGGCATCAACGTGGTGGCCAATTTTGTCTCGGCCTCGTTCGACATCTCCAACGTGTTCCCCAAGCTGATCAGCTTCAAGAAGGGCGGCTACATCGCCGCGGCCATCGCGCTGGTGCTCTACCCGTTCGCGCCGTGGGAAGGCAACGCCGCGCACTTCGTCAACGCCATCGGCGCGACGATGGGCCCGCTGTTGGGGATCATTCTGGTGGACTACTATCTGGTGGCCAAGGGCAACATCAACGTCGCGGCGCTCTACGAGGAGCACGGCGAGTACCGCTACGAAGGCGGCTGGAACGTCAACGCGCTGACCGCAGCGGCGCTCGGCAGCGTGTTTTCAACCTTCCTGCCTAACTTCACCAACGTGCTGCCGCTTTGGTGGAATACCTATGGCTGGTTCTTCGGCGTGGTGGTTGGTGGCGGCATGTACCTGATCATGGCGACGCTGCGGCCGCGTACCGCGATCACACCGACCCGCGCTTGAGGGTTTTCCTGGGGAGCGGGTAGGGGTGACAAAAGGCGCGCGAGGCGCATGTTGTTCGGGAACGTGCCTGCGCCTACGCTTTGTAACCGATCGCGCGCAACAGATCCTTACGCCATTGCACGTCTTCTTCGCTTTCGACGGCGAGCGGCGAGAATCCGTCAATGACGCCGAGGATGCCATGGCCCTGTTCCGTCTCGGCGACCAGAACCTGAGTGGGATTCGCCGTTGCGCAGAAAATCCGGCAAACCTCGGGCACCGCTTTGATAGCGTTGAGAACGTTGACAGGATAGTAACCATCGCCGAGGAAGATGAAGAAGCTGTGGCCCGCGGCAATGCTCATGGCGTTCCGGCACGCCATGTCGATCAGGTCCGCATCGGTGCCGGACCGGCGCACCAGGCGCTTTCCCGAAGCCTCGCAAAAGGCCAGGCCGAACTTGATGCCCGGAACGGTGCCGACTAACGCCTCGTGAATATCCTCGACGGATTTGATGAAGTGTGTTTGCCCGAGAATGAAGTTGGTCGTTTCGGGCTTGACGATTGCTACTGCGGACAATTGCATATCGGACCTCGTTCCTTTGCGGTCGTCAGGGCGCCAGTGAAGGGGCACTGACCACTGGCGAAAGTAACTTCGTCAATGTTCGCCATCAGCCGACCGGTTTGACCCATTCTCTAGCCTAATACGAACCCTTCATCGGCGAAAGCGCTGCCGGGAATCTTGTGAAATTTTCACGCTCGCAACGCACACGCATTCGAAACGTTGGGTCGTTCGTCAGGAAAATTATTTCTCGCGCAATGGAATAGTTGCGCACTGGCGATGTTCACCCTCGGTAACACTGCCTGGTCGCTGCCGGCCAGGCGTTCGATTTACCAGGCCCAACCCGCCAATCACGAGATCGCTATGAGTCACACAACGATTCAACCCGCCTGGGTCCGCATCGCACACTGGATTAACGCGTTCGCTGTCGTACTGATGGTGACAAGCGGCTGGCAGATCTACGACGCCTCGCCGATCTTTCCAGCCTTACAGTTTCCTTCGGCTATCACATTGGGTGGCTGGCTCGGCGGGGCCCTGCAATGGCATTTCGCGATCATGTGGATGCTGATCGCGAATTTCCTCATCTACGTCGGGCTGAATATCGCTTCGGGACGTCTGCGCCGAAAACTGCTGCCGATCAGCTTCAGGTCACTTGCAACCGATCTCGTCGCTGCGCTGCGTGGCACGCTCAGGCATGAGGACCTCACACGCTACAACGCGGTACAGAAATTCGCCTATCTCGTCGTCATCGTCGATATCGCGCTCGTGATCATGTCGGGACTGGCGGTATGGAAGTCGGTGCAGTTCCCGCTGCTGCGCACGCTGATGGGCGGATACGACAATGCGCGCGTCGTGCATTTCGTTGCAATGAGCGTGCTGGTTGCGTTCTTCGTCGTGCACGTCGTCATGGTCGCACTGGTGCCGCGCTCGCTGCTTCTGATGATTCGTGGACGGTAACCATGACTTTTCGAAAAAGGGCTCAGAAACCCGATACGTTTCTTTCATATCAAGCTGAATCCATCATCAAGGATGCGCGCAGCGAACTGAAAAATCCGGCACGTCGGCTGCTCGGCAAGCGAGTTCTCACGCTCGGCGGCATTGCGATGCTGTCAGGCTGCGATTTATCCAATGACAAATCGGTGAACACCATGCTGCGCAGAATGTCGCTCTTCAACGACGACGTGCAGGCACTGCTGTTCAATCCGAACGAGATGGCCCCGACTTATCCGGCGTCGATGATCACACGGCCGTTTCCGTTCAATGCGTTCTACGGCATCGACGATGTGCCCGAAGTCGACGCCGCTGCGTACCGGCTCCAGGTGGGTGGCCTCGCGAATGGTAAGCGCGTCTGGACGCTCGACGAACTGCGCGCGTTACCACAGGAAAGCCAGATCACGCGTCATATCTGCATCGAAGGATGGAGTGCCATCGGCCGATGGGGCGGCGTGCGTTTCTCCGATTTCCTGAAGCGCGCGGGCGCGGACATCACGGCGAAGTACGTGTCGCTGCACTGTGCGGACAACTACTGGACCAGCATCGACATGCCGACTGCGTTGCATGCACAGACCCTGCTCACACTTACATACGACGGGCAGGTGCTGCCGCCGAAGTACGGCTTTCCGATGAAGCTGCGTATGCCGACCAAGCTCGGCTACAAGAATCCGAAGCATATCGTCGCGATCAGTGTGACGAACGAATATCCCGGCGGTTACTGGGAGAACCAGGGCTACAACTGGTTCGGCGGTTCCTGATGTGCGTTAGTCCATTCTCAACTCAACGGTCCTTTACGGAGCATCTATGTCTATCCGCTTGAAACTTGGCGTCACCCTGTCCGCGCTGGCTTTTGCCGGTGCCGCGCTCGCTCAGACGCCGGCAGTCAAACCGTCGCGCATTCGTGGCGATATCGTCTCGCTCGACGGCGACGTCCTGAAGGTGCATCGTCGTAGCGGCGACACTGTCTCGATCGAGCTTAAACCGACCATTGCCGTTTCGGCGGTCAAGGCCATGCAGCTTTCGGACATCAAGCCGGGCTCGTTCGTCGGCACGGCCACAACGACCGGCACTGACGGAAAGTTGACGGCTACCGAAGTCGTCGTCTTCCCGGAATCCGCGCGCGGCACGGGTGAAGGTCACTACGCGTGGGACCTCGGTCCGAACAGCACGATGACGAACGCGAACGTCGACACGGTTGTTCAGGGTACCAACGGCCGGAACCTGAAGCTGTCGTACAAAGGCGGCGGCGATGAGGTGATCGTCCCGCCCAACGTACCCATCGTGACTTTCACGCCGGCCGCACGCAGCGACCTGACTCCGGGCAAGAAGGTGTTCGTGGTTGCGACGGCCGCATCGCAGAATGCTTTTGTCGCTCAGCGCGTGGTGGTCGAAAAGGATGGAGTCGCTCCGCCGATGTAAGCGGTCAGCTCGCATGGATGGGCCCGCCCGCTCACTTCAGGAATAAGGGCGAGGTGTTTGCCGCGATGGCGGGCCCGCGTCACGTTGCCGATGGAGATGCTCGTCGTGCCAATGTTCGATCAGAGTGAACCCGACCCGCCTGGGAGCGCGGGACCCTTTGCCAGCGCCTGCAACCGGGCCAGCTGTTCAAAATTGTTCAAAACCACCAACCCATTGAGAGGGACAGGCGGCCGGGCAGCGCTCGACTGCGCAATCTCACGACCGTCCGGGAGAAATGTTCGGAACCGCACGATGCGTCTTATGCGTGCAGGGGTAGTCTCAGGATCATGTATTTTGGACATAAGGTCCGCATCCCATCAGCCGCGACGGCGACTTGCAAAAAAAGAGCTGGCGCAACCAGCTGCCGCCCAAGTCGGCCTTGTCCTCACTTGCCGAATAATCCAGCTGCCCAGAGTACTCAGATAGGAGCACCCGTTGAGCATCGGGCGCGGGTCAACACTTGGGCGATGATGAGATCTTCGCGCGCATTTCCTGGGCCGAGGTGATCGTGGGTTTGAAGGTCAAGCGGGAGAAGGACAGCGGCAGTTTCGCTGCGCGTTTGCTGCACTACGTCCCGTTCTTGCTGATCCTCGCTGCGATCGGGCTGGTCGCGCAGGTTACGCTGCTCAGTCCGCGGCAACTGGCGTGGAACGCGTGGGCCTACTCGGAGTGGCTGATCAATTACGATGCCGGTTTTGTTCGGCGCGGCCTGAGCGGAGCGCTGATCGAACTTTCACGGTCGGTGCCCGCGCTACCCGTCGTCAACCTGCTGGTGTTCGTCGTGTTCGCGGCGTTTTGCCTGTTGTTCTGGTGGGTGTTGTGCCATTCTTCACGAAGCACGCCGTGGGCAGTCATTCTCGCAATGTTGCTGCCGAACGGCCCCGTGCAGATGGCGGCTGGCAACGAGATTTTCTATCGCAAGGAAATCGTGTTTCATGTTGCGCTGGGTATCAGTTGCATCTTGTACCAGATGATTGTGAACGCGACGACCGACGCAAAACGAAGCCTTTTTTCGTGGATTTTCTTCGTATTGCTGCTGACGCAGATTGTCGTGTTTCCGCTGTTCCAGGAGGTATATTTGTTCATATCCTTTCCGGCCAGTTGGCTGCTCGCGCGTCAGATCGCGGCTCTCCAGCCGCAACGGCGCGTGTTCGGCTGGTTGCCCGGCGCGGCGGTAGTCATATCGCTTGGGATGATGGTGGTCTGCGCCGTATTCCGTGGCAATGAGGCTGTTGCCCAGCAGCTCTGGACTTCGTTGAGCGGAGCCGACCGGATGCTAATTTCGCCCTCTGCGCCGGATACGCCGACCGGCGGCATCGCCGCGATCGGGTGGTCATTCGTCAAGAATCTGATCGTCGTCGTGGACATCGTGATGTCGTCGCTATTCTGGATCTGGGGATTCGCAGCGGTGGGTGTCGGCGCCGTGCTCGTGCTCGTCACGTCACTGCGCCGCGCACGCGGCGAGGCGGACAACCTGGCGACCGAACGGCTGCGCCAACATCTTTCACAGCTATGGTTCCTGTTCCTGGCATCGCTGCCGATGTACGCGCTAGGCGCGGACTGGGCTCGCTGGCTATCGTCGGTTGCCATTTCGTATCTGTTCCTGTCGTTCGCCGACAGCACGGGCTCTATCAAACCACCGCGACTGCTCCGCTTCATGCCGCGGCGTTGGCGCACGAGTCTCGAGGTTACGCGCGATTACTTTACGGATACGCTGGTACCGGCAATCAGCACAGTGTCGGCCCGGCATACGATACCGTTGCTTGCGCTGGCGCTGTTCTACTGCCTGACGTTTCGTCCGCCCGAGTGTTGCATGAAGGGAGGCTACAATCCTTTCTACCGGATAAAGCCGGTTCTAGCGGAGTTCAGTCATTTCCATCGCTAAGCCGTTGCCGGCCAAACTTGTGGGCGGCTCTGGATCGCGACCGCCTCGCAAAGACGCTTTGAGCATGCCAGACATCGTGCTGCTCGCCGTAATAATGCAGTGTATTAACGCAGGTTTATCGCGGTAACCGCTTGCGGTGGCCACTCTTGCTGTGCACGCACCCAGTGTCGTCGAGCCACGAACCTCCCTGCTCAGTGGCCGTGTCGCTCCCCGACCGCAACCGGCGCCCGCTTTGACTGCCGGCTCAGCATCAATGTAACCACCGCCGACACGGCCAACGTTGCGCCGACCACGTACAACCCTGCCGAGTATCCACCCGTCACGTTCTTGAGCCAGCCGATCGCGAACGGACCGACGAAGCCGCCCAGATTGCCGATCGAATTGATCATCGCGATCCCCGCGGCCGCACCGGCACCTGACAGGAACATGCTCGGCATTGCCCACAATGGTGCCTTGGCCGCGCTGATCCCAATGTTCACGATCACGAGCGCCAGGACAATCATCAACGCCGTGGTGGCGTTACCGGCAAAGACGAACCCCAGACAGGCAACCACACACGGAATGACAACGTGCCACGTGCGCTCTTCTGTGCGGTCCGAATGCTTCGCCCACAGGATCATCGCGATCACGGCGAGGATGCTCGGTATGCCTGCAAGAAGGCCTGTTTCGAACGAGCCGAACCCATACTGGTGAATGATCAGCGGTGCCCACAGACCGAGCGTGTACAGCCCGGCTGACGTGCCGAAGTAGATCAGCGCCAGCGCAAGCACGCGCGGGTCGCACAATGCGCTGAGTGCACCCGCAGTGTGACCCGCCCGCGACTGTCTGGCATCCGCTTCGAGCTTGAGCTTCGCGATCAGCCATTCACGCTCTTCCGGCTGAAGCCAGTGCGCTTTCGACGGCGCGTCCGTCATGTACTTCAGCACCACAAAGCCGAGAATGATTGCGGGCACCGCTTCGAGGATGTAAAGCATTTGCCAGTCGGCCAGACCAGCGATCGCAGGAAGCTTCATGATCGCGCCGGACAGCGGCGAGCCTATCGCGGTAGAGATCGGCGCGGCAGCCATGAACCACGCAGCGGCCACCGCGCGCTGGCGCGATGGGAACCACAGGCTCAGGTACAGGATGATGCCAGGAAAGAAGCCCGCTTCGGCGACGCCCAGGATGAAGCGCAGCGCGTAGAAGCTGTTCGGGCCGACGACAAACGCGGACGCCAGTGAAACGATCCCCCACGACACCATCACGCGAGCAATCCAGCGGCGCGCACCGACCTTATGAAGGATCAGGTTCGACGGCACTTCGAACAGAAAGTAGCCGATGAAGAACAGTCCGCCACCGAGGCCGAATGCTGTCGGCGAAAGGCCGATGGCCTTGTTCATCGACAGCGCGGCGAAGCCCACGTTGACGCGGTCGAGAAAACTCACGAAATACAGCAGCATCACAAACGGGATGATCCGCAGCATGAGCTTGCGGGAAACCCGGCTTTCGAGTTCGGAAATCATTGTCTCCTCCTTGGAGGCTTGAGCAGTGCTCTATTCAGAAACGGAGTGCGGTTCCTTTCTGGAAATGAACATCTTGTCTCCTGCCTCATATTTGCCGCGCCGCGCCACGGCCGCCGGATGGCAGCCCGTGCAATCCAGGCGCGAGCGGTGCCGCTGATAGCGCTTAAGCCGCGTTGGCTGCGGGCACTGCAGCGCTCTCGATGAACGCGCAAACGGCTGCCGTCACCTGCGCGGTCGTTGCCGTGCCGCCGAGATCGCCCGTATGCAGCGACTTGTCCGCAGTGACAGCTTCGACTGCCTGCATGACGCGCTTCGCGGCGTCGAACTCGCCCAGGTGTTCGAGCAGCATGACGACCGACCAGAAGGTGCCGACCGGATTGGCGAGACCCTTGCCCATGATGTCGAACGCGGAACCGTGGATCGGCTCGAACATCGACGGAAAGCGGTGCTCCGGATCGATGTTGCCCGTTGGCGCGATACCCAGGCTGCCGGCGAGTGCGGCGGCGAGGTCACTGAGGATGTCGGCGTGCAGGTTAGTGGCGACGATCGTGTCGAGCGTCGCGGGGCGGTTGATCATGCGGGCGGTCGACGCATCCACCAGTTCCTTGTCCCATTTGACGTCCGGAAATTCCTTCGAGACTTCGAGCGCAATTTCGTCCCACATCACCATCGCGTGACGCTGTGCGTTGCTCTTCGTAATGACCGTCAGCAACTTGCGCGGACGGGATTGCGCGAGGCGGAACGCGAAACGCATGATCCGCTCGACGCCGGCGCGCGTCAGAATCGACACGTCCGTCGCGGCTTCGATCGGATGGCCCTGGTGAACACGGCCGCCCACGCCGGAATATTCACCTTCTGAATTTTCCCGGACGATGACCCAGTTCAGGTCTTCCGGCCTGCAGCTCTTGAGCGGCGCATCGATGCCCGGCAGGATGCGGGTGGGACGGACGTTCGCGTACTGGTCAAAGCCCTGGCAGATCTTGAGGCGAAGGCCCCACAACGTAATGTGATCAGGAATGTCCGGGTCGCCCGCCGAGCCGAACAGGATCGCGTCCTTGTTACGGATTGCGTCGAGCCCGTCCGACGGCATCATGACGCCATGCTTGCGGTAGTAGTCACCGCCCCAGTCGAAGTTTTCGAATTCGAATGCGAACGACTTCGTGGTCTTTGCAAGTGCTTCGAGGACCTGCGCGCCGGCAGGTACGACTTCCTTGCCGATGCCGTCGCCGGGGATGGTTGCGATGCGATAGATGTTCATGTCTCCGTCCTTTCACGTGTTGTACGTCTGACTGAACTTTACTGACATCTGGACGCAAAAACCGGTGCTAAACTCAAGGCATCTTTAACTTGAATTCACAAGTGAAAGTCATGCGCGACACCGTCCAGCCGTCCGATCTGAGCTTTTTCTCCACCCTTGCCGCGTCCGGCAGCCTGAGCGCGGCGGCACGCGAACTGGGGCTGACGGCAGCGGCCGTCAGCAAGCACCTGACGCAGATGGAGAGCCGGGCGGGCGTGGCGCTGATCAACCGCACGACGCGTCGGATGATGCTTACGCCGGAGGGTGAGCTGTACCTCGAGCACGCGCGCCGGATCCTCGACGAGATTGACGAGCTGGCCGAGTTGCTGGGCACGGCGAAGAAGAGTCCGAAGGGATTGCTGAGGGTGAACGCGACGCTCGGCTTCGGGCGCAGCCATGTCGCGCCTGCAATCTCGCGCTTTGTCGCGAGGTATCCGCAGGTATCGGTTCAGCTTCAGCTATCGGTCACGCCTCCGCCGCTGACGGACGACACGTTCGACGTCTGTATCCGGTTCGGCGAACCACCCGATACACGGATTGTGGCGCGGCGTCTGGCGGCTAATCGCCGGTTGCTGTGTGCCGCGCCTTCGTACATTGCGGCACGCGGAATGCCGATGACCGCGCATGACCTGATGCGGCACAACTGCATCGGCATCCGTCAGGGCGACGAAGCCTATGGCGTGTGGCGTCTGACGTCGGGCAGGGGCGCGTCGCGCAAAACGGAGGCCGTGCGTATCAAAGGCTCGCTGACGACGAATGATGGTGAAATTGCGGTGAAGTGGGCGCGCGAAGGACATGGCATCCTGATGCGGGCCGAGTGGGACATCAAACAGTATCTCGCCGATGGTTCACTAGTCCTTGTGCTGCCCGAGCATGAAACGCCGAACGCCGATATCTTTGCTGTCTATTCGCCGCGGCACCAGATGTCCAACCGGATTCGCGCGTTCGTCGATTTCATCGCAGACGATCTTCGAAGCGAAGCGGGTGAAGTCGGGTAGAAGGTCGGCGCGTTGAATTATCGAAAACGGACGCGCAGGTACGGATGGGGTTCGATCGATGCTCAGTCGACAAGCTCGCACCTCACGACGGGCGCCGTATAGGGTGACGGGTATTCTGATTTGGGGCCGCTCAACAGGCGCAGGCGCTGCGTGGCTAGCACCTCAGCCTTGCGCTGATCGCTGAGGGCAAGCGTGGTGCGTGGGACGCCCGCGGCGTCCGCAGGCTCATTCACGGCACACCGCGCCGTTTTACCATCGGGCAGACGTACGGTTGTCTCGTACGCGTAGTCGGGCTGCGCGGCCAGGCAGGCAGTGCTGCAAACAGTTACCGCAATCAGCACGATATGCTTTGCAGGATGTTTCACTTTCCCCTCCACGAAAAACCACATGATCGTTTGACCGGTTCCTGCGCGGGCCGTTCGGGTCGTTTGGGGAAAGGCGATGAAGGGGCACGTTATCGCGCAAGCCGTAGTCCTTGGGACGTACAGAAGAGGGGCAAAACATGGATGAGCGCAGCGACTTTATCGTGCGGAACATGCTGGCCGGCGAGGTTGATTTGTCGGTTGAGTGGGCTGCATCGGAGGGATGGAACCCCGGTCTGCATGACGCGCAGTGCTTTTGGGCAGCCGACCCGGACGGTTTTTTCATCGGTGAGTGGCGGGGCGAGCCGGTCGCGTGCCTGTCCGCCGTCGCCTACGACGACAGTTTCGGCTTTATCGGTTTGTATATCGTGAAACCGGCGTTTCGCGGCAGAGGCTTCGGCCTGCGCATCTGGCAGCGCGGCATGGACTATCTGCGAAACCACAACGCGGGTCTTGACGGCGTCGCCGCCCAGCAGGCGAACTACAGGAAGTCCGGTTTTCAGCTTGCCTATCGCAACATCCGCTTTCAGGGTGTCGCGCAAGGTGCGGCCTGCTCAACCGTTTCGGACGCGTCGGATCTGCCGTTCGAGCAACTGGTCGACTACGACCGCCAGTGCTTTCCGGCTGCGCGCGCACGCTTCCTCGCCGGCTGGATCGGACAACCGGGCGCCGTGGCGCTGGTGGCGGTCCGCGACGGTCGTGTCGCCGGGTACGGCGTGCTGCGTCATTGCAGGGCAGGATGCAAGATCGGACCGCTCTTCGCCGATACCGACCGGATTGCCAGCGATCTGTTTGATGCGCTGGTCGCGCGCGTACCGGGCGAAATCGTCACCCTCGATGTGCCGGAGCCCAACTCCGCAGCCGTTGCGCTAGCGAAGAGACATGGCATGGCAAGCGTCTTTGAAACCGCACGGATGTACACGCAGAAGCCCCCCACGATTCCGATCGACCGTGTGTTCGGCGTGACCTCGTTCGAGCTCGGGTGAAGCGGGCCCAAGACGCGCCTTCGCTCGTCAATCCCCGTTCGCATTCGCTGCGCGGGACCGGTAACGCAGCAGGTGATCGATGCCGGATCCGGACAACCAGACTTGCCCTGGACGGCCCATCATCTGACGCACGTTTGCGTGTGGGCGCGGCAGTGCAAACACGTCGAACCGCTCGCTGCGCGGGTCGAAGCGCACGAGTGCATTGGCGCTCCACTCAGTGAGCCAGACGACGTCCTCTTCGTCTACGAATATCGCGTAAGCATGCGGATCGTCGCCGGGCAGCCGCCATTCGCGCCATCGACGCGTCGCCGGATCGAATACGCCGACTTTTCCTGCATTCCACTCGCTGACCCAGACGCGCCCCTTCGAATCGGACCATACGCGGCGCGCGCCCTGATTCGGGGTGGGCGGTTCGATGACCTGTGCTGCGCCGCTCACGGGATCAATGTGGCCGAGATAGCTTCCCGCCAGTGACGCGAAATACAGGCTGCCGTCTGGGGTCACGCAGATGCCGTAGGGTCCGCGCCCGCGCGGCGCATCGAAGACGCGCATGCTGGCGCGCTTCGGATCGAGCTCGCCATAGATGCCGCTTTGGCCGGTAAACCACAGATGCCCTTGCTTGTCGAAGACCGCGGTGTTCAGATTGGCGTCCGGCCGCTCCTTCGGCAGCGGAAAACGCGTGACGGCAAGCGTCTTCGGATCGACGCGCACAATCGCGTTCAGGCCGCCGTCTGTGATCCATGCCGCGTGATCGGGACCGACGATCACGCCGTGCGGCGCCGACCCGTCCCCAAGCGGAATCCTGTCGATCTTGCTGCTCTGCGGGTCCAGCCGCCCGACCATGCCTTGCGCCTGCGCGGTGTACCACACAGTGCCGTCGGGCGCCGGTGCGACGTCATGTGGTGCGCTGCCGGTTGGGACCGCGAAAGTGTCGAACAACGGCGGCTGGGCGTGCGCCGAACCGACGACGAGCGCGGCGCTCACGAGCGCAGGCACTACAGAGGGGACCAGCCTGGCGCCGAGGATGTTGTGCACCGTTTCAACGATCCGTTCCCTTGCGATCTCAAGCATGTTCGCCTCCATGTCACGGGGTCCGTTTCAAAAGGCGCAGACGGTTTTTGATTGTTGCACTTATCCGTAGTCGTCGCTTCCCGGACTCATTCGACAACGGCAGGCCGGCCGCTCGGGCGCCAGTTGATGGCCGCGAGCGCGATGGGCAACATCGAAAGGAGGATCATATAGACGACCATGCCTGCGCTCGTGACGCAGCCACGTTTGCGGAACAGATTAAACTTGAAGCGGCACAACAGGCCGCGGACACAGCGGCTACAGGAGACAGGATGGACCTCTTAATGTCGATGGAAGCATTCGTGCGGGCCGCTGAAGCACAAAGCTTTGCCGGCGCCGCGCGGCAGCTTGGCGTCGCGAAATCGGTGGTGACTTCGCGCGTCAAACAACTCGAGGAACATTTCGGCGTGCCGCTCTTTCACCGTTCGACGCGGGCCGTGCGCCTGTCGGAGCTCGGTGAGACGTATTACCGCGAGTGCGCCGAACTGGTCAATAAAGTCCACGACCTGTCCGGACGCTCGCGCGGCGATTCACAGGCATTGGCCGGCACCCTTAACGTCCATGTCCTTCCGGGCTTTGCGCTAGGGCATTTTTCACAGACGCTGATCGAATTCCGTGCCGCCTACCCCCGCGTCGAGTTCGTCGTGACCGTCAATGACCGCGTCATCGACCCGGTTCAGGAAGGTTTCGATCTGGCGCTGCAGATCTATCCGCCGGCTTCGAATCTGCTCGTCGAGCGGCGCCTGTTTCCGGTGCGCGGCGTGCTGTGTGCGGCGCCCGGTTACTTGAAGGAAGAGCCCGTGATCGAGACGCCGCTCGACCTGCTGCGGCACGATTTCGCCCGCTATTCGTACTACCCGTGGGGCGACAAGTGGCCGCTGATGCGCGGCAATGAGTGCTTCGAAATCGCACTGAACCCGGTCCTGAAGACGAATAGCGTCCACCTGCTGCTGGAGTTCGCGCGGGCCGGTGCGGGCGTCGTCTATCTGCCGACGATGGTCGCCGCCGCCGATCTGCTCGAACACCGCCTCGAACGCGTGCTGCCGGAATACGCGGCGCCGCCATTGTGGCTGTCGGCGGTCTATCCCGCATCGCACCGCTCGACCACGAAAGTCAAGGCATTCGTCGACTTCCTGCGCACGCGCTATCTGCGCGAACCGCAGTGGGACAAGGCGCTCGGCATTGCGCCAGCGGATGACGAGACGAGGACTGTCGGTGAGGAACTGGCCGAAGACTGAGGCCCGCCAGACGCTCGTTCGGGTTCTCCACCAGGTAGTTTCCCTGGCGGGTTTTCGAAGCACCCAGCGTTCGCGTTTCCCGACCCTCAACGCATTGCTGTTGCGCCTGCCGCCACTTAATCTTCGATGCAAGCAACGCATTCGTAGATTAACTGGAGGCAGACATGCAACAGACCTGGTTCGGCAGCCTGGACAACTATCGGAAAGGCTCCATCGAAATCATCAAGGGCAAACCGGAGCATTACGCGATGTCGAACGTGTTCGACGTGGCGAGCCGCGCGGAGCCCTACGAGAAAGTCGTCGTAGGCAAGAATCTCAAGTACGTCATCGAGACGCTGCGCGCGGAAGGCTCGTCGCCGTGGTTTGCTGCGTCGCACGATGAATTCGCAGTCGTGCTCGACGGCGAGATCGACGTGTATTTCATCAAGCCGTCGGACGGCCCGCTGGTCGACGCGCAGACCGAAGGCAGCGTACGGCTGGAAGGCAAGCCATCGGGCCAGTCGATGGGTTATGTGAGGCTGCGCCGCGGCCACCAGGCGCTGCTGCCCGCGGGCGCCGCCTATCGCTTCGAAGCGGTGACGAAGGGCGTGCTGCTCGTGCAGACGATCCTCGGACGCTATTCGGTCGAGAAGTGGGCCGACATCTGCATCCACTGAATCCCTCGACACGATCGATCCTCTACTGGAGCCCATCATGGACAAAGCCAGCACCCTGCAAAACGTTACCGCGAGCGAGGCCGATCCGGTCACCGGCTATCGTGTATTCCGCCTCGGCGACTTCGAGTTCAGCCGCGACGCCTATTTCGCCACCGTCCGATGGCCCGCCCAAGGTCAGACCCGCTCGCATCAGATGCATGCCGACGATTTCCTGCGCGCCATGATGCGAGATGTTGCGTGGGGCTTCTTCTACGGCTGGGTCAACTTCGACGAAGTGATCGGCACGCGCAATCACTACGGCAAGGTCGACATGTACGCCGGTGCGTACAACGCGAACCTCAAGGAAGCGGGCGTCGACCATATGCAGCAGTTCGACACGCCGCTCATCATGGCGACCTTCAAGGCAATCCTGAAGGACTGGGTCAACGAAGGCTTCGATCCGTTTGCTGCGCCCGAAGAAACCGGCTCGGCGTTCGGCACGAAGCATGGCGACAACATCGCGGCGATCGAACGCACGCGTATCGCTACAAAGCGCATGCCGGGCCTCGAAGGCGATTCGCCGTTGCGCGACGACCTGCCGGTCAACCGCCAGTTCGCCGACGTCGTCCAGGATGAACCGGAGATCCACGCGGAGCCCGGTTTCGAGAAAACGCTGCATGCGTTCAGTCTCTTCAAGTACCTGTCGCGCTCGGACGTGACGTGGAATCCGTCGGTCACCTCCGTTTGCCAGCAAAGCCTGTTTTGTCCGACCACCGAGGAATTCGTGCTGCCGGTGTTCCATGGCAACGATCGCGTCGAGTGGTTCCTGCAACTGTCCGACCAGATCATCTGGGACGTCGCCGACAAGGATAGCGGCGAGCCGCGTGCCCGCATCACGATGAACGCGGGCGATATCGCCGCGATGCCGGCCGACATCCGTCACAAGGGCTATTCGCAGAAGCGTTCGATGCTGCTCGTTTGGGAAAACGCGACACCGGATCTGCCGAAGCGCTACGAGAGCGGTGAACTGCCGCCGTATCCGATCCAGATCTAACTCTCCGGCATTCCCTCCGATCGTCGATCGAACGGCGCCAGACCGCTGGCGTCGCGGGGGATGTCACGTCCAGGTTTTACTCGAGCAGGACTGACATGCAAACGCAACTCTTCATCGGCGGCCGCTTCGTGCCGGCTGCAAACGGCGAAACGCTCGCCTCCCTGAATCCGCACGACAACTCGGTGATCGCCGAAGTCGCGATGGCCGGACCCGCCGACGTCGATCGCGCCGTTGCTGCGGCGAAAGCGGCGTTTCCAAAGTGGAGCAATCTCGCCGCGATGGAGCGGGGACGCTTGCTGCTCAAGCTCGCTGACGCAATCGAAGCGAACGCCGACAGGCTGGCGCGTCTCGAATCGCTCGACACCGGCCACCCGATCCGCGATACGCGCAATCTCGATGTGCCGCGCACCGCGGCCACCTTCCGCTACTTCGGCGGGATGGCCGACAAGTTCGAAGGCTCGGTGATTCCGGTCGAGCAGGGCTTCCTGAACTACCTGACGCGCGAGCCGGTCGGCATCGTCGGGCAGGTGGTGCCGTGGAATTTCCCGCTGATGTTCACGAGCTGGAAGATGGCGCCGGCGCTCGCGGCGGGCAACTGCGTGATCATGAAGCCCGCTGAACTCACGCCGCTATCGAGCCTCGCGATTGCCGAGCTGATGGCCGAAGTGGGATTCCCGGAAGGTGTCGTCAATATTCTGCCTGGTCTGGGTCACGTGGCTGGCCAGTACATCGCTGAGCATCCGGAGATCAGCAAGATCGCCTTCACCGGTTCGACGGCGGTAGGCCGCAAGATCGTGCAGGCGTCGAGCCGCAATCTGAAGAAGGTGCAGCTCGAACTCGGCGGCAAGGGCGCGAATATCGTGTTCGGCGACGCCGATATCGATGCCGTCGTGCAAGGGTCGGCGTTCGCGATCTTCCATAACCAGGGGCAGGCGTGTATCGCCGGCTCGCGGATGATCGTGCACGAATCGATCGCCGATGAAGTGCTCGAGAAGTTCGTCGCGTTGAGCCACACGATCAGGATTGGCGATCCGCTCGATCCGCAAACCGAAATGGGTCCGCTCACGTCGCGCCAGCATCGCGACCGCGTGCTGTCGTTTGTCGATGTCGCCCGTGAACAGGGCGGTCGCGTGCTCGCAGGCGGCAAGGCGCCGGATGCGGCCGCGCTGGCAAATGGCTGCTATGTCGAGCCGACTATCGTCGAAGCGAGGCCGGAGCATCGCGTATCGCAGGAAGAGGTGTTCGGCCCGTTCATGACCGTCACGAAATTCCGCACCGACGAAGAAGCGCTCGCGATCGCGAACGGCACCGAGTACGGTCTCGGCGCGGGTCTCTGGACACGTGATCTGCAACGCGCGCATCACGTGGCTCGCGAGATTCGCGCTGGCATGGTGTGGATCAACTGCTACAAGCGCGTGAACCCCGCATCGCCATTCGGTGGCGTCGGCGCGAGCGGCTATGGCCGCGAGATGGGTTTCGAAGCGATGCGCGAGTACACGCAGCCCAAGTCGGTCTGGGTCAACGTGGATGCGCAGATTCCGCCTTACTACCCGCGCTGAACCGCCATGGAACCCTTCATCTATAACGGCCTGCCGTCACGCGTGATCTTCGGCGCGGGCAGTCTCGACCAGCTCGATCGCGAGATTGGTTTGCTCGGCGCTACGCGGGCGATCGTGCTGTCCACGCCGCAACAGCGTACGCAGGCCGAAGCGCTCGCTGCACGCCTGGGTTCGCGGGCCGCTGGCGTCTACGCCGAAGCCGTGATGCACGTGCCGGTCGAAACCGCCCGCGCGGCACGTGACTTTGCCGCACAGGTCGGGGCCGATTGCGCGATCGCGATAGGCGGCGGTTCGACGACCGGCCTCGGCAAGGCGATCGCGCTCGAAACCTCACTGCCGATCATCGCGATACCGACCACGTACGCAGGCTCCGAGATGACGCCGATTTACGGGCTCACGGAGAGCGGCGTCAAGAAGACCGGCCGCGATCTGCGCGTGTTGCCGAAGACGGTGATCTACGACCCGATATTGACGAGCTCGCTGCCGCCCGCGTTGTCGCTGACGAGCGGGATCAACGCGATCGCTCATGCAGCCGAAGGACTCTACGCGCAGGACGCGAATCCGATTATCAGTCTGATGGCGGAAGAGGGCATTCGGGCGCTCGGCGTGGGTTTGCCGCGCGTGATGCGCGAACCTGGCGATCTCGCTGCACGCGGCGACTGCCTGTACGGCGCATGGCTGTGTGGCGCGGTGCTTGGCAGCGTCGGCATGGCGTTGCATCACAAGCTGTGTCACACGCTCGGCGGCACGTTCAATCTGCCGCACGCCGAGACGCACACGATCGTGTTGCCGCATGTACTCGCCTACAACCGCGATGCAGCGCCTTACGCGATGCAACGTATCGCCCGCGCGTTGCGTACCAGCGATGCCGCGCAAGGCGTGTTCGATCTCGCACGCGATCACGGCGCACCGACCGCGCTAAAAGACATCGGCCTCACCCTAACCGATCTCGACGTCGCGCTCGATCTCGCCTTGCAGAACCCGTACTGGAATCCGCGGCCCGTCGAGCGGATACCGCTGCGCGCACTGCTCGAAGCTGCCTTTCACGGGCGACGACCGGACTAGCGCTCGACCCACTCATACAAAAATATTCAGGAGACAAACATGGACGCACATTCCTTCGATGCGAAGCGCCGCCGCTTCGTCACCCTCGCCGCGGGCGGCGCGCTCGCCGCGACGACCTCCGCGTTCTCGCCGCTCGTATTCGCTGCCGGCCCTCGCACGTTGAAAATCGGCTACGTGTCGCCGCAAACCGGGCCGCTCGCACCGTTCGGCGAAGCGGACCGCTTCACGATCCAGCAGATGCAGACGGTGCTGAAAAACGGCATCGTGATCGGCGGCAAAACATATCCGGTGTCGATCGTCGTCAAGGACAGCCAGTCGAATCCGAATCGCGCTGGCGAAGTCGCCAACGACCTGATCCTGAAGGACAAGGTCGACATCATGCTGGTATCCGGCACACCGGAAACCGCCAACCCGGTCAGCGACGCGTGCGAACTGAACGAGATGCCGTGCGTGTCGACGGTAGTGCCCTGGCAGCCGTGGTTCTTCGGCAGAAAGGGCGATCCGAAGAAGGGCTTCCGCTTCACTTATCACTTTTTCTGGGGACTGGAGGACGTGATCGCTGTCTACACCGGCATGTGGCAATCGGTGCAGACCAATCACAGTGTCGGCGGCCTGTTTCCTAACGACGGCGACGGCAACGCGTGGGGCGACGCGAAGCTCGGTTTTCCGCCGGTGCTCGCGCAAAAGGGCTTCACACTGAAAGACCCGGGCCGCTTTCAGAGCATGACGCAGGACTTCTCCGCGCAGATTGCGGCATTCAAGCAGGCGAATTCGCAGATCGTCACCGGCGTTGTGATCCCGCCCGATGCGAAGAATTTTCTCGTTCAGGCGCGTCAGCAAGGTCTGAAACCCAAAGTCATTTCGATCGGCAAGGCGCTGCTGTTTCCGACTTCGATCGAAGCACTCGGCGATCTCGGCGAGGGACTCTCCACCGAAGTGTGGTGGTCGCCGTCGCATCCGTTCAAATCTTCGTTGACGGGTCAAAGCGCGCGGCAGCTCGCCGACGACTACGAGCGCGTTACGTCGAAGCAATGGACCCAGCCAATCGGCTTCGCGCATGCGCTGTTCGAAATCGCCGTTGATTCACTGAAGCGCGCGAAAGACGTCGATTCGAATGAGGCGATCCGCGATGCGGTGGCGTCGACAAAGCTCGATACGCTGGTGGGCCATGTCGCGTGGGGCAGCGGTCCGGTGAAGAATGTCGCGAAGACGCCGTTGGTGGGCGGGCAATGGCGCAGTGGGCAGGGATCGGGGCAGAAGCATCGCTTCGATCTCGCGATCGTCAACAACCAGCTCGCGCCGAGCGTGCCGCTGTCCGGCCCGCTCAAGCTGATCGCGTGAACTGAAAGCGGAGAGCGGCGATGAACCCTGTCCTCAGACTGACCGGCGTGTCGAAGCGCTATGGCGCGCTGCAGGTGACCGACGACATCAGCTTCGCGGTCGAGCGCGGTGAGACTTACGGCATCCTCGGTCCGAATGGCGCTGGAAAGACCACCCTGTTTAACCTCGTTAGCGGTGACGTGCGCCCCGATCAGGGAAGCGTCGAATTCGACGGCGCGGATGTGAACCACCTGCCGCCGCATCGCCGCTGCGCCGCCGGAATTGGCCGCTCGTATCAGGTGCCGCGGCCGTTCGGCGGCATGACGGTGTTCGAAAACCTGCTGGTTGGCGCGACCTTCGGCGGCGAACTGGCCGAGCACTCCGCGTACGACGTCTGCATCGACGTACTCGAACGCACCGGCCTCAAGGCCCGCGCCAACCAGTTGGCCGGCACGCTGGGGCTGCTGGACCGCAAGCGCCTCGAACTGGCCCGCGCGCTCGCGACACAGCCGCAGCTGCTGCTGCTCGATGAGATCGCAGGCGGCCTCACCGAACCTGAAACGCACGAACTCGTCGACGAGATTCGCCGTGTCAAGGAGGGTGGCGTGACGATCGTCTGGATCGAGCATGTCGTGCATGCGCTGCTCGCGGTAGCCGACCGGCTGCTCGTCATCAACTTCGGCAAGCGCCTGGCCGAGGGCCTGCCCGCTGCCGTGATGGACGACCCCGAAGTGCGGCGCGTATACCTCGGACTGGAGGCATGAGCATGTCGACACTACTCGAGACCCGCGCGCTGAGCGCGTTTTACGGCGACTTCCAGGCGCTGTTCGGCATCGACGTGACCGTGGCGCCGGGCGAGGTGATCGCGCTGATCGGCTCGAACGGCGCGGGCAAGTCGACCTTTCTGAAATCAGTGGCGGGTCTGCTGCGCCCGCGTGCTGCCGGGCAGATCCTGTATCGCGGCGAGCCGGTTGGCGGCGCGGCTCCGGCGCACATCACCGGCAAGGGCATCGCACTGGTGCCAGAAGGGCGGCGCCTGTTCGCGAGCTTGACCGTCGAAGAGAACCTGTTGCTGGGCGCATACAGCAAGCGGCCGGGACGCTGGAATCTGCAAAGCGTCTATGCATTGTTTCCGGTGTTGCAGGAGCGCCGTCACCACGCAGCGACTGCGTTGTCAGGCGGCCAGCAGCAGATGGTAGCAATCGGCCGGGCGCTGATGAGCAACCCCGACCTGCTGATGTGCGACGAGCTCTCGCTCGGGCTCGCGCCGGTGATCGTGCGCGAGATCTACGCCGCGTTGCCCGCGATTGTCGCGGATGGCATGAGTGCGATCGTCGTCGAGCAGGACGTGCAGCTGGCGCGTCGCGTGTCGTCGCGTTTTTATTGCTTCCAGGAAGGGCGCGTTTCGCTGGCGGGCGTATCGGCCGAGGTGTCGGATGAGGCGATTACGCAAGCGTACTTTGGAGCGGTCGCATGAATACGTTCATCAATATCGTCGTGCAGGGCGTGCTGCTTGGCGCGCTGTATGGACTCTTCGCAATGGGCCAGTCGCTGGTGTTCGGCGTGATGCGGCTGACCAACACCGCGCACGGCGACTTCATCGTGCTGCTGGTGTTCGTACTGTTCGCGTTGACGGGCTTCGCGCATCTGCCGCTTGCCGTCGCGCTGGTGTTGCTGCTCGTGATCGCGTTCGGGTCGGGTTATGCGCTGCAGTACGCGATCCTCAACCGGGTCAGCAGCCGCGATCCGCTGCCTTCGCTGATCGTCACGTTCGGACTGTCGATCGTGATCCAGAACGTGCTGCAGCAGGTGTTCTCCGCGGATCCACGCTCAGTCGCCACAGGCAGCTTCGAGTCGCAGAGCATCACACTCGCGGGCGGCATCACGCTCGGCTATCTGCCGCTCGTCACGCTGGTTGCGACCGTCGCGCTTGCTTTCGCGATGCAGTGGCTGTTCGGCCGCACGCCGCTCGGCCGCGCATTTCGCGCCACCTCGGACGACCGCGAGATCGTGCAGCTGATGGGCGTCTCGTACCGCCGCACCTATGCGTTGGCGATGGGCATCGCATTCGTGCTGATCGCGGTCGCCGCCGCACTCTATTCGATGCGCACCGCCGTTTCTCCGACCGATGGCCCGGCCTTGCTGCTGTACGCGTTCGAGGCAGTGATCATTGGCGGGATGGGTTCGTTCTGGGGCACCTTCGTCGGCGGCATGGCGCTCGGCATTGCGCAGCAGGTGGGCTTTTATTTCGATCCCGGCTGGGGCATCTGGCTCGGACACGTGGTGTTTCTCGGCGTGCTGGTGGCCCGGCCGCAGGGCTTGCTGCCCAAAACCGCATAGAGGTTCGACATGACGATGCATTTGAATACGCCCGCAGTGGGCTTCGAAGTGCGGCGCGCAACGCGCGCGAGCCGGGTGGCGGTGATCGTGCTGCTGATCGTCGCGCTGGCGGTGGCCAGCGCGCCATGGTGGGCCGGGCGCGATGCGATGCGCGATTTCGTGCAGCTCGCTTCCTATCTGGTGTTCGCGCTGATGTGGAACCTGCTGGCGGGCTATGGCGGGATGGTGTCGATCGGGCAGCAGGCGTTCTTCGGTATCGGCGGCTACGGGATGCTGATTCTCGCGAACTGGTGCGGGATCTCACCGTTCGTTGCTGTGCCGCTCGCCGCTGTGATTGCGACGATCGTGGCGATTCCCGTATCGCTGGTGGCGTTCCGTCTGGAAGGCGGCTATTTCGCGATCGGCACATGGGTGATTGCGGAAGTGTTCCGGCTGACGGTGGCTAATGTCTCCGGGCTCGGTGGAGGTTCCGGGACCAGCCTCACCGCGCTCCAGGATGTGCCGCGTGCGCTGCGCGAATCGCTGACGCTGTGGCTCGCGCTCGCCATCGTCGCGGCGGCGATCGGGCTGCTGTATCTGTTCCTGCGTTCCAAAGCCGGTCTCGCGCTAACAGCGATGCGCGACAACGCGGTGGCGGCGAGCAGTCAGGGTGTTGACGTGAAGCGCGCACGGTTGATCGTCTATCTGGTGTCCGCGTGCGGCACAGCGCTGGCGGGCGGCCTGTACTTCGTGGGCAACCTGCGCATCTCGCCCGACGCCGCATTCTCGGTGAACTGGACGGCGTTCGGCATTTTTATTGTGATGATCGGCGGCCTCGGTACCCTGGAAGGACCGATCGTCGGCGCCCTGATTTTCTTCGTGCTGAACCAGTTCCTGTCTGACTTCGGCACCTGGTATCTGATCGGTCTCGGCGCGCTCGCGATCGTCGTGACGATGTTTTTCCCGCAAGGCCTGTGGGGCTTCGTATCCCGGCGCTATGGTCTGCAACTGTTTCCCGTGGGCCGCCGCGTCGTATTTCTCGATGCCGGTCAGTCACAACAACCTTCGCCTGGCGGCGCTCCGACCGATTCCGTCGAGCCGCGCCCGGCTCCCCATCGCGCGTGAGGTCGACAATGAACGACGCAACCATCCATCCGCTGACGCAGAACGTGCTCAAGACGTTTGCCGGCTGCACCGATCCGCGTCTGCAGCAGATCATGATCGCGCTGGTCAGGCATCTGCACGCGTTTGCCGCCGAGGTTGAACTGACCGGCGAAGAATGGCGCCGCGGCATCGAATTCCTGACCGCCACCGGCAGGCAGTGCAGCGGCATCCGTCAGGAGTTCATCCTGCTGTCGGACACGCTCGGCCTGTCGATCATGGTCGATGCGATCAATCACGAACGCGAAGGCGATACCACCGAAAGCAGCCTGCTCGGCCCGTTCTATCGAGAGGGCGCAAAGGATGAAGCCTTCGGCGCCAACATCGCGCGCACCGAAGGTGAGCCGGCGCTGATTCACGGTCGCCTCGTCGACGGGCGCGGTGCACCGGTTGCCGGCGCACTGATCGAGGTGTGGGAAACGGCGAACAACGGCATGTATGAAGGGCAGGACCCCGACCAGCCCGAGAGCAATCTGCGCGGCAAATTCCGCTCAGGGCCGAACGGCGAGTATGCGTTCAGAACCATCAAACCGACCAGCTATCCGATTCCGACCGATGGCCCGGTCGGGCAGATGCTGCTCGCGACAGGACGTCATCCGATGCGTCCGGGCCACGTCCACTTTCTGATCGAGGCGCCGGGTTACGACACGCTCACAACCGCGCTGTATTCCGCGGGTGATCCGTATGTAGAGTCCGACGCGGTGTTCGGCGCGAAGCCTTCGCTGGTGATCGACTACGTGCCGAATCACAACCCGGCCGCCGCGAAGGAGTGGGACTTGCCGAGTCCTTTCTTCGAAGTCCGGCGCGATTTCGTGCTGAGCAAGCGGCGTGCGTGAGGAGGAGAGCGATGAACGTGGCGAATCCCGAACATCGAGCGGGCTTCCTGTGCACGCTCGACGACATTCCCGACGGAGGCGCGCTTGAAATAGACGCCGGGCAAGCCGGCGCGCCAGGCATCGTCGTGCTGCGCCGTGGTGACGACGCATGGGCCTATCGCAACATGTGCCCGCACTTTTCGATTCCGCTGAACTACGAGCCCAACACGTTCTGGGCCTACGACGCCGAACTGCTGATGTGCGCGCATCACAGCGCGATGTTCCGTTTCGAAGACGGCCTGTGCGTCGACGGCCCATGTCAGGGCGCGGCGCTCACGGCGGTCGCCATCCGCATCGAGCAACGACAGATATTCAACAACGACTGAAGGAGACAGGGGTGAAGAAAACGAAGTCAGATCGTCTTTCGATAGCAGGCTGCACATTTGCATTGATGATGCCGGGCATCGCCAGCGCGCAAGGCAGCGTGACGCTGCAAGGCGTGATCGATGCGGGCGTCACCTGGGTGAACAACCAGCATGGCGGCACCGCGACGCTATTCGATAGCGGTGTGCTGTCGCCGGACTTGCTGACCTTCAAAGGCAGCGAGGACCTGGGCGGCGGCAACAAGGCGATTTTCGAACTCACGTCACAGTTTGATCTGGGCAGCGGCGCGACGATTCCAGGCGCGGGACAGATTTTCAACCGCACCGCCCTGGTCGGACTCGCCAACGACCGCTTCGGCTCGCTCACGTTCGGCAACCAGTACGACTTCATGTTCGAGACGCTGACGCTCGGACTCTACGACGGCGCGTTCCTGTTCGGCGGCATCTACGACTTTCGACAGGGGCCGTTTTCCGCGCTCGGCGTGCCGGCCAATCCGACCGGTTCGTTCGATTTCGACCGGATGGCGGGCGCGACCCGCGTGGCAAACTCGGTCAAGTATCGTAGCCCGGAGATCTCCGGTTTCACCTTCGGCGCGCTTTACGGCTTCGGCGGTGTGCCCGGCTCGTTCTCCGCAGACTCGACGATGAGCTTCGGCGCGAACTATGCGAATGGTCCGTTGGGAGTCGGCGCCGCGTATGTCGAGGTCAAGTATCCGCAACTGGGCAATGGTCACGACGGCATCCGCAATTTCGGCTTTGGCGCGCATTACAACTTTGGCAGCGTGCTGGCGATGCTGTTGTACACGGACACGAAGAACACCTTTAGCGGCGCCAATATCGATGTCTACAAGGGTGGTGCGACGTGGACCCTCTCCAGTGTCTGGACCCTTGGTTTCGACTATGCCTACATGAAGGGCAACGACGTCCTGCTTAACAACAAGGCGCAGCAGGTCACGACGGCGTTGCAGTATTCCTTCTCGAAGCGCACCACTGGCTATGTGGAAGCGATCTATCAGCGCGCGGGCGGCGACGCGTCAGTGACACGGGCGTGGATTAACGGTCTGTTGCAGCCGGATGGCGCGGCGAGCAATCGATCGCAGACACTCGCGCGCGTAGGATTGCGCACGAGCTTCTGACGATCCCGATGCCACCGACCAGTGCTGGCAATGCTGATGCGATGTAAAGAGTGGTTGTCAGATCCAGTCGCATCAAACAGCAAAGCAACGCGCCATTCCTGCGCGATGTCTATGCCGAATGGCTATAAAGTGATCTCAATAATTGCAGATACGGAGTCGCGCGCTAGAATGCCGTTGACCCGCGAATGCCGTATCGCGGCCACGTCCAGGCTCATAGAGGGTTCACTATGCTCAAACAGAAGATCTTATGTCTCTCGATGTTGTTGCCCGTTGCGATAGCATCCATGGCCGGGGCAACGGCCGCAACGAATGGCGGCGCGGCGAAGTCATCGGCAGAAAGCACCGCAGTGAACCCGGTACAGGCAGAGGCAATTGCGAAGGAAGCCTATATTTTCGGCACACCGATGGTGGATATGTACAAGACAATGTACGCATTCTCCGTCGATAAAGCCGGTCCGCAGTACAAGGGACCGTTCAATACGATCCTGAATATCGCCCGCGTCTTCACGCCGGAAGACACTGCCTTCGTCACACCCAATTCCGATACGCCTTACTCGTTCGCTGGTCTGGATCTGCGCGCGGAGCCCGTGGTGATCACGATCCCGCCGATGGAAAAGAACCGGTATTTCGTATTCCAGTTGATGGATATGTACACCTTCAACTTCGATTACATCGGCAGCCGTACAACGGGAAATCAGGGCGGTCATTACCTGATCGCGGGGCCGCACTGGAAGGGCAGGACGCCAAAGGGCATCACGAAGGTTATCCGGTCGGAAACTGACATGGTGAACGTAGTGGGGCGAACGCAGCTGTTCAATCCCGCCGATCTCGACAACGTGAAGAAGATCCAGGCTGGCTACAAGGTCGAGCCGCTGTCCGCCTTCGAGGGTGAGCCTGCACCGCCGCCGGCGCCTGCCATCGGGTGGATCAAGCCGCTGCCGCCGGGCGCGGAACGCTCGTCGCTTGAATTCTTCAACCAGCTTGCGTTCCTGCTGCAGTTCGCGCCGGTGAATCCGACCGAAACGGCGTTACGGCATCGCTTCGAGGAGATCGGAATCGTCCCGGGCAAGCCATTCGACGCGTCCGCGCTTCCCGCCGACATGCAGGCCGCGCTGAAGGCCGGCATGGAAGACGGGCAGAAGGCAATCGATGCGCGCCGCGCGTCCATGGGCGGCAAGAGCGACACGCTGTTCGGCTCGCGCAAGTATCTGAAGAACGACTACGTGGCGCGCGCAACGGGCACGCAGGTCGGCATCGGCGCCAACTCGCGCGACGAAGCGCTGTATCCGATTCTGGAGAAAGACGTCGACGGTCAGCCGCTCGACGGCAGCAAGCACTACACGCTGCATTTCGCGAAGGGCCAGTTGCCGCCGGTCAATGCGTTCTGGTCCATGACGATGTACGGCGTGCCGGACCAGTTGCTGGTCAAGAATCCGATCAACCGCTACCTGATCAATTCGCCGATGCTACCCGATCTCAAGACCGATCCGGACGGTGGATGCACGATCTACATCCAGCATGAATCGCCCGGACAGGACAAGGAAGCCAACTGGCTGCCCGCGCCGCAAGGGCGATTCATGGTGGCGATGCGCTACTACTGGCCGACGCCTGAACTGCTGAAAAACCAGTGGGTCTCGCCGAAAATCCAGCCCGCGAAGTGAGCGATGTCTGGAAGCAGGTTCCCGTTGTGACGGGAACCTGCATGGCTGCTGGCCGTGGCCGATCTGCGGGTCGTCTTCAACCAGCGGGATTCTCGTGATTTTCGGGGTTAGTCCGGGGGCGTATCGAGAAACACCGGCAGTTGTTCGGCGAAAGCCGAATACGACCGCAACTGCGGATACGCACCCGCAACGACGATCTCCGGCAGCATCATCTGTGTGAACCGCCAGGCAACCGCGACTGTCATGCCGGCCTGATCCAGCGCGTCGGCCTGCTGCGGCAGCGGCGCGGCCGCCAGATCGGCTTCGAGTACCGTATACGCGCCAAGCAACTGCGTGCGTACCCGCTCGACCCACGGCTCGTACTGTTTCTCCGCGGGGCGCAGGTTACGTTCATAGACGATCTGCGCAGTCTTGTCGCACGCTGCGAGTGCGAAGCCGTTCAGTCGGGTTGCGCGCACGCGTTTCGCCGGATCGCGCGGAATCAGCGACTTTTCCGGCGCGGCGAGTGTCTCCACGTAGTCGAGAATCAGCGTCGACTCGATTAGTATCTGGCCATCGTCGAGCACGAGCGTCGGCGCCTTGACGGTCGGATTGATCTTCAGGAATTCATCGAAGCCGCGGAAGACGGACAGCGACTGATGTTCGAAGTCGAGGCCGAGCAGCTTCATGCCGATCGCGACTCGGCGGACGTAGGGCGAATCCAGCATTCCAATCAGCTTCATGATGTTCCCGTTAGAATTTCTATCATATAAAAAATGAGGCTGCACCGAGGCGTCGAAGCGCTCGGGAAGCCACAATGAACGCGTCTGCGCTAGATTACGGTGTTGCTCCGCCGCTGAAAAGCGACGAATACAAACGGATTAACATCAATTTTTCTTACATGACGACCGTTCGTCCGCTGACTGCCCTCCGATGCTTCGAAGCCGCTGCGCGGCCCGGCGGCATCACGCGCGCTGGCCGCACGCGAACTGCATGTCACGCACCCGGCGGTCGGCCAGCAGATCCGGATTCCTGGATCGAGCCTGGGATGGCCGCGTAGCTGAAGCGTGTCGGTCAACCTACGTAGAATGCAAACTCGATCCATGCAAGGTGGACGGCCGGCATGGTCGTCATTCGAATCAGGGAGCCCGCGATGAAAGCTGCTGTTGTCCACGATTTCAATGCGCCGCCGCGCTACGGCGATTTCGAGGCGCCCGTTGCCGGAGCGGGCGAGACGCTCGTGCAGGTGCGCGCGGCTGCGCTCAGCCAGCTCGTGAAAAGCCAGGCGGCCGGCCGGCATTACAGCAGCGCGACGACGCTGCCGCTCGTGCCTGGCGTCGATGGCGTGGGTCTGCTCGCGGATGGTCGCCGTGTGTACTTCGCGTTTCCGCGCGGGCCATTCGGCGCGATGGCGCAAACGACGGTTGTGAAGACGGAATACTGCGTACCGGTGCCTGACGATCTCGACGATGTGACGGCGGCGGGAATCGGCAACCCGGGCATGTCGTCATGGGCTGCGTTGACGGAGCGCGCGCACTTCCAGCGCGGCGAGAACGTATTGATCAACGGCGCGACCGGCGTGGCGGGCCGCCTCGCGATCCAGATCGCGCGACACCTCGGCGCAAACAAGGTGATCGTGACCGGGCGCAACGCGAAGAGCATCGAAGGCCTCGCCGCACTCGGCGCCGACGTGCTGATTCCGCTCGATGCGCCCGCCGCCCAGTTGACGGAAACGTTCCGTGACACGATTCGCAGCCACCGCGTGAATGTGATTCTGGATTACCTGTGGGGACCGTCGGCGGAAAGTCTGCTGGGTGCTGTGGGCGGGCACGGCAGCGACGAGGCTGAACCGCGTATCCGCTTCGTGCAGATCGGGTCGATCACCGGAAACACGATCACCCTTCCGGCCTCGGCGCTGCGTAGCTCCGGCCTGGAGATGATGGGAAGCGGGCTTGGCAGCGTGTCAAACGCGGGGCTGGCCGGAGCGATTGGCGGATTGTTGAAGGCAGTCGTGAGTGGCGGCTTTTCGATCGAAGCCGAAGCGGTGCCGTTGACCGATGTCGAACGCGCATGGACGAGTGATGCTGCTGCACGGACGGTGTTTACGATCTGACGTGAAGGACGTTGCTGCCTTTGTGGCTTTGCAGGCGCGGTGCGGACTCTCCGCACGGCCGCGCTGCGTCCTATCCTGTGGGTGAGTAGAGCTTGCCGTCCGCGGCCATGCGCACGTAGGTCGGATCAAAGCGCAGCTTCACGTTGCTTCGATGGCGGCGTAACGGGCCTGCTGTCCAAAACTCGCGAGCGCCTTCGAGCCGTCGGGCAGGACGAGATCACCGCGCGCGATCCGCTGCTTCAGATACGTGAAGCTCTGTGCGGTCTGCGCGAAAAGATGGTTGCCGGCGGCCACGGGCGGGTACTTTTCGCGTGCTTCCGGTGTTGCAAACTCCGGCAGCGGCGCAACCACGGTCGAGTAGTCGCAGGCAAAGAAGAGCGGAAACGAGTAGCGCTCTTCGCTGACCTTGCGCACGCGGTGCGAGGTCGCGACGTAGGTGCCGCCAGTCCACACTTCGAGCATGTCGCCGATGTTGACGACGAACGCGTTGTCGACTGGCGGCGCGTCGATCCATTCGCCATTGCCGTTCATCACTTCGAGCCCTGGCGCGGTTGGCATGAGGATCGTGAAGCACTCATAGTCGGTGTGCGCGCCGATGCCGGGCGCGTCGGCGGCTGTGGCGTCGTGGGGATAGTGGATCAGACGCAACTGGCTCGGTGGCGTGTTCAGATATTGCTCGAAATGCGTTTCCGGCAAACCGAGCGCGAGCGAAAAGCCACGAAACAGCACGCGGCCGAGCGCCATGGTTGCCCGGTAATACCCGGTGACGGCGTGATCGAAGCCCGGCTGATCGGGCCAGACGTTCGGTCCGAGCAGCGGCGTACCGCTAGCAACAAGCGGATCGTCGAGCGGAAGGTCGGCGCCTGTATCGAACGCCTCCTTGCGATCACGCTTACCACCTGCGAACACCTCTTCGCCTTCGGGCACGTAGCCGCGATGCGCGCGCGAATTGCCGATGTAGTAGCGCATCTTCCAGTCGTCCGGCGCGGCGAAGAATCGCTTCGCCTGATCGACAAGCGCTGTCTGCTGCTCGCGCGTGACCTGATGACCCGTGACATAGAAAAAACCCGCGTCACGCGCAGCGCGATCGAGGGTGCGTGCCGTCGCGAGACGTGCTTCGAGGTCGTCGCTATAGAGACCGCTGACATCGACGACCGGCAGCCGGTCGAAGCCGGTATGAGTGAGGTTCATGACGAAATGTCCGGGTGAAAGTTGAGCGTTGGACGGATCGCGGTCGCTGTCACGCGACCCGCGCTAGCGGCGCATCCGAGCGCTGCGCGAGAAACGCCGCGAGATGTTTGCGCTCCGTCTGGCCCATCCACGTGTTGATTCCCCACAGGTCCGCGACCGGCGCATTCGTGAACGGCAACGTATGCAGATAGCCATCGGGGCCGAACTCAGGCGTCATCGTCGTGGTCGTGTAGCCACCGGCGATCTGCGCGGTCCACAGTTCTTCCCACATGCGCTGATGCGACAAAAGGCAATCGGCGTATTCCGGCGCGGCCGGATGCGGCACCTGAGGACCTTGCGGATAGCCGACCCGTCCGTGCACATGATGCGCATGGGGTGCCAGTTCGAGCACCGTGTCCCATTCGCTTTCAAGCAGCCGCTCGCACACGCAAACCCAGTGACTGAAATCGCACGTCAGCTTCAGGTCGGGCACGGCGCGCGCCACGTCACGCGTGATCCACGGGTTGAAGAACGAGCGCCCGCGATGTGTCTCGAAGCTGCAGATCACCTCGTGTTTCGCGGCGATATCCACGGCGCGCGCGAAGAAATCGATCTGGGTCGCGGCAGGCCACGCATCGCAGCCGGCCATTACATTGAAGAAGCGCGGCTTGAGCGGCTTGCCCCAGATAATCTTCTCTTCGAAGTCGCGCAGGTGATCGGCAGGCGTTGCCGAACGCTCCGGCACATAACTGCCGGCAGTTGTGATTTCAGCGATGAAATCGAGCTGCTCGTCCCGAATCGCGGCGGCAAAATCCTCGCGCGCTGCTGCGCCCGCCGGCACTGGCGCTTCGATACCATCGAATCCGGCCGCGCGCACGAGAGGCGCCGCATCGCGCGGGCCGCCATCGAAACCCCAGAAGGTCTTGAACAGTTTCAGTTCCATCGCCACTCCATTTGCATGACAAAGTGCATGCAATACTACATGATAAAATGGCGCAAAAAAATAAAATGTTCGGTACAGGAGAGGAGGCCCGACCACGAGCCTGGGGTGCTCGACTTTGTGCATGCTTTGCCCATAAACTGTGCGAGCGTCTTCCAACTGGTGAAACGATGATTCGAAAAATCTCCCGCAGCAAAGGAAAAGCCGTCGCGAGCGCGATTCTTGATATGGACTCGCAGTGGGCCGTGCATTTCGGCGATATCGGGCTGAACGACCTGAACTACAGCGACCTGTTCTGCGGGATGTGGATGGACGACCAGCGCCATTTCGCCAAGACGGTGCTCTACGACTTCATGCCCGGCGTTAGCCGGCGCACGGCGGTGCGTTATGTGCAGGCGTTAATTGATGACGGCTGGCTGGTCGAGGAGAGCGCGGAGCATGACCGGCGCGTCAAATATGTGAGCTTCGGGCCATCTATCGAACACCGGCTCGAACAGTTTCTGGCCTATGTGCATGAACGGTTCGGCGCGCTGGGCTGACAGTTGACAGCAAGGCGCGCCCCCGGCACGATCAACTCACGCCCAGTATCGCCTTCGGCTCCAGAAACGCTTCGAGCCCGAACGTACCGTATTCGCGGCCGATACCCGACTGCTTGAAGCCGCCGAACGGCGCAGCGGGCTCGTGCGCCAGCGTATTGACCAGCACGCGGCCTGCATCGAGGCGCGCCGCGACGGCATGGGCGCGTTGCGCATCGGCGGATACGACGTAAGCCTGCAACCCATACGCTGTATCGTTCGCGATTGCGATGGCCTCTTCGGTATCGCGATACGTGATGATCGACAGCACCGGTCCGAAGATTTCCTCGCGCGCGACGGTCATGTCGTTGTGCACGCCACTAAAAACCGTCGGCCGCACGAACCAGCCGGCTTCGATTCCTTCTGGGCGACCCTCGCCGCCGGCAATAAGCCGCGCGCCTTCGTCGATGCCGATGCGGATATAGCGTTGCACGCGATCCCATTGCTTCTGGCTGACCATCGGACCGATGGCGATCTCCGGATCGCGCGGATCGCCCGCTTTCGTGCGCCCGACTTCGATTTTCACGCGCCGCTCGAATTCGTCGAGCCGCGCTTCCGGTACAAGAATGCGCGTGCCGGCAATGCAGGCCTGGCCGCTGTTCATAAAGCCGGCCTGGATCGCGAGCGGTACCGCTGTGGCGAAGTCCGCGTCATCGAGGATCAGCATCGGCGATTTGCCGCCCAGTTCAAGGGTCACGCGCTTCAACGTTCCGGCGCCCGCGCGCAGGATCGTTTTGCCAACAGCGGTCGATCCAGTGAACGAAATCTTCGCGACGCCCGGATGCGTGCTGATCTCCGCACCCACGGTTTCGCCTCTGCC
Source organism: Paraburkholderia sp. GAS334 (assembly GCF_050436625.1). Taxonomy (NCBI): domain Bacteria; kingdom Pseudomonadati; phylum Pseudomonadota; class Betaproteobacteria; order Burkholderiales; family Burkholderiaceae; genus Paraburkholderia; species Paraburkholderia sp. GAS334. Next base: position 138,083 of record NZ_JBNDMO010000014.1, on the reverse strand, counting down.
CGTGACGATGTTGAACACGCCTGCGGGCAAACCGGCTTCGTGAAGCGCCTGGGTGACGATGCGCGTCTGGATCGCGCTCATCTCGCTCGGCTTGATCACGGCGGTGCACCCGGCAGCAATCGCAGCGGCGAGTTTTCCGCAGATGAATCCCGCATCGCTGTTCCACGGCGTAATCAGACCGGCGACGCCGAGCGGTTGCATCACGACCTGCGCGGTACCCATCTGGCGCACGAACGCGTAGTCGTGCAGCACCTTTGCAGCCTCGCGCAGCACACTCGAAGCATGCGCAGCCATCCAGCCCGCACGCGAAACCGGTGCACCGTATTCCTCGACGATTGCATCCAGCAGCGCCGGTTGACGTGCCTCGACGGCGTCCGCCATCCGATGCAGCAGGGCGATGCGCTCCGCCTTGCTGGTGCGCGAAAACGCTGGAAAAGCCCGGGTTGCGGCGGCGATAGCGTCGCGCGCATCGTGTTCGTCGGCCAGGCGCACACGGCCAATCACCTGCTCAGTCGAAGGGTTGTAGAGGTCGAACCACTCGGTGCCATGTGGCGTGACGAACACGCCGTCAATGTAAATCTGATCAATGTGCTGCATTCGTGCTCCGCAAGATCTGCTTCAGTGAACCGAAGATAGCGGCGGCTCATTGATCTGACTAGCCATATAATTCAGGATGTTATGTTGAACGATCCAGGATAATGAAGACATCCGGACTGGGCGAACTGGAAGCGGTGCTGGCGGTGGCGCGTCATCGAAGCTTCCGCGCGGCGGCCACCGAACTGGGCGTATCGACGTCCGCGCTGAGCCACGCCGTGGCGGCGCTGGAAGCGCGCATCGGCGTGCGGTTCTTCAATCGCACCACGCGCAGCGTGTCGCTCTCCGAAGCCGGCGCGCAGTTCGTCGACAGTGTCGCCCCCGCGCTTTCGACGATCCGCGCGGCGATCGAGCAGGCCGGCAGCTTTCGCGACACGCCTTCCGGCACGCTGCGCATCAATACGTCAGCGGGCGCTGCGGAGCGGGTGATGCCGCTCCTGATGACCTTTCTGAAGCGCTATCCGGAGATGAAACTGGATCTCGTCACGGAGGGGCGTCTGGTGGATATCGTCGTTGAAGGATTCGATGCAGGCATCCGCCTCGCCGAAACTGTTCCGCAGGACATGATCGCGGTGCCGTTCGGCGACACGCAGCGCTTCGCTGTGGTGGGCAGCCCGGATTACCTTCGGCGTTATCCCGCTCCACGCACGCCAGCTGATCTCAGCGCACATCGTTGCATCCGCATCCGTATGCCGAGCGGCGTGATCTATCACTGGGAGTTCCAGCGTCACGGCGAAGCGTTTAGCGTCGACGTGAAGGGCGATATCACGCTCGACGACCCAGGCCTGATGCTTGCCGCGGTACGCGAGGGCTTCGGCCTCGCGTACATGAACGAATGGCGGGTCGCGCCGGAACTGGCAGCCGGCAGCCTCCGGCGCGTGCTCAAAGACTGGATGCCTGTGTTCGACGGCCTGTGTCTCTACTATCCAGGCCGTCGTCATGTGCCGGCCGGACTGCGCGCGCTGATCGAACTGATCCGGGAGCAGGCGGCCAGCGGCCCGCCTGCTCACCGGTAGTTCATCGTCAGCATTTGCTGGCGCGCGTTCCCCGCTTCAGTTTCAGCCGCCGAGTGCCGGGTCGCTCATGCTGCTGCGGCCGGTTTCGACGTGCCCGGCGAACCGCCGTGCAAAGGTTGCGTCCGCATCGACCGACACCGACAGGTCGTACCATCCATACGCCTTGCGCAGATCGAGGTAGACCTGATCCGTATCGCCGCCGCGCACGACGTGTTTGATCGTAGCGCCTGGATCGTAGGCGTTCGTGATCGTGAACTGGCAGCGCGCGGTGCCAGGATTCTCCAGTCGCAGCTGCAGGTTGCCGTTCGCGACGTCATAGCCTTCGGCCACTTCCGGCCGGGCCTTTTCCTCGCCCCACCAGCGGGTCGACGCCGGTTTGCCCGCAAAGCGTCGCAGGAAGCCGTTCGGCCCGTGCACGGTGAAGTCGTAGGTGCCATCGGCATTCAGCGGCAACTGGCCTTCGAGACGTTTGCGCGCTTCGACCGTATAGCTGCGCGGCGCATCGGTGCTGTTCGCGGTGTACACGAGGAACACTGCGCCGCCCTGGCCCGTGTTGACGAAGCGGATCGTCACCTTGTCATGCCCGCCTTCCGCGCGAATCCGCACGAACAGTTCATACGGCAGCGCGCGCGCCGGCCGCACGCCTGGCTCCTGCTTCGGTACGGCCTGTACGGCGGGCGGCAACGGCACATAGTCGTCATGGCGCAGCTGGTCCGGCGGCACGTAGCCCGTGGTCGGCGGTAGCGAAGGCAACGCTTCGTTGGGATTCGCGAAGTTGAACGCGGATGTGAGGTCGCCGCACACGGCACGACGCCACGGCGTGATGTTCGACTCGCCGAGATCGTGATGCTGGCCGAAGCGCTTCTCGATGAAGCGGATCACGGAGGTGTGATCGAACACCTCCGAGCATACCCAGCCGCCCTTCGACCACGGCGACACAACCAGCATCGGCACGCGCGGTCCGAGCCCGTAAGGGCCCGCCGGATTCTTTGGGTCGCCGGCGTAGTTTTCGTTGCTGGTATCGACGGTCGAGAGACCGTTCGCGCCCGATGCCGCGGCGAATGGCGGCGACATGTGATCGAAGAAGCCGTCGTTCTCATCGTAGTTGATGAGCAGCACGGTCTTGCTCCACACCTCGGGATTCGACGTGAGGATCTGCAGCACCTGATCGACGTACCACGCGCCGTAATTCGACGGCCAGTTCGGGTGTTCCGAATACGCTTCGGGGGCGACGATCCACGAGACCTGCGGCAACGCGTTGTTCTGCACGTCGCGCTTCAGGATGTCGAAGTACGTGCCGCCAGCGGCGACGTTCGTGCCGGTGCGGGCGTTGTCGTACAGCGGATTGCCCGGCTGCGCGTTGCGGTACTGGTTGAAATAGAGCAGCGAGTTATCGCCGTAATTGCCGATGTACGGATTTTGCGTCCAGCCCCAGGAGCCTTTCGCGTCGAGACCGGTGCCGGCATCCTGATAGACCTTCCACGAAATACCCGCTTTTTGCAGCACTTCCGGATACGTCGACCAGCCGTAGCCGAGTTCGGAGTTATCGATCACCGGGCCGCCGCCGGCGCCGTCATTGCCGACCCAGCCGCTCCACATGTAATAGCGGTTCGGGTCGGTTGGGCCCATCAGCGAGCAGTGGTACGCGTCGCAGATGGTGAACGCGTCGGCGAGCTGGTAGTGGAACGGGATGTCGTCGCGCGTCAGGTAGGCCATCGTCGTCGCGCCTTTGGTCGGCACCCACTGGTCGTAACGGCCGCCATTCCACGCGAGGTGCGTGGTGGTCCAGTCGTGCGCGAGATCCTGCAGGAACTGCAGGCCGAGGTTCGGCGCGGTGGGGCGGAACGGCAAGACGTAGCCAGCATCGCCGGCGAGCGGCTGATACCAGACCGGCTTGCCGTTCGGCAGCGCGATGGCGCGCGTGTCGCCAAAGCCTCGCACGCCTCTGAGCGTGCCGAAGTAGTGGTCGAAGGAACGGTTCTCCTGCATCAGCACGACGATATGTTCGACGTCGCGGATGCTGCCCGTCGCGTTGTTCGCGGGAATCGCAAGCGCGTTGCGGATGCCGGCCGGCAGCATGCTCAGGGCAGTCGCGGAGCCGGCTACCTGGGCGGCGGAACGCAGAAAGTCACGGCGGTTCTTCGATGTCATGTGGGTGTCGATGTATGGAAGAGGGAACGTGCCGCGCCTGGGTGCCAACATCATTGCACCGACGCGCGGCGCTGGGGACTTCAATCGGCGGTGTGAATCACGGGTGTCGCAAGTGTGACGAGACTCTCCGATGCGGGAGCGCCGGCCTGCGCGGGTGTCTGGATCGTGAGTGTTGCGGCGGGCGGCGTATCCGTCGCTGTGATCGACGGGGCGTCGGGGTGCACGCTCGTTGCAGGCTTTTCGTCGTCGCTGCATGCGCTGATGGATACGCACAGCGACGTCAATAGCAGCATCGCGATGGCAGAGAGCAAACGTTTGCCGCGCGACGCACGGCAATGCGTTGACCAGGCATTCATGGAAGCCTCGAACGGTACGAAAATCCTGTGGGGGGTGTTTGACGACGTCGAAGGATAACCAGTGACCTGTGTAACATTTGTGAACGCGACGGAGAGTATTCTCTAGAGGCGAGCGCTCAGGTAAGCGCTGAGCAGACGTTTAGCCGTGCGGTGACCGTTGACGGGCGCGCCCGGAGCGGCGGTCATCTACGCTCGTTTGCATCCGCAGATCGGGTCCGACCGGGTGTTCTTCCGGGCCGGACCGGTGCGGTCTGTCTGCCGAAGGAGAAGAACGATGGCCAGAAAGGCAACCACTGTGCAAGTCGATTCGCCGCCCGACGCAAAGCCCGGAGCGTCCGAAGCGTCCGAAGCGTCCGGTATCGCCGGGCAGGTCGTTCTCGTGCTGCAGGGCGGCGGGGCGCTGGGTGCCTATCAGGCGGGCGTGTATCAGGCGCTTCACGATGCGAACGTCGAGCCGGACTGGGTGATCGGCACGTCGATCGGTGCGATCAACGGCGCGATCATCGCCGGTAATCCGCCACAGGACAGGCTCGCACGGCTCAAAAGCTTCTGGGACGGCGTCGCGCATCATGGCAGCGCGACTGCGGGCTGGCTGCCGGCACTCGACCAATGGTCGCGCGACCTCGCGACCGTGACACAAGGCATTGCATCATTCTTCACGCCGCGCCCGGATGCGTGGATGGGCGTGCATGCGCCAGTCGGGCTCGATCAGGCGGCGTTCTATTCGACCGAGCCGCTGCGCGAGACGCTTTCCGCGCTGGTGAATTTTGAGCATCTGAACAGCAAGCAGACGCGCCTGACGGTCGGCACCGTCAACGTACGCACGGGACGCATGCGCTATTTCACGAACCGCGATGCGCCCATGGACGTGAACCACGTGATGGCATCCGCTGCCTTTCCGCCGGGTTTTCCCTCGGTACGGATCGACGGCGAGACGTACTGGGATGGCGGTATCTATTCGAATACGCCGCTCGAGGCGGTGCTCGATGACCGGCCACGCCGCAGTTCGGTGATATTCGCAGTGCAGTTGTGGCCCGGGAATGGCCCCGAGCCGCAATCGATCTGGCAGGTGATGAGCCGCCAGCGCGACATCCAGTATTCGAGCCGCGCGGAAAGCCATCTTGAGCGGCAGAAACAGATTCACAGGCTGCGCCACGTGATCCGCGAACTCGGGGAGCACCTGCCCGAGGCGGCGCGCGACAAGCCGGAGGTGAAGGAACTGCTCAACTGGGGCTGCGGCACGACGATGCAGGTTCTGGAACTCGACGCGCCGCGTTTCGATGGCGACGACCTGAACAAGGACATCGATTTTTCATCGGACGGCATCGCGCGTCGCTGGGCGGCCGGCCATGAAGACACAGCGCGGGCGCTGCAGTGCGCGCCGTGGCGCGAAGCGCCCGATCCGATGGAAGGCATCTCGGTCTACCGGATGGGCGCCTGCGATAATGGTGGCTGAGCGATGGCTGAGCGGTTCGCATGTTGGGGAAAAACAGCGAAAGCCCGGCTTCTGCTATCGTCGCGGTCATGCAACCTATCCTGTCCATATCCAGTCTTTCGAAAACCTACGCCACGGGGCTTCACGCGCTAAAGAACATCAACCTTGCGATACGCAAGGGCGAGATCTTTGCATTGCTGGGGCCGAACGGCGCGGGCAAGACGACACTCATCAGCATCATCTGCGGCATCGTCAGGGCGAGCGAAGGCACTGTCGTCGTCGACGGCCACGACATCGCGACTGATTACCGCGCCGCGCGCTCGATGATCGGTCTCGTGCCGCAGGAACTGACCACTGATTCGTTCGAAACCGTGTGGGCGACGGTGTCGTTCAGCCGCGGCCTGTTCGGCAAGCCAGCGAATCCCGCCCACATCGAAAAGGTGCTTCGCGACCTCTCGCTATGGGACAAGCGGAACAGCAAGATCATCACGCTTTCCGGCGGGATGAAACGGCGTGTGCTGATCGCCAAGGCGCTATCGCATGAACCGCAGGTGCTGTTTCTCGATGAGCCGACCGCAGGCGTCGACGTCGAACTGCGACGCGACATGTGGAAGCTGGTCCGTTCGCTACGCGAAAGTGGCGTCACGATCATTCTGACCACGCACTACATCGACGAAGCCGAAGAGATGGCTGACCGCATTGGCGTGATCAACGCTGGCGAGATCATGCTGGTTGAGGACAAGACCGAGTTGATGCACAAGCTGGGCAAGAAGCAGTTGGGGCTGCAGCTGGAAAGCCCGCTCGACAGCATTCCGGCGACGCTCACCGGATGGAATCTTGAGCTGGCCAGCGACGGAAACGAATTGACTTACACCTACGATACGCAGGGCGAACGCGGCAGCATTCTTGCGCTGCTCAAAGACCTTAACGATGCAGGCATCCGCTTCAGGGATCTTCAGACGACGCAGAGTTCCCTTGAGGATATCTTCGTGAGCCTCGTGCGAGGTGAGCAATGAACATCAACGCAATCCGCGCGATCTATCGCTTCGAGATGGCCCGTACGTGGCGCACGCTCATGCAGAGCATCATTGCGCCGGTGATTTCGACTTCGCTTTATTTTGTTGTGTTCGGCGCGGCGATCGGCTCGCGGATCAAGGAAGTCGACGGCATCAGTTATGGCGCGTTCATTGTGCCTGGACTCATCATGCTGTCGCTCCTGTCGCAGAGCATTTCCAACGCGTCGTTCGGCATCTACTTTCCGAGGTTCACGGGCACGATCTTCGAGCTGCTGTCCGCGCCGGTGTCCTATCTTGAGATCGTGGTGAGCTATGTGGGCGCGGCCGCGACCAAGTCGATTGCGCTTGGTCTGATCATTCTCGCGACCGCAGGCCTCTTCGTGCCGATTCAGGTTCAGCACCCGTTCTGGATGATCCTGTTTCTGGTGCTGACCGCGGTGACGTTCAGTCTGCTAGGTTTTATCATTGGCATCTGGGCCAACAGTTTCGAAAAGCTGCAACTGGTGCCGCTGTTGATCATCACGCCGCTGACGTTTCTTGGCGGCAGTTTTTACTCCGTCAGCATGCTGCCGCCCGTGTGGAAAGTGGTCACGCTGTTCAATCCGATCGTCTATCTGGTGAGCGGATTCCGCTGGAGTTTTTACGGGCTCGCCGACGTGAGCGTTGGCGTCAGTCTTGCGATGACGGGCGTTTTTCTAGCGGTGTTTCTGGTGATCGTGGCGTGGATCTTCAAGACCGGCTACCGATTGAAGATGTAGCGGGCGCCTGTGCCCGCCGTTCACGTATGTTTCACCTTTCTCCCTTTTAACCGCTAATTTCGAGGAGCGCCGGTATGGATCGTCTCCAGGCAATCGAAGTCTTTACCCGGGTGGTCGAGACTAACAGTTTCTCCAAAGCGGCAGAGCTGCTTGACCTGCCACGCGGATCGGTCAGCAACCTGATCCAGGGGCTCGAGGAGCACGTCGGCGTGCGGCTCCTGAATCGCACGACGCGCTCGGTCAGCGTAACCGACGACGGCGCGCTCTATTACGAGCGATGCGTGCGCATTCTCGCCGAACTCGCCGACGCCGATTCGTCGCTGTCGAACAAGATACAGAATCCGTCAGGCACGATCCGCGTCGATACGTCGGGCACGCTTGCCAGAACGCTGCTGCTCCCTCTGCTTGACGATTTCTATCGCCGTTATCCGCAGATCGACGTGCGGCTTGGTCTTGCTGACCGGAATATCGACATCGTTCAGGATGGCGTGGACTGTGTGATACGCATGGGCGCGCTGGAAGAGTCGAGCCTCGTCGCGCGGCGTATCGGCAACGCGCGTATTACGACATGTGCGTCGCCTGCGTATCTGGAAGAATATGGCACGCCTGCCACGCTCGAGGATCTGCGCGCACATCGGGCCGTGAATTATGTGTCCGCGCGCTCGGGAAAGACGTTTCCGTTCGAGTTCGAGGTGGACGGAGAGATCGTCAAGATTTCGCTCGACGGACCGCTCTCGGTGAATGACGGCACCGTCTATGTCTCCGCAGGCGTGCGCGGTTTCGGCATCATCCAGCCTTCGCGCTTCATGGTCGCGGATCTGCTCGAACGTGGCGAGCTGCGTGAAATCCTGACCTCATATAAGAGCCCGTCGACGCCGCTTTCGCTTGTTTACCCGCATCGGCGTAATCTGAGTTCGCGGGTTCGCGCGTTCACCGACTGGGTGATCGAAATCGCGCGGAACCATCCCGATCTGCGGACTTAAAACGCCTGGCCGCGCAATACAAGAAAAATAGCGCGGCCGGTCGAATCCCCTGCACGCCGCGTTGGCGCGCCTTATCCCACTCATCGCCCCCCTGACCAAGTGTGTGAAAGCGAACCGACGGTCGCCTTGCCTATATCGCTTACTTAATAGTGGATACACGGCCCATAGCGAGGTCTTGGGCCGAGAAGCAAGGCTGACCCGAAGAGCGCTAACCAACAAAAGGGCGTTGAGCAATGAAACCTGTCGTTTTTGGTGGGCATTTCGGCTGGTTACATCCTGGCCACGGAGACAGAGCGGTCGTGCTGTGTAATCCGCTGGGGCATGAGGCAATGTGGTTGCATCAGACGATCCGTCAACTCGCGGAAAAGCTGTCGGAACGGGGCGTAACGACATTGCGTTTCGATTACCTCGGCACCGGCGACTCGGCAGACCTCGATGGCCTGTTGCGTCCCGACGACTGGGCAGGCGAGGTGCTTCAGGCGGTGGCGTACGTCAAAAGCGTGACCGGTGTCGAACGGGTTTCGCTCGCGGGATTCCGGTTCGGGGCCCTCGTCGCGGCGCTGGCGGCGGAGCGAAGCGAGATCGAATCGGTCGCCATGATCGCACCGGTCGTGTCGATGCGTGGGTTCATGCGTGAAATGAGCATCCTGCATCAGACGTGGCTGCAGAAAGCCCAGATAACCGCGGCTGATCTTCATACGCCAGCGGACGCTTTCGATCTGCTGGGCCACCGTTACAGTGCGGAGGCCATGGAAACGCTGGGGAAGCTCGATCTGCGTCAGAGCCGGCACGCACCGGCATCCCGTGTCCTGCTGGTTCACAGCGGCCAGCGTGACGGCTGCGATGCGCTGGCGGCGCATTTCGAAGCGTGCGGCGCACGGGTTGACGCCGCGCCCTTTGAAGACTTTCTGGAGACCTTTCAGCCCGGATGGCAGACGGAGTTGCCGAAAACGGTGCTGAAGAGCGCTACGGACTGGCTCGCCGCCGATACGGCGCTTCTTCCTCATGCGGGGACGCTGGACGGCGACGCCAGCCCGTCCATCGTGACCTCCAGCGCGATTGAATGCCCTGTTCAGTTCGATGACGGCCGCCTGTTCGGCGTGCTGTGTGAACCCGCCTCGAAAGGGATGCCGCGCAACACCACGCCGGTGCTGCTGATCGCCAACACGGCGGGCACGCATCATGTCGGTGACGGCCGCTTCAGCGTGGAGCTCGCGCGGCAGCTTGCGCTGCTTGGATACGCGTCGCTACGGATGGACGCGGACGGAATCGGCGACAGCCAGGGCGCGGCTGTTCCGCGTTCGATAGGATCGCTGCCGCTGGACGGCATCGCGGCGGACCTGTCGCGAGCGGCCGACTGGCTCGCCGGGCACGGCTATCGTGACGTTGCGGTATTCGGTATCTGCGCGGGCGGCTATGCGGCACTGCGTGCGGCGCAATCGAACCCAACAATCCGCGCGCTCATCCTCGTCAATCCTGTCGGCTTTCTATTTCCCGACGGCTGCTCGATGCGGGCTGCCGCGAACCTGCAGTCGGGCTCGCCGCGTGCGCATCTGCGCTCGATGGTGCGGGCCGGAAAGTGGGCGCAGGTCATGCGCGGGCAGGTCCGGCTTGCGCCGGTGCTGCGCACCATGTGGCGTCACGCGCGCGCGCATGCGCGGGCCCTGATCGCGGCATGGACCAATGAAGCTTTCGATACGGCGACACAAAGCTATCACGTGCGTCAGGCAATCCGGCGGCTGGACGCAAGCGGTGTCCATATCCGCATGCTGTTCAGTCCACGGGATCACAGTCTCGACGAGCTGCATCTGCATTTCGGCGTCAGCGGGCATCGTTTGAGGAAGCTCGCCCGCGTACGTGCGCTTGTGTTTCGCAACATGGATCACGAAGTGCTCGACCGGGTGGCGCGTGACCATGTCATCGCGGTGTGTCACTCCTTTCTGCATGAGGCGTTCTTCACCACTGCAATGAACGAGGCGCCAGCCGGGGCGACGCAAGGGCAAGGTGTGACGACCTCGACCGGCGTGAACGCAGGAGACAGTGCGCGGCATTTCGATGCCGGTCTGCGGGCGGGCTTGCGCCGCGCGAGGAAGTCAGTGTGATGCCACGCGCGACGCGTGGCATCGTCTAGTGCATTTCATCCGCCTGGGCTTTCGTCCATTCCGATAACTCAGGCGCCGTGCGATCGATCCAGATCGATACGGGCGCAATCTTGCCGTGACACACCACGATCAGGGCGAGCGCGATAGCCGCAAACGGAGTCGGATCGTAACGCCTGAGCGTGGTATGCGGCTCGCTGCTTCGCGTCGCCATCAATGGCCAGCACGTCATGCCAGCGATCAGTGACCCGATCAGCCAGCCTGTCGCGACTTCGGCGGTCGAATGAAAGCCGATCAGTCTGCGTGACACGCCGATCGCCAGTGCGACCGCAAGGCCAAAGAGAAACGCACGTGCTGTCGTGCGGCGCGTTGCGTGACTTCCGCAGATAACGAAAATGGTGGGATACACCGCGCTCGCCAGCATGGTGTGTCCGCTCACCATCGTGATGTGTAATGCGGACAACTGCATGCCCCAGCCGCGGTGTGCGAAGCGGCATGCGGCTACAACAAATACGCCTGCGCTAAAGCATGCAACCCAGGTCAGCAGGAGGCGCCATGAACGCGTCGTGCCAAGCCAGACCACGACGATCACGGCAAGCGGCGCGGTGACGTAAGGATCACCAAAATTGGTCAGATAGAGCAAAAGTCTCATCATAGGTCGTGTTCAGGTGCGTGGTTCCAGCGTGTCAAGGCGTGTTGGATACAGTCCGGTACGTCGCAGCACGTTTCGCGCCCATACCGGTTTCACATTGCGAACGCGGTGCATCTGGCGCGAGTGCACACGCGCTTGCGGTGACATAGGGTTGTTTCAATGGTGGCTGTGAACGATCTCCACTTCGTTGGCCTCTGGCGCAGGTTTGTGCGGAACGGCGGGAGGTACGTACTCTTCCTCTGGGTAGGTTGAACGGCTCGCAACTGTTGCGGGTTCGCGCGTGGCCTGTCGGGGAGCGTGCGCCGGCGCCGCACGCGACGCAGCGGGCTTCGCTTGTGGGCGACGCTTTGCGTCGCTGGCGCCAGCATTCTGGCATCCGTGCCGCTTGCTGCTGGTGTGGCATGAATTCGTATGATGAACCGTATCGGTAACAAGCGAATCCTTGCGTACGGGTGTCTTGCGGACTGCGTCAGCACTGGCACCATCCTTGCGGATGGCCGGAGTGGGCGGGATGGGTTGTTTAAGCGCCGAGGTTTTTCTGGGTACCGCGACTGGCGGCGCAATGTGCGGTTCGTTGAAGGCAAGCTTAAACGGGGCCTCCATTGTTGTGGTCAAGCTGGCCATGTTGAGGTCGGGCATCGACAGACGGTCGAACGCGGACTTGACGACGACGCCCAGCATCATGGCCACCGCGCACACAACATAAATCAGCGCGTTGCGGCGTCTGACTGTCGGTATGCGCGCCGGCGTCTGCCGGCGGTCTCTGAACGCGCCGCTATCGCGGCCGTCGCGCGGTTTGCCGGGCCGTGCTGCCGACGGGCGCGGTCTGCCAAAGGACGCATATCTGTTGCGGGTTGATGCTGTTTCTGGGGGCGCCCCGTACTCGGTTTTTGTCTGATCATTGGGCGTCATCGAAATCCCTTTGCTGTGCCAACTAATGTTCAGGCGAATGCAACATGGAACGAATGACGCTGGATGATGCGGCGTCGCGGCAAGCAGGCGGGCATTCACTTTTTCGTTTTTTTCATGCATTTTTAATGGCGTATGTGCGGAAGCACACAAACGATTTCTTACATAGAAATGCTTATTTTTTTGCACATCATGATGCGACAATTCAGTCAGCATCACCGTGAGCCACCCGACCGGGGTTCGCGCTTCCCCGGGCAGCGACGTCGGTCGTGGCCGGTTTCACCTGCTTCGGCGCTCAGGCGCCGTCGTTCCAGGCGGACGACATCGGTAACTTTGTCACAGTCCGCACTTGATACGTGCTCAAAATATTGCCGTGTTAAAGGGCTTGACGTTAACCATATGAGGCGCTCGTATGGACGGAAAAACTGGCAGATCGCTTGTCTATATTTCGCACAGGCCTGAGCATCAGTTGTGCAAATTGCTTGAGGGTCACGACTGGGAGGTCGTGACGCTTGAGACCGCACACGCGGTGCGGCGTCATCTTCTGAAGAATGCACTGACCGTGGGAATCTTCGATTTCGCCAGCGGCTTCACGGCGCGTGAAATCGCTACGTTCAGGCCGTGCTTCAACTCGAAAGATATTGGCTGGGTTGGGATGCTTGCCGGCCATCAGATCGATAACGACGGCTTGCGCACCGTCATCCGTAACTATTTTTCCCGCTTTCTTACCGTGCCGTGCGTGCTGGACCGTGTCGTCGAAGCCGTCGGCCACGAACACGGTATGGTTGCGCTGCACGATGCGCCCGCAGCTTCTGCGGCGCTGGACGAAATCGTGGGCGAGTGCCCGGCGATGAAGGATCTGTTCCGCTCGATCAGCAAGGTGGCGAACAGCGAAGCACCGGTGCTGATCTCCGGCGAATCCGGCACAGGCAAGGAACTGACCGCGGCCGCCATTCACAGGCGTTCGATACGACGTCACGGTCCGTTTGTCGCGATCAACTGCGGTGCGCTGCCACACAACCTCGAACAGTCCGGACTCTTCGGCTACGAACGCGGTGCATTCACCGGCGCAGATGAGCGCAGGATAGGGCGCATCGAGGCGGCGCATGGGGGAACGCTCTTTCTCGACGAAGTCGGTGATCTGCCGCTCGAGAGTCAGACCATCCTGTTGCGCTTTCTCGAAGAGAAAAAAATCCAGCGTCTGGGTTCGAACGAGTTTATCGATGTCGATGTCCGCATCATTTCCGCCACCAACGTCTCGCTCGAACGGGCGGTGGACGAGGGCCGGTTCCGCTCCGATCTCTACCACCGGCTCTGCGTTCTTCGTATCGTGGAACCGCCGCTCCGGGATCGCGGCACGGATATCGAACTGCTCGCGCATTACATCCTCGACCGTTACAGAACGGAAGGTTTTCGTCAGATACGCGGCTTTTCCGACGGCGCGATCAAGGCGATGTACATGCATTCCTGGCCCGGCAATGTGCGGGAGCTTTCGAACCGCATACGGAGGGCAATCGTGCTCGCGGAAGGACGGGTATTGAGCACGGCCGATCTCGAGCTGGATTTCTACATGCTTCCGAAGGACAGCACACTCATGCAGGTGCGAGAGGCCGCGGAGCGCGATGCGATCGAGATGGCGCTTATGCGGCATTGCGATCGCCCCAATCTCGCAGCCCGCGAACTCGGTATTTCACGGGCGACGCTGTACCGGCTGATTGCGTATTACGGGTTGCGTGACCGCCCCGGGTCGAACGACACGTCTGCAGTCGACTTACCGTCCGCCGCGGGGCGGGTGGGTGGCCGCTCACCTGCAGTCGGGCCACCCGCGCGCGATGAGACAGAGTTTGCCGGTCCCGTTCTAAGACGGAGCAGCGGACGCTGACGAAGGCGCGAAGCGGGTCGTGCACCATGTTCTCCTAAACCATGCGGCCGTAGTTGTCGTCGAAGCGGACAATATCGTCTTCGCCGAGATAGGCACCCGATTGCACCTCGATGATTTCGAGCGGCGTCTTCCCCGGATTTTTAAGCCGGTGCACGGTTCCGATTGGAATGTAGGTCGACTGGTTCTCGCTCAGCAGGAAGGCCTCTTCTCCGCGTGTTACCTGTGCAGTACCGCGTACGACGACCCAGTGTTCTGCCCGGTGATGATGCATCTGTAGCGACAGGCTCTCGCCCGGTTTAACGACGATCCGCTTCACCTGAAAGCGCTCCCCGGAATCGATCGAGTCGTAGTAGCCCCAGGGGCGATGCACCTTGCGATGGTTGTCCGCTTCCGGCCCGCGTTCCGCGCGAATGCGCGATACGATCGCCTTGATCTGCTGCGCGTTCTGCCGGTCCGCGACGAGGATGGCGTCCGGCGTCTCGACCACCACCACGTCGCGTAGTCCGACGCACGCAATGAGCCTGCCCTGCGAATGTGCGAAGGTGTTCGTCGTGTCCTCGAACATGACTCTGCCGCGCGCAACGTTGCCGCCCGCGTCCTTCGGCATGATTTCCCAGATGGCGTCCCACGAGCCGACGTCCGACCATGACGCGTCCATCGGCACGACGACGCCCGGCACATTGCCGCATTCGCCGAGGCGTTCCATCACGGAGTAGTCGATGGAGTCGTCCGGGCACAGTGCGAACGCGTGCGGGTCGAGGCGAATGAACATGTCAGCTGTGGTGCCGTCGTGATGCGCGGCGACGCAGGCTGCGTGGATTTCCGGTCGGAGCGTGTTGACGACGGATAGCCACACGGATGCACGCACCACGAAGATCCCGCTGTTCCACCAGTATTCGCCGGACTGCACGTATTGTTCGGCGAGTTCGCGATGCGGCTTTTCGACGAACCGGTCGATCGTGAAGCCGCCGTCCAGACCGATCGGCATGCCGACACGGATGTATCCATATCCCGGTTCCGCACGTCGCGGCACGATGCCGATCGTGACCACGGCGCCGTTCGCCGCATAGCGTGCGGCGCGCAGCACAGCCGCCTGAAAGGCATCGCTATCCGGCACGGCATGATCTGCCGGCATCACGACGAGGACCGCATCGTTGCGGTCCGCGACTGTCACAAGCGCGGCCGCTGTCAGCGCGGGCGCAGTGTTGCGCGCGCACGGTTCGAGCACGATGCGGGCGGGCTTGCCGCACTGCCGCAACTGTTCGGCGCTCATGTATCGATGGTTGTCTCCGCAAACAAGCAGCAGGTCGTCCGTCAAAGGCCACGCTTTTTCGAGGCCGTCGAGTCGACGTGCCGTAGCGGCCAGCAATGATTCCTCGCCGAGCAGTTCGATGAGCTGTTTCGGGTATTGCTCACGCGATAGAGGCCATAGTCGTGTTCCGGCGCCGCCTGCAAGGATGACGGGCTGAATGGCGAGTGTCGAATCGGCGCTGGAGGATGGGTGCTTCGAATACGGCACGAGTGTGGTGGGCATTGATCGACTCCATTTCGATTGGGCAATGGAAATGGGTTCACCGTACGTGCGCGTTTTAAGCGGCTCTGTTCGGAGACGCGCTTAAGCGTTGCCCGATTGACAGTCGCAATCGAGCGCATCGAGACCATCGCGATTAAGCAATGAGACGTCGCGGCGCGACGTTCATCGATATCGAAACGCGTCGCTTAAGGAATGAAAGCGTGTATGGACGCGCGCGCGAACGATCAGTGCCGGCACCGGCCGTTTATCAGAAATGAGACAGTTTCGGCCCGTTGAGCGGGGTCGCCGATGGCCTCGGGCGCGTGCTCCAACCGGAGTCGAACCTGACTCGTTCGTAGGGAAATCACCTAAGGGCTATATTCAGCAAGGCTAAGCGTGCGATGCAGCATTTTGTGTGCCGCGGCGGCAAAATCTTTTCCTCCTCGATAAACCGTTCATAACTGAGACATTCTGCGCACTTGAATCATTGCAGGGTTAACCATATGAAGAAAAAGGTCATGTAAATCAAACGTTTGAGGTCCATGGCACAGAAGTCGCTTAAGAGGGGCATCGCATGAAGGACGTCTTAAGCCACGTCCCAGGAACTAGAAAGAATCGGGCCTGCTGCAGCGCGGCAGGTGTTCTGAAAACTGGCCTGCAGCTTCGATGCCCCTCGCTTACCCGTCCGGTATCCGAGGTGACCCTGGCGGAAACAATCATGCTCGACGCGACAAACGATCAACTCGAAAATCATTTGCTAGCTGCCTTCCCCGTTCCGGAACTGGCAGCGCTCGCACCGAATCTCAAACTCCAGCGGCTTAGGCCCGGGCAGTTGTTGTCCGATTCGGGCGAATCCATCAAGAACGTCTATTTTCCAACCACCGCCATCATCTCGATGATCTACCTGATGGCCGACGGCGCGACTGCCGAGGTCGCGGCAGTGGGCAACGAAGGCGTGATCGGCGTACCCATCCTGATGGGCGGCGCGACGATGCCTAACCGCATCGAGGTGCGCAGCGGCGGCTACGCGTACGCCATGAACGCGCAGCTCTTCAAGCACGAGTTCGAGCGCAGCCGGTTCGTCCATCAACTCATGCTGCTTTACATCCAGACGCTCCTGACGCAGATCGCGCAAAGCGCGTTGTGCAACCGGCATCATCACGTCGTCAAGCAGGTGTGCAGCTGGTTGCTCCTCACCCAGGATCGTTTGAAGTCCGAAGAACTGGCTGTCACGCAGCAACTGATCGCGACGATGCTCGGCGTTCGCCGCGAAGGCGTGACGGAGGCTGCGGGCAAGCTGCAGGAAGCAGGTCTCATTGGCCAGCGTCGTGGCCACATCACGATCCTGGACCGCGAAGGTCTCGAAGCACGCGCATGCGAATGCTATGGGATCGTCAAGCGGGAATTCGAACGGCTTCTTGGTGCCAGCGCCGTAGAAAAAAGCAGCACAGGGCGCTACCTGGGATCCTCGTCCGCGTACTCGAGGGAGAGCGGAATGATTCGACATACGCGCGCGCTCGAGTGCTGAACCAGAGCGTCGGTGAGACGGGCGGCCAGCAGGCCGGCACGCCCATTTGACTAACGCGCCCTCAGGTTTCACCCCGCCCGAAGCAGGTCGTCGACATCGTCGATCTCGACCGCACTCCCTGTTTCATCGCGGGCAACGATACCGGAAGAGACATCATGACAATCAAAAGCAGGTTAGTCGCTTTGCTGCTGTTTTCGGGTTTTGCCGGCTGCGCGATCGCGCCAGGGCCCTATCTGGATCCGGCGAGAATGCAGGAGGAGCCGGTCGACAATTCGCAGGCAACGGCATACCCGGTCCACATGATCAATGCGAAGGTTGTTGCTAGCCAGGTTCGAGTGAGCGATGCGACCAACCGACCGTTGCCCCAGCAATCGGCGAAGGGATACGAGGACTACAAGGTCGGGCCCGGCGACATTCTGGGCATTACCGTGTGGGGACATCCGGAGTTGACCGTCAACGCCGCCGGGCCAGCGCCGCTACCCGGGGGCGCGGATGCGAATCCGCAGACCCTCGCCGGCGGTGCGGGCTCACAGGTCGATCCGAACGGCCTGCAGGTCGCCGCTGACGGCACGATCTACTTTCCCGTGCTGGGACGTGTCCGTGTGGCAGGCATGACGACCGCCGGCATCGGCCGTCTGCTGATGCAGGGCCTGAGTTCCTATGCCGTCAAGCCGCAACTCGAAGTACGCGTCCAGCAGTTCCGCAGCCAGCAGGTTCACATGGCCGGGCAGGTGAAGAATCCTGGCGCACTGCCCGTCACCGATATGAGGCTCACGGTGGTGGATGCAATTACGCGCTCGGGCGGCACGCTCGCCGACGCCGATCTGCAGCGCGTTCAACTGACACGTGGCGGCAAATCGTATGTGCTCGATGTGCAGCGTGCGCTCGATCGGGGTGATATCACGCAGAACGTCGATCTGCGCAGCGAGGACATCGTCTACGTTCCGGATCACAACGCAAGCCGCGTTTTTGTGCTGGGCGAGATCGGGAAACCCCAGTCGCTTTTCATGGACAGGGGAAGGCTGACGCTTGCCGATGCGATATCAGGGGCAAGCAGTCTCGATTCGCGTAGCGCGGACCCGCGACAGGTGCTGGTCATTCGACGATCGCCTGACGACCCGACCCGCCCGCTGATTTACCGGCTCGACATGACGCAGGTCGACGCGATTCTGCTTTCGACCCAGTTCGACCTGCAGCCGCTCGATGTGGTCTATGTGGGCACGAAGGAAATCGCGCGTCTGAACCGTCTGCTCGAACAGTTGCTGCCTACGGTGACGAGCCTGTACCTCGCCTATTCCGTCGGTCACTAATACACAAGACGCGCACTCAGTTACTTTTTACGGTCCATCTT
Organism: Paraburkholderia sp. GAS334; assembly: GCF_050436625.1. Taxonomy (NCBI): domain Bacteria; kingdom Pseudomonadati; phylum Pseudomonadota; class Betaproteobacteria; order Burkholderiales; family Burkholderiaceae; genus Paraburkholderia; species Paraburkholderia sp. GAS334. The sequence goes on along the minus strand of NZ_JBNDMO010000014.1, from coordinate 119,840 downwards.
CATAGGGACACCAACGTGACTACGCCGAACCTCGACGCAAGATTTCTAAGCCCCACGAACGACGGCGCGCTTCACGCGCGGGACGTGATCCGCATGTTGTCGGATCACGTATGGACCATCGTCGCCACGACCCTGGTGGTCGTGGCGCTCACAGCGGCATACGTGTTCCTCGTGACGCCCGTCTATACGGCGGATGCGCTCGTGCGTGTAGACGCGCCCGATCCAAACGCGCTGGGCATTGCTCCGCAGGGACAGGTTCTGATGCAGAAGGCGGCGCCACCCACGGCCGCCGAAGTGGCAATGATGCAAAGTCGCACGGTGCTTGAGCCGGTACTGCACAAGTATGGTTACGACCTGACGGTCAAGCCTCGCTCGATCCCGCTGCTTGGTCTGATCTCAAGCAAGTTCGCGAAGGCGGGTAGTCCGTCGCGGGCCTGGTTCGGGCTGAAAACCTATGCGTGGGGCGGCGAGCAGATTCATGTCGATACGTTGAACGTGCCGCCCGATCTGGAAAACGTAGCGCTACGTCTGCGTGCGCTGGAAGGCAACCGCTACGAGGTGATCGATCCTGATGGAGAGACGCTGCTGACGGGCAAGACCGGTGTAATGGCGTCCGAGGGTAATGTATCGATGCTGGTGTCGCGGCTGGTCGCGCGGCCGGGCACCGAATTCGAGGTTACGCCCTGGAACAAGGTCAATGCGCTCAAGCGGTTTTCGCACGACGTGAAGGTGCTCGAAAAGGGTAAGGAAACGGGCGTCGTGCAGATCTCGTTCGACAGCAGCAATCCCATGCTCGCGGCCAATGTCGCTAACGGGATCGCGGAAGGTTATGTGGCAGCGACGATCACGAACCATCGGATGAACGATAGCAAGACGCTCGACTTCATCAATCAGGAACTGCCGCGTCTGCGCGAAGAACTTCGCCAGACGGAGGCAAAGCTGACCAGCTACCAGTCGGAAGCGGGTTCGCTGCAGCCGACTGTCGAAGCGCAGTCGTATTTGCAGGGCGGTATCGACTTCCAGAGGCAGATTGCCGCGTTGCAGTTGCAGCGCACGCAACTGCTCCAGCATTTCACGCCGACCAGTCCGCCGGTTGCGAACATCGACCAGCAGCTGGCCCAGCTGAACGAAGCAAAGAGCAAGTTCGATGCGCGGTTCAATAACATGCCCGTGTCCGAACGCAAGAACGTCGATCTCACGCGTAACGCGAAAGTGGCGGAATCGATCTATGTGGCGATGGTGAACAAGGCCGAGGAATTGACGGTTCGCCGCGCGGGCACGACGGGCAATGTGCAGATCGTGGATAGCGCGATCCGTCCCGCGGATCCTGTGTCGCCGAATGTGCCCCTCGTGATGGGCGCGAGCGTCGGTGTGGGGCTCATGCTGGGCGCGCTGCTTGTCTTTACGCGCAGCCGGTTGCTGACGGGCGTTAGCGATCCGCATTTCATCGAGCGCGAAATGAGCGTGCCGGTACTCGGATCGGTGTTGTACAGCGCGCATCAGGCGCAGCTGGACCGGCAGGTTCCGCGCCGCAATTTTGCCGGCAATATCGGCGAGGGCATGCTGCTTGCAGGCGCCAATCCAACCCACGCCGGCGCGAACTCGATATTGCCGCCTGAAGCGCACTACCTGCTTGCACGACGCGGGCCGCACGACTCATCGGTCGAAGCGTTGCGCGGCGTTCGCACGGCGCTCCAGTTCAACGTCGGCGAGGCATCGGACAAGACGGTTGTGCTGACCGGACCCACGCCGGGTTCGGGCAAGAGTTTTGTCGCAGCCAATCTTGCCGTGCTTGAGGCTGAAACCACCAAACGGGTGTTGCTGATCGACGCAGACATGCGATGCGGGCGCCTTGCGCCGCTCTTTAACCAGCCGAATTCAGGTGGACTCGCCGAACTGCTGATGGGCAAGGTCGATCTTGAGCATGCGATTCGCGACGTTGGCATACCGGGGCTGTCGTTCATTTCGTGCGGGGCGTATCCCGCCAATCCGTCCGAACTGCTGATGATGCCGCGTTTCAGGCAGTTGCTCGAACACCTCAACCATCGCTTCGATCTGGTGATCATCGATACGCCGCCACTGCTCGCTGTCAGCGACGCGGCGATCATCGCGAATGGCGCAGGGAAAACCGTGCTGATCCTGCGCTCCGGCATGCAGACGGAGGAAGAAATCACCGAGACGATCACGAAGCTGGAGCGCGCAGGCGCCTGGGTCGTGGGCGTAGTCTTCAACGCGGTTCCGCTGCGCCGCAGCGAACGACGCAGCTATAGCTACCTGTCGGCGTATTCGAATCATAACCACATGGCGGCGTAAAGACGGACCCGGGCGTGCCACGCGTCGCCCGTCGATACCGGAGAGGTCAGCTTGAGAGAAGGTTACGAGGACTATGCGAGAGCGGCCGGGATCGTCCTGGTCGTGTATGGGCATGTACTGCGCGGACTGGTGAGTGCGGGCCTGGTGCCGTCGCATCACTGGATTCTTCAGTCCGATTACGCGATCTACACGTTCCACATGCCGCTCTTCTTTGTGCTCTCCGGCCTGCACGTGGAGCGCAGCTTGCGCCGCGGCGCGGCAGGGTATCTGGCGTCGAAGCTGCAGACGATCGTGTATCCGTATTTCCTGTGGTCGCTTGCGCAGGGACTGGTGCTGCTGTTCGCATCGGGCGAAACAAATCACCCGTTCTATCCATCGGATCTTGTGAGGATGTTCTGGGATCCCTTCAGCCAGTTCTGGTTTCTCTACGCACTATTTCTGTGTCACATCCTGATCGTTCTGACGACGACCCATCGCATCAGGCTTGTTTGTGCGGCCCTCGTCGCTTACGCAATCGGAAGCATCTTCGATATCGGGATTCTCGCGTTGTCACTGAAGTTCTTTCTCTTCTTTGCGGCGGGCGTCCTGCTGGCAGGCCATGTGCGTGCAATGGTGTCGCCTTTGGCAACGGTGCCCGGGATGCTGGCGACAGCAGTCGCGCTCGGCGTCGCCATTTATCTTGCCCGTCCGCACGGCGAATACAACAGCGTCTGGGCGTTGCCAGCCACCGCGCTGGGCATTCTGCTGGTATTCGAGTTCGCATTATGGATGGATCGCTTTGGCGAATCGGTCGTACTCACGACGCTAGGCCAGGCCTCGATGCCGATCTATCTCGTCCACATTCTCGCGGGCTCAGGGGCACGCATCGTGCTGATGCATCTGCACGTCGACAATCTTTACGTGCAACTGTTTGCCGGTGTGATCTGCGGTCTTGGCGTTCCGCTCGTTCTGTACTTCGTCGTGCAGAAACTTCAGCTGGAGAAAGTGTTTGGCTTTCCCAAAGGGGGTTCGTCGCGAAGTGGACAGGGTCGGCCCGCCGGTGCGCTCAACTGACGTGATGAAGACCGTCGGTGAAGCGGTTGCGCGGACTGTGCGACGAGAGATGAATTCGTCGAGAGGATGCGAGTGAAAAGGAAGGGCGCGAGAGAGGCAGATGACAGTCGGGTGACGGGCGCGGATGGAATCAGCTTCTGCTGCCGTCGTGCCGGCTGTCGCGCACCAGTGCGTTGAACCACCGGCCGATCGCGCGCCCGCGCGCGGAGGCCAGTGTTGCAAGTCGCGGTACATCGGCGGCATCTCGCCTTGCGCTGATTTCGTCAGGGGTCAGAGCGCGCTCCGTCCTTTCATCGGCGCGGCGCGCAGCGATGCACAGCGACGCGACGACGACGACAGCGATGACTTCGAGGATGGCAAAGGTGATCAACAGGTACATGGTTTTCGCAAGAAGTCACGGTTCGGAAGCGGGGACAGGCCTGCATCTGGAGTCTGACGCAATGCGTTGTCTCGCGATTCGCCGAACAGTAGTCAGCGCGCGGTTCTATTCGGCGAATTGGAGGGCGGGCGCTCCCGTGGTGCGGACGCCCGTCAGCCCACTTTCGACGGGAGCGGTCAGGTGAAAGTGGCCGTTCCCTATCCCGTTTCGCCGGTCTCGACGGCAAGGATACCGCGAACGCAGCGCTTTCTGGGCGGGGTGTGTGTTCGGCTCCGTACATTGCTCATGTTTAGTGCCGACTACAGTGATCCTGATGGATGCATTGCAACACGTCGTGCCGCAGTGCACCCGCAGGACCGCTGTACGTCGAAAATCGGCAGACCTGTTCCGTATGACGAATGCCTGAGTGGCCCTGTGCGACTGGCAGGCGGCGCGCGGAACAGGGCGTGCCGGAAAGGTGGCGTCAGGTACGACGACAAGTTGGGTAGTGAGCTGCAGCAGCACGAAAAACGCCTAGCAATTGATTGGAATGCTGCTTTGCAGCAGCTTCACGGCGGTCCGTCGATTTATTTATGCCAGCGCGGCCCGAAACTTTCAGCCTCCATACCCACGACGATGCTAAAACGCAGCTTACTCGCCAACTACGCAGGGCAAACTGTCACCGTCGCGCTCGGTATGGTCATGGTGCCGGTGTATGTGCGCCATCTTGGCGTCGAGGCGTATGGGCTGATTGCGCTGAATGCGGTGCTGCTTGCGTGGGTCCAGGTGCTGGATCTGGGCCTCTCGCCAACGCTGTGCCGTGAGCTCGCCCGGATGCGCGACGATGCAGCGAGAGCAGAAGTGCGGGTGCTGTTGCAGTCGCTGGAAAAGTTTGTCGCCGGCATGTGCGTGCTGCTCATCGTACTGTCCCTGTTCGCGGCGCCGTTCTTTGCGCAGGACTGGCTCAAGGCGAAGGCGCTGCCCGATCGCGAGATACAGATCGCATTCATGCTGATGGTGCTGACCGTCTCGGCACGCTGGCTGTCTTCGCTCTACAGAGGCGGGCTCGTCGGCATCGACCGGCAGGCGACATTGAACGTCGTCGTCGTGACCTTCGCGATCGTTCGGGCCGTGCTGGTCGTGCCCGTGATCATGATATGGCCGCGGGTCGAGGTCTTCTTCCTGTGGCAGCTCGGCGCGATCGTGGGCGAAGGGCTCACGATGCGGCTCCTGCTGGGGCGCGTCATCCACGCCCCGATGCTGGTCTCGACGTTCTCCCGCGCGCTCCTGATGTCACGCGCGAAACTTTCGCTGTCGATTGCATTCTCGGCGCTCGTATGGGCGACGACGACGCAGATCGACAAGGTGATTCTGTCAAAGATGCTGACGCTGCCCGCGTTTGGCGTGTTCAGCATGGCGACGTTGCTGGCGGGTGGCATCCTGCTGCTGGCCAATCCGATCCAGCAGTCGTTCATTCCACGCTTTACTGCCGATAGCATCGGCGATGGCGAGCGCGCGATCGTGAGCTATTTCCTTGCGAGCGAGATCACGATGATCGCCGTGATTCCAGTCGCCGTCATTTTTGCGGCCGTGCCTGAACTTGTCCTGCGGCTATGGTCGCTGTCTGCGCCGTCGACCCCGGAGGCATGGCGCATCCTGCAGTGCTATGCGATCGGCAACGCCTGTTCGGCGATTGCGGGCCTGTCGTTTCTCCTGCAGTACGCAAAGGGAAATCTGTCGCTGCATATCAAGGGAAACCTGATATTCCTCGTCATGCTGGTGCCCGCAATTCTGTATGGGGCGTTCCACGGCGGTGCGCGTGGCGTTGCCTACGCATGGCTCGCGATGAACCTCTTTCAGCTGCTTGTCTGGGTTGGCATCGTGCACCGGCAGTTCCTGCCGGGTATCAATCTGAGCTGGTACAAGGGAATGGCCGCACGGGTCGCGGCTGCCGCGCTGGTCGCCTATGCCTTTCACTTCGTCGACCTGTCGGATCCGCCACGGATCGTGTTGTTCTTCTTCCTCTTTTTCATGTGGCTCGCCATGGTAACCGCGACGGTCGCGGTTTCGCCCATCGCACAACGCAAGGCCCGCGATTTTGCGGGGCGACTTGTCTTCAACTGAGAGCTAGACATGGCTTCGAATTCCGTACCACACGTGACGAATCCGGTTCTGTCCATAGTAGTCCTCTGTTACAACCAGGAAGACTATATCGGCGCGTGTCTGCAGAGTGTTCTGACCCAGAAGGTCGACGTGCCGTTCGAGGTGGTAATCGGCGACGACGGATCGAAAGATGGCTCTGTCGAGGTGATCGAGTCGTTTTGTGCCCGCTATCCGGGGATCATCAAACTGGTGCGGCACGAAAGTAACGTGGGCTACTCGCGCAACTTTGCAGATGTGATTGCCGAAACATCAGGTGAATACATCGCGTGCATCGACGGCGACGACATGATGCTGCCGGGAAAACTCGCGCGACAGCTCGATTTCCTCGAAACCCAGCGGGACTTCGGCATGGTCGTGCACAAGATGCGCACTATCAATTCAAAGACGGAAGAGCCCGTAGATTTCCCGTTGCCCAGGGCGAAACCAGCGGTTTTCGACGCCGAGTACCTGATCGAACGCGGTCCGTTCTTTTTTACCAGCTCCGCGATGTTTCGCGGCGAGTTACGCAGGCGCTATCCGGTCAATCTGGATCTCAAGGCGGTCGCCGATGTCGCGAACCTGATGCAGTCCTTCTATGGGACGCGCGCCCGCTATCTCGATGAGGAAATGGGGCTTTACCGCGTCAATCCTCAAGGATTTACGTCGACGGTCATCAAGAATCCGGCGCGACACGAGACCAATATCAGCGATATGATGAAGACGTACCGCATGGCTGAAGAGCTCGGCATGGACAAGGGCGTCGTGGATCGCGGACGGGCCCGCCTCTATCTCGGCTCGGCAATCATGTATCTGGAAACCGGCCACTACCCGGAATTCGAGCGTTGCATCGCGACCAGCATGCGCTTCGGCAGGATCAGTTCGAAACAGGCGGGATTGCATGCGATGCGGCACTGGCCGCGCACGCTGCGCCGTTCGTACACCTTCGCGAAGCAGATGATCGGCCGAACTCCGACGGTGCGCGTATGAGCGTCCTCACCGATACCTTTACACGGATAGGCAGGCTGCAGTGGCTTGACCGATGGAATCTGCTGCAACTTGCCTGGTACCGGATCAAGGCCCGCGTCTGGTACGCGCACGAATTCGCCTCGGTCGGCGAGAAGACGGCGATCTATCGGCCGATGCTGCTCTCGAACGTGCGCCATGCCTCGATCGGAAGTCGCGTGCTGATCAGGCAGGGCGCGCGTATCGAACTGATCGTCACCGACCCGGATCGGCTGCCTTCGCTGACGATCGGCAACGACGTGAATATCGAGCAGAACGTTCACATTGTGTGCGGCTCGTCTATCGAGATCCACGACAACGTCACCATCATCGGCAACTGCGCAATCGTCGATGTCGAGCATCCCTATGAGGATGTGTACGACCCCGTTCGCATCGGGCGGCGTATCCGCACGAAAGGTAACCGCGTGGTGATTGGCGCAGGCAGCTTTATCGGCTTCGGCTCGATGATTTTGCCGAATGTCGTGATTGGACGTCATTCGGTGGTGGGCAGTCATTCCGTCGTCACGCGTGATGTGCCCGATCACTGTGTCGTCGCTGGCAATCCGGCGAGGGTAATCAAGCGCTACAGCTGGCAAACGCAAACTTGGGAGCGGTGCGAATCATGAAAGTACTCATCACTGGAGGTGCGGGTTTCATTGGCTCGAACCTTGCGAAAAAGCTGGTGGCCGCTAACGCGACGGTGACCGTGCTCGACAATCTCTCTCCGCAGATTCACGGAGACGATCCCTATAACAAGTCGGCGCTATTCCTTTCGCTCGACCCAAAGGTCCGCTTTATCGAGGGTTCGGTCGCCGATCGTGCTGTGCTTGAGCGTGCCATGGAGGGGCAGGACGCGATCGTCCACCTCGCAGCGGAGACAGGCACAGGTCAGTCGATGTATGAAGTCAGCCGCTACGTGGATGTCAACGTGGGCGGTTCCGCGCTGATGCTCGACATTCTTGTGAAGAGCAAAAGCAACACGGTTCGCAAGGTGGTCGTCGCGTCGTCGCGCGCGATTTACGGCGAGGGCAAGTATCGATCTCCCGCGCTTGGCGTCGTCTATCCCGATGCGCGTGAAGAAAAGGACTTGCGCGCGGGACGATTCGACTATCTGTGTCCGCAGTCCGGTGAGCCGATGGAATGCCTGCCGACGGACGAAGACTCGAAGATCCATCCATCGTCGGTATATGGCATTACGAAATACGATCAGGAAATGATGGTGATGACCGTGTGCCGTTCGATCGGTATCGGCGCCAGCGCATTGCGATACCAGAACGTCTACGGTCCGGGGCAGTCGCTGTCCAATCCCTACACGGGCATCCTGTCTATCTTCTCGACACGTATCAAGAACGGCAATGACATCAGCGTGTTTGAAGACGGACTCGAAAGCCGCGATTTCGTGTTTATCGATGACGTTGTCGATGCAACAGAAGCGGCGCTCTTCAATGCGAATTCGGACGATCGCGTCTTCGGCATCGGTTCGGGCCAGAGAACGGCGGTGATCGATGTCGCAAGAAAACTGCGGGCGCTGTATCGAAGTGACGTGTCGATCGCGGTGACCGGCGCGTTCCGCCTTGGCGACATCCGGCACAACTACGCGGACCTCACGCGGGCACGCGAACTGCTCGACTTCGAACCCAAGGTGAGTTTCGCCGAAGGTATCGAGCGCTTCGCCGCATGGGTAGAAGGGCAGGAAGTGCAGCCGGATCACTACGAGCAGAGCATCGTCGAAATGAAATCGCGTGGACTGTACCAGGCGAGTCAGGAAGCAGCGGCGTGACGAACGGGAGCCTGAATATGAACGCCAATTCCGGGTATGCGCGACCCTTGATCGGCGTCGTGACGGTCCTTTACCAGTCCGATGGTGTGCTGGAAGATTTTTTCGCCAGTCTTGGAGTGCAGCAGCACGTCAATCTCAAGCTGTATGTGATCGACAACAGCGCAACTGAAAGCGGCAGCATCACGTCGCGCCGGATGGCCGATCAGGCCGGCATCGATACGCAGATCGTGTTTAACAACGCGAATGTCGGTGTCGCCCGGGGCAATAACCAGGGCATCAAAATGGCGCTGGCGGACGGCTGCGACTATGTGCTGCTGGCTAACAACGACGTCGAGTTTCGGGACCCGATGACGATCGCGAAACTACTTGCCCCCGTTGCCGCCGGCACGACGCTGGCCACATTCCCGAAGATCATGTACCACGGCACCAATCGTATCTGGTGCGCGGGCGGTTCGATCTCCCGCCTGAAGGCAATCACCGCGCATGTCGGTGACGGCGACGAAGATACCGGGCAGTTCGATGATGAACTGTTCTCCGAGTACGCGCCGACCTGCTTCATGATGCTTGATCGAAGTGTGTTCGAGCGCGTCGGCATGATGGACGAAAAATATTTTGTCTATTACGACGACACCGACTTTGTCTGGCGAATGAACCACGCCGACATTCATCTGCTTTATGTTCCCGTGTCGCAGGTAGGGCACAAGGTCAGTTTTTCGACGGGTGGTGACGAGACGCCTTTCAGCCTCTTCTATTGCACCCGCAATCGCATCTATTTCAGCCGGAAGAACCTGGGCTTTCCATACTCCGTGATTGCCGCGGGGTACTCGCTGATCGCCATGCTTGCGAAATGCCCGCGTTTCACGCCGGCCGGGCGCAAAAGCGTGATACGCGGAATCGTGGCGGGGATGCGCCTCGCCTGACAGGGGTCGGGCCGACGCGGTTAGAGCGTGCGAATGGCAGACACAGCAGCATAGACACAACACCAGGCAGACAAACCGTCCTTCGAAGAGGCGATCATGACGCGCAAAGGCATCATTCTGGCCGGAGGCTCCGGCACCCGGCTCTATCCGATCACTCATTCGGTTTCAAAGCAGCTGCTGCCGGTGTATGACAAGCCGATGGTTTACTACCCGCTTTCGACACTGATGGTGGCGGGTATCCGTGACGTGCTCATCATCTCGACGCCGCGCGACCTGCCCGGCTTTGTTGCGCTGTTCGGCGACGGCAGCCGCTGGGGCATGAACCTGCAGTATGCGGCACAACCTTCGCCGGACGGACTTGCGCAGGCATTCGTGATCGGCCGCTCGTTCGTGGGCCATAGCCCGAGCGCACTGATTCTCGGCGACAACATTTTTTATGGCCACGATCAGGCTGCGCTGCTGGAGCGCGCGAACCAGCGTGCCGAAGGTGCGACCGTGTTCGCGTATCACGTGCAGGATCCGGAGCGCTACGGCGTTGTCGAGTTCGATCCGCGATTCAGGGCACTTTCAATCGAAGAGAAGCCATCGAATCCACGCTCGAATTATGCGGTGACGGGTCTCTACTTCTACGACAGACAGGTTTGCGATATCGCGGCCGATATCCGTCCGTCCGCACGCGGCGAACTGGAAATTACCGACGTCAACACGTGCTATCTGGACCGCGAGCAGCTTCACGTCGAGATCATGGGGCGAGGCCATGCCTGGTTCGATACCGGCACGCATGATTCGCTGATCGACGCGGCAAGCTTCATTGCGACGCTTCAGAAGCGTCAGGGAATGATGGTTGCGTGCCCGGAGGAAATCGCTTTTCGCAAGGGCTGGATCGATGCGGAGCAATTGCAGATGCTCGCCGGACCGCTCACTAAAAATGCTTACGGCAAGTACCTTCTGAGCCTTCTCTCCGACCGGGTGACGTGGCCCGGCGAAGAGGCGTTTGCCGTCCCCGCATAACCCCGTGCAACAGGTGTCTGGTCGCGCGTCACCCGGCCGGCCTTCTGTGCGAATCCGAACCGAACCAGGGATAACACCCGCCTAGGATCGTTACTAATGTCGCAGCACGGCAATCATATCCAGCCGCGGTGCATCTGTCCGATCAGGGAGATTTTCGATGAAGGTTGCACTTGTTCATGACTGGCTTGTTACCTACGGCGGGTCCGAGAAAGTGCTCGAGGAAATTGTCGAATGCTTTCCTGATGCGGACATCTTCTGCCTTGTCGATTTCCTGTCGGATCGCACTTTTCTTAAGGGAAAGACGGCAACCACTTCGCTGGTGCAGAAGCTTCCATTTGCGAAAAAGCGGTATCGCGGTTATCTGCCGTTATTCCCGTTCGCGATCGAGCAGTTCGATCTGTCGGCCTACGATCTGATCATCTCGAGCTCGCATGCCGTGGCAAAAGGTGTGATCGTGGGCCCCGACCAGTTGCATGTGAGTTATGTGCACTCGCCGATTCGCTATGCGTGGGATCTTCAGCATCAGTACCTGAAGGAAGCGGGTCTGACAAAGGGCGTGCGCGCCACGCTTGCGCGCGCTGTGCTGCACTACCTGCGTACGTGGGACACACGCACATCGAACGGCGTTGACGCGTTTGTCGTCAATTCGGATTTCATTGCCCGTCGGGTTCAGCGCGTGTACCGGCGCGAGGCAACTGTCGTTTATCCGCCGGTCGACATCGAAGCGTTCCAGCTGTGCACGGAGAAGGAATCGTTCTACGTCACGGTCTCGCGCATGGTGCCGTACAAGAAGATGGATCTGCTTGTCGAAGCATTCGCCGGCATGCCGGATCGCACACTGGTTGTGATCGGCGACGGCCCGGATATGGCGAAGGTGCAAGCCAAAGCTGGCGCGAACGTGAAGATCATGGGACATCAACCCTTCGCTGTGTTGAAGGACTATCTGCAGCGCGCGCAGGCATTCGTATTTGCCGCCGAGGAAGATTTCGGCATCTCGGTTGTCGAAGCGCAGGCGTGCGGCACACCGGTAATTGCATTCGGCAAGGGTGGCGCGCTCGAGACCGTCATCGACGCATCGCGACCCATGCCGACCGGCGTCTTTTTCGAAGAGCAGACCGTCGAGGCGGTGCAGGCCGCCGTCAGACATTTCGAGGAACGTGCGCAGCGCTTCCTGCCTGAACACTGTCGGGCCAACGCGGAACGGTTTTCGAAGGCCGCTTTCCGCGCGGGCTTCATGGCGGCGGTGCTTAAGGCGGCGGAAGGGCGACAGCAGTTGCCGGTGTGGCAGAAGATCCGGCTGTCGCTTATGCAGCCTGCGCATCATGTGCCTGCGTCCAGCACCCTTGAAGAGATCGATATGCAATCTGTCTAGCGCACACCTGAACGACGGAGCGAGCCTTCCCGCCCGAACGAACACGACGATGCAACGGTTTTACAGGCTCATATAAAAAAGTCAGCGGCACTTCATACGAGGACATGCCAAGTGAACTCCACCATTAGCATTGGGTATCCGCTATTACCCAGACTGGGCGTACGTCCTTTCCCTGTACTTGCGAACAAGTTCTCGCTCGCTGCAGCCGACTTGCTGGGCTACACGCTCGCACTGCTCGTCACGACCCATTTTCTCGGTACGTTCGAGTCTGCCGATCTATCCGATTTTCGGGCGACGTTCGCGAACCAGCCGGTGCTGATTTACCTGCTGCTCGCGGTGGCGGGAACCGCCTGGTTCTGGGGAGGGCTGCGACACTACACGTGCCGCAAGCCGATGTGGCGTGAGTTCCAGGAAATTTTCCGGACGCTGATCGTGCTGGCCGTCATTCATCTGGCGCTCACCACGCTGACAAAAGGCCTGTTCTCGCGAGGATGGTGGGCATTGATCTGGAGTTGCGCGCTCGTCCTCGTGCCGGCGTGCCGGTCATTGATGAAGCGTGCTCTTGACTATGCGGGTCTCTGGAAGCGGCCGACATTGATCATAGGCTGCGGTGAAAACGCGATGGAGGCAAAGCAGGCGCTGACGAGCCAGGCATTTCTGGGCGTCGCCGTGGTGGCCTATGTCGCGCCCGAAGTGAACACGAAAGACATCGCGGTGTCCGATGCGCCCGTCGTGCACGGCGTGACACCCGCCACATTCAGGTCGTTGCCCGGCGTGCAGGTCGTCATCGCGCTTGAACACGATCATCGCGCGCTGCGCGACGCCTGGGTTCGTGGGCTTACACAGAATGGTGTTCGCGACGTCACCGTCATGGCGTCGATGCGTGGTGTGCCCCTGTCCGGCACTGACATGTCGTACTTCTTCGGTCATGAAGTCATGATGCTGCGCGTGCAGAACAATCTCGCGCGCTTTTCAGCCATTGTGGTGAAGCGGGCCTTCGATCTGGCTGTTGGCGGGTTCCTGATGCTGATGTTGCTGCCGCTCTTCGCGATCCTGATGACGCTCGTGGCGCAGGACGGCAGCTCCGCGTTTTTTGGTCATACGCGAATTGGCCAGAACGGCAGGCGGTTCAAGTGCTACAAGTTCCGCTCGATGGTGCCGGACGCCGACAAGGTGCTCAAGTCGTTGCTGGAACGCGACCCTGTCGCACGTGCCGAGTGGGAGAAGGACTTCAAGCTGAAAAACGATATCCGCGTCACATCGATCGGCGCGTTGCTGCGCAAGACCAGTCTCGACGAACTGCCGCAGCTCTGGAACGTATTGAAAGGCGACATGAGTCTCGTCGGGCCGCGTCCGGTCATCGAAAAGGAAATCGAGCGATACGGCGACGAGGCTGCCTATTATCTGCTCGCTAAACCGGGCATGACGGGTCTATGGCAGGTGAGCGGGCGCAACGACACCGACTACGCGAGGCGTGTGTTTCTTGACGCGTGGTACGTGAAGAACTGGTCGCTCTGGTATGACATCGCGATCCTGTTCAAGACGGTTGGTGTCGTGTTGCGCCGCGACGGCGCTTATTAACCGGCGACTCAGGAGTCGGGTGATGCGGTGGCCGCCACGCGATCGCGAAAAGCACCCGCGTGGTGCATTATGTCAGGTAAGGCATACCTGTTTATTTATATGATAATTAAACAATTTACCGAATATATGTTGTATTGATCAGGGTATGCGGTAATTCATAATATAAATGCAATTGTTATTGTAATTTTTATACCCATTCGCGCTTTCGTATCCTCATGCGATGCCTCCTGGAAAGGAGAAAAATTTCCTCCTTCCGACCCCGTTCAGATCTGGACATGCTCCCGCCGTCGGTTCGTTTTTCCGTCTCAAATGACTGATTTTGTTCGATTTGCCGCATAAACGTTTGGCAAATCTGCAAATATTCTGCGAAACCCGTTTTCCTCAATCCTCTGACGAACCAGGGCGTTTCTTGCTTATTGGAAAGTTTTGCCTGCAGCACTTAAAAATCAGCAAAAAGATACCGCTATACTGCATCGCTTTGACGAAACTAAAACTCGGACAAATGAATCAGGTCAAACGCAGGGATCAGAATAACGGCATCGTTTCTTCCATTTCGGCAATGACGGAACCGGTTCACACCGTGAGCGGGTCCCGCGTTCCGCGGCGCAAATTTCTCGCCGGCCTGCTGGCCGGTGCGGGTAGCGTGGCGCTTTCCGCCTGCGGCGGCGGTGGCGGCTCCGACGGCGCGGGTAGCAACTCTGCCGCCGCCCCGGGTGTGCGCGGACAAAGCGCCGCCGCAGAATCGGCGAACGGCACGCGGCTACCGCCAGCGACGAGCATTGTCGACAGCGCGCAAAACCAGTGGACGATCGGAGGCGACGCAGTCGTGCTGCGTAACGGCGTCAATACCGGCTGCAACATCCGCCCGACATGGCTCGTGTACCTGAATCACGTGGTCTATGCGCAGGACGCGTCCAACACCTGGAGCGTTTATTCGCAGGGTGGCTGGGCGATTACGCCGGACCCGACGACTGTCGCGGCGGCTGCGACGTCCACCAAGCTCTTCTACGGAATGAACGGCCACATGGCGTGGACTTCCACGGCCTATCAGACCATATCGCCCGCGCAGCAGGTCGCGATCCTCCAGGATCTGGGCGTGACCAACTATCGCGCCGACGTGGCCGATGCCGGCATGGCGCAGACCGTCGCCAACGCACTGAAGGGCGCCTTTGCAGGCACGGGCATCTCGATCCTGCCCTGTATCAACGTGTGGAACACGTATAACCAGCACGCCTCGGAATCCGATGCGTACAACCTCGGCCACCAGCTCGCGGTATCGATCGCTACGCCGCTGAAGGGTCTCGTCAAATACATCGAATGCGGCAACGAACTCGATTCAAATGGCCTGATCCACGGCGGAGGTAACCTCGCGACCGATTACGATCCGGCGATCTGGCCGGCATTCCGTGGCGTGCTTCGAGGTTTGATCGACGGCGTCAAATCAGTTGATCCGACCATTCAATGCGGCGTCAACGTGGGTGTGCCGCTCGCCTATGAGGCATTGCAGATGCTGTGGAATGGCGTGCAGCCGAATGGCACGTCGACCGGTCAATCCGGCGCGACGCCCCTGCGTTGGGACGTCACAATGTTCCACTGGTACGAAAGCTCGGGCGACATCCGTCGCGCCGGTTCCCAGGGTCTCACCGACGTGTTGCAGATCCTGAGGGATTCGTTCAGCCTGCCGATCTGGCTGACCGAATGGGGCTATCAGCTGTCGGACGACGCGGCGACGCAGGCGACCTACGTCACCACGACGCTGAACGAGTACTACACGATGCGGAGCACCTACAACCTGCAGTCCGTCATGATGTATCAGCTGTTCGATACGGGCACCGATACGTACGGTTTGCTGGCCGCCGACGGCACGACACGCAAGGCGTGCTACGCATCCTTCAAGAACTTCGTCGCTGCCAATCCGGTGTGAACGTAATCGTCCTGCTGTGAGCCCGCGTGGGACGAAGTGTTCCCGCGCGTCCCGCACCTTGATGACCACCCGCGTCGCGTCGTGTTCCGCCGTCGCCGCTGCCGTTTCACTGCGGCGATCGCGCGGGAACCAGATAGCGGGGAAGTGGCCCCACTCGCCAGCTGAAAGGCTGCGAAGTGATCGTCGTGCGCGTCTCGATGCCTTGCCAGTCGCGCTGGATATAGTTACCCGCAGGCACGCTGATGCTCGCGATCCGTTCGTCCGGACCGATCGTCCAGCCGGCGATCACCGGGCTATCGGTGCCGTACTGATATGCCTTGGTGTCATCCGTGTCGACGAGCGTTTTGCTCCACGAGCGATTACCCAGCGTGCTGCTCAACACGGAAGCTGCAACGAACGCAGGCTTCGGCGAAAGATCGTGCCGCAGGATTCCAAAGTTGTGCTCGGGGTTGTTCGGGTCCGGGCCGTCGTCGATGAAGTCGTACCAGAATAGAACGCGAACGGTGGCATAGCGCCGGGACAGCAGGTAACTGCGCGCCAGATTGGCCGCCTCCGTCGCTTCATCCTGCCCCGGCACCTTCGGATTGACGGGCCAGCCCAGTTCCGTCACCCATACCTGAAGTTGCCGTCCGTCCGCCTTCACATGATCGGCGGCAAACTGTTTCAGGTACGGCCACGTTGTCGGGATGCTGACCGCGTCGATGGGCGCGCCGACCGCCTTGTATCCCTTCTCGGGCGTATTGGGCGGCATATACGGATGAACGCTGAAGCCGTCCTGGTCGTTCAACCCACCGTTCTTGATGAGGGCCACCATACAGTCCGCTCCTGGGCCGCCGCCTGCGCCTCCGCCGCCG
The DNA here is from genome assembly GCF_050436625.1 of Paraburkholderia sp. GAS334. Lineage (NCBI taxonomy): Bacteria > Pseudomonadati > Pseudomonadota > Betaproteobacteria > Burkholderiales > Burkholderiaceae > Paraburkholderia > Paraburkholderia sp. GAS334. Next base: position 103,530 of record NZ_JBNDMO010000014.1, on the reverse strand, counting down.
CACGAAATAACTGTCGAGTCGGGGCTGCGTTGCTTGATGGTCCGGTACGTGTCCTTCAGAAGATCCAGATACTGCGTGTAGCCGACCTTGTTGAAGTCCGGTTCGTTCCACACTTCCCAGGACTTCACAGTCTTGCCGTATCGCTCGACGACCGCGTCGACGTAGCGGACAAATCGCGCGCGCGCTTCCGGCGACTCAGGAAAGAGGGAACTGGAGAACAACGCCGGGTAAGCACCTTTATTGCCGTAACTCAGGACGGCGAGCGGTGAGATACCGAGTTTCGCGCACGCGGAAATGTAGGTGTCGAACTGTTTGGGAAAGCGAAACTCCCCAGGCGTCTTCTCGATTGCATCCCAGTAGAGTTCGTCGCGGATCCACGAAAAGCCGGCTTGCCGCACGAGCGGAAGCACCACCGCGGGCGATCCCTGGTTCTGCGCAAAGTGCGTGACGACGCCAAAGTCGGGGGGGCCGATCGTCTTGCGCTCCTGCACGACGGCAACATCGACTGCCATGTGTCCACGCGTCGCTCCGTCGGCGGTGGTCAGCGTTGAGTCGATCCGCGCGAGGCCCGGACGGTCGATCGCCACGGGAATGCTGATCGTGTTCTCACGCGACATATCGCTGATCTGACGTTGATACGAGGCGAGCGGAACGTCCGCGATCCTGCCGTTCTGGTCATAGGGCAAAACGCGCACGGTCAACGTTCCCGTGCCCGCATCGGCCGACGGCGCGACAAGCAATGTGACCGATTTTTTCCCGCCGCCTGAAACGATCAGCGATCCGGCAGGATCGCCCACTCGAATGGAGGTCTGCGCGATGCACGGGATCGAAGCAGTGAACAGCAGGGAGGCGCACAGCAGTGTGCGAAGGCGTCGCGCAGGCGTATTGAAACCATGCGGGCGAGGCCAGGTCGCGCGCATACGCCCTCTGGTTTGCTCCGCGTTTTCCGGACGGCAGAACCGGGTCATGTCCCGACGCATGATGGCGTCACGTAGCCGCCGGGCGGCCGCGCGCGTTGCTCAATCGTCTACTCCGTACGACCGCTCTTCGCTGGTTGAGCACGAACGCGCGTTGCGCCGTGGCGGCACGAAATGCCTCGAATCGCGGCCAGTAACAGATCAGCCAGGCGAGGGGCACGAACGACGTCACCATGATCAGGCTGACCGTTGCCGTGAGGAGCAGGAACAGCAGGATAACAAAGCCGTCGCTGGCCGTGAATGCCAGTACGCCAAGCAGCAGCAGACCGCCGACAAGGCCCATATCGGTGATCATCCCTGGGACGCTTGTGAAGGTGACATCGTTGATTTCGTAAAGCGCCTGACTCATGGAAATGTAGGACAGGTACCCATATTCGGCGTTGAGCTGACGTGCTGTGACACCTTTCAGGATGTCTGAGAACCGCGCGTCGAACAGGAACGGGTATCCCGATAGCCGGCTCGCAAACGTCTCGGATCCGAAGAAATTATGCTGGCTCATGTAAAGCGCGACCGCCATGGAAGCGCCGGTGAACAACACCAACGAAACCAGCGGATGGATCGCCCGTAGCTGGCGGCGAAAGCCGTACAGGATCGCGAACACGAGCAGCACCATCGACGCCTTGGAAAAGCTGATGACGAGCCCGATGCCGTACAACACGACCATTGCCCGGTTGATGGGCCGCCGCTCCATCAGATAGATCATGAACGACGCGACCAGCAGCGACGCAAAAAATCCCGCTTCGCGTGAGAAGCCGCTGACGCGTGCGAAGTAGAGAATTTCGTAGAAATTAGTGTTGGTCTGGGTCGCCGAATCGCCCCACAGCATGGATGAAACCTGGTCAGGCCCCAACTGGACGGCAAGATCGTAATCAACGTAGTAGAGAACGAATTGCGCAAGCGCGAAGACGATATTGATCGCCATCCACACGTGCAGATATTCGATACGCCGTGAAAACGTGTACATGAGGTAGCCGATACAGATCGCGACGGACACGACCTTGGCCGCGGCCATCGGCAAGCTGAGCAGACAGACCGCGACGGCGATGACAACCGGGACGCCCCATCGGCGAGACGTGGCAAGGAGAAACGCGCTGAATCCCGGGTCGAGAAACGGGATCAGGACATACAGGTAGATCGTGACGCCAGAAACCTGTGGATTGAAAATCACACAGGTAAAGAACATGTAGAAAAGCATCGAGACGACTTTTGCGTACATTGGCATCTCCGGCGCCTTTCGTGCGCTCGAGTCATGGAATTTTCGCAGCGTGGATCGGGGACGGAAGCCGGCACGCGCCCTCTTCGACAGCAGCATCGTCTCAAAGTAGGGTGAGCGGGCGCCCCGCTCAGTGCGGAACCGAACTTTAAGGCGGCCTTCTTTTATTGTCGCTGACCGCAAAGGCAGCTGGGGCGCGCAGCCTGTGACGACCCGCGTGAGGATGTGTGTGAAACCGTACTGATTGGGTTCCGGGCGCGATAGCCTAATGACATCACGTTTACACGTACGACACGCGGCTTCTACGCCGCTCGACGAGAACGTACGGTGATCTTGCCACACGTGATGTCATGGACGGGAGCGTTACCTGATGAGCCAGTTTCTGAACCGGCCGGAAGCCGGTCCTGTGGACGCGATCGTCGACGGCGCGGTGCCAGTGACGGCTGGAGAGATGTCGCATGACCGGAACATGCCGCAGAGCACGCTCAGGTTTGCCATTAATGGCAAGTTTGCGTCACAGCGGATAACGGGTGTGCAGCGCGTTGGCTACGAACTGGCTGTCGCATTTCAGCGGCTGTATCCGGACGACACGGATCTGCCGACGCTGCTTCCCGCCGATGCGCACGCCGATGTCGTGCTGCCCAGATCGAGAACCGTGTTCCGCTGGCTCACGGGACCGCTATGGGAGCAACTGGCACTCCCATTCGCGACGGGCGGCCGGATGCTGCTGAGTCTCTGCAACATCGGCCCGCTACTGGCGCGCCGTCAACTCGTGCTGATGCATGACGTCGCGGTCTACGATCTGCCGGAAAACTATTCGTGGAAATTCAGGCTTTGGTATCGCGTTGCGTTTTTTATCCTGAAGCAGACGGTAACGCATATCGTGACCGTGTCGGAGTTTTCAAAGCAGAGAATCATGACGCGTCTGGGTGTCGACGGTTCGCGCATTTCGGTGATCCGCAATGGTGTGGATCACTTCGACAGGATCGAGCCCGATACCTCGATCCTGACGCGACTGGATGTGCGAAGCGACGGCTACGTGCTGGTCGTCGGCAATCTTTCGGTGGGCAAGAATCTTGCGCGCGTTCTCGCGGCTATCGAGCGTCTGGGCGCGAGGCACGACTGGAAATTCGTTGTTGTGGGTGGGTGCGATCTACGGGTTTTCAATTCGAAAGCGAAAGCAGGGTGTGACGTCTCTCCGAATATCGTCGCCGCAGGATTTGTTACGGATAGCGAATTGAAATCTCTGTACAAAAACGCGGCGTGCTTCGTTTTCCCGTCGCTTTACGAGGGTTTCGGGCTGCCGCCGCTGGAGGCGATGTATTGCGGGTGCCCGGTTATTGCGTCGCGTGAAGCGGCGCTGCCTGAAGTGTGCGGAGATGCCGCGATGTATTGCGACGCGCGCTCAGTCGAAGACATCGCCAGCAAGATCGAGGACATGATGGGGGACGCCGCGTTGCGTGACGTCTGGCGCGCGCGCGGCTACAGGCATGCCGCGGCGTTTCGCTGGGAACTTACCGCGCGACAGTTGCAGGCCGTGCTGGAACGCCAGCCGGGTGGCAGAAAGGCCGTCGGGCCCGGCGCTCACGCCGCTCGGGTTTGATCAGGGCGTTTAGTCAGAGCGCCGCAGAACGCGGGCGACCCTTCGTATCAGCGTCACGGGATCGTAGTACCGGTAACGTCGCGCATGTCGTACGAACTCGATGACCGCACCGCCGCGGCGCAGCCACTGCCGACGCCGGCGGGCCGAGGTCTCCTGCCGCCGGTTGTGCCATTCGAAGTCACGGGGTGCGCCTTCACGACGCGGCGGGCCGGCGAATACGAGAATGTAGGCGAGCCTCGGGTGCGCGGTCAGATTGGGGCCGGCCGAGTGGAGGGTTCTTCCGGCGTGAATGACAGCGCCGCCGGCGGGCATCGAGCAATGGACAGCGTCTGCCGGATTGAAAGCGCCGATGCACTGGAGTCCATGAATGCGCTCGTCGCGGTTAAGCGGCTGATGCGCGAGGACGCCGATCATATGAGAGCGCGGAATGTAGCGCATGCATCCGTTTGCCGGGGTGACTTCACTGGTGGGCATCCAGATGGCGACCTGCTGGCGGCCGCGGTCGAGATCGGTTTGATAGGCCTCGTCCTGATGCCACGGCGTTTCGGCGCCGTGATGCGGCGGCTTGAAGATGGCGTGATCGAAAGCGAAGGTTGCATCAGGGCCAAGCACCTGACGTGCGATCGCCAGCGCTGCCTTGAAGTAATCGCTCTTATGCAGCGAGGGCGCGTAATTGTGAGGCCAGACCAGCTCGGTCAGCTTGTCGGAACCAGGTCCGTCGTCCGGGTCGACGAGATCGCGACGCGCGCCTTCCTTGAACCCGACTTTGCGCGCGAGCAGATCCTTGATCGTCGCGTCGATCTTTGCAACGTCGGCTGCGGGCGCGATTGAGGGCAACGTGACAAATCCCTGTTCATTCAGGATTCGCAGCTGCTCGTCGCTTAGTGGCCCGGAGGATCGGGTTTGTTCTTCAAATTCAAGTTTTTCTGTCGATATTGCCACGGCAGGCCCCGAAGTGAGCTGGCAGCTTGAAGTATGCGTTCAAGGGATCAGGAAGCAGAAAGCGGAAACGTCGGACCAGGCGGTTGTGACGCTTCCGCACAGGGACGTGCCACCCGTAAGAATTCCATTGTGGAAATCATGTCCTCCTTAAGTCGGAAAATTGGAGTTGATGCTAGGTAGCGGGGCAACATCGTTCTGTGCGGTTGCGTACACGCTTTTCAGCGGGCGATTCAGAACGAAGGATGCGAAATGGTCTGCTGTCTCGCCGGACCCGGGTGCCGGAGCGGGCCGACTGGATTCTTTGGCCATTCTTTTGAGGCTCACCACAGGCTTAGGGGGAATTTCATGATTCTCGTGACGGGCGGAGCCGGCTTCATCGGCGCAAACTTTGTAATCGGCTGGCTGGACGGCGTGGACGAAGCTGTCGTTAATGTCGACAAGCTCACGTATGCCGGCAACCTCGGCACGCTCAGGTCGTTACATGGTGATCTCAGCCATATCTTCGTGCGTGCCGACATCTGCGATCGGGAGACGATGGATGTACTGCTCGCCGAATACCAGCCACGCGCAATCCTGCATTTCGCGGCAGAAAGCCACGTGGACAGGTCGATTCACGGACCCGCAGACTTTGTGCAGACCAATATGATGGGCACGTTCACCTTGCTCGAAGCGGCGCGCCACTACTGGAGCACGTTGCCGGACGGCGAAAAGAGCACGTTCCGCTTTTTGCATGTATCGACGGATGAAGTTTTCGGCTCGCTCGACGCCGGCGACGCGCCGTTTTCGGAGCGGTCCCTGTATGCGCCCAATAGTCCTTATTCGGCCTCAAAGGCCAGCTCGGATCATCTGGTGCGTGCGTGGCACCACACCTATGGACTCCCCACGCTCACGACCCATTGTTCCAACAACTACGGACCGTTCCAGTTCCCGGAAAAGCTGGTCCCGCTGATGATCACGCGGGCGCTGGCTGGCGATCCGCTGCCCGTCTACGGTGACGGGAAGAACGTCCGCGACTGGCTCTACGTCGGCGACCATTGCAGCTCGATTCGAGCGATTCTGTCGAAGGGGCATCCGGGCGAAACGTACAACATTGGTGGATGGAACGAAGTAACGAACATCGAGGTCGTGCGTACGCTGTGCGATCTGCTCGACGAGCTCAGGCCAAAACGCGTCGGCTCTTACAAGGACCAGATCGCATGGGTGCCGGACAGGCCGGGTCACGACCGGCGCTATGCAATCGACGCGCGCAAGCTGGAACGCGAAATCGGCTGGAGGCCAGCCGAGACGTTTGCAAGCGGCCTCGCGAAGACGGTGCAGTGGTATCTCGATCACCCGCACTGGGTCGGCGAGGTAGCGTCGGGCGATTACCGCAAATGGGTGGAAACCCATTACGCGAAAAGTGCGTAACGGCGCGGCGAAAGTGCTCAAGCGAACGGAACGCATCACGTATTGCGCGCGATATGAGGAATCTCAGCGGAATGTTAATCCAGTACCTTTGAACGGAGGGGTCGGCATGGCTATCAAGGTGATCCCCACTGCGCTTGCCGAAGTCAAGGTGATCGAGCCGAATGTGTTCGGTGATGCGCGTGGATTTTTCTTCGAGAGCTTTAACGCCAGCGACTTTGCGGAGAACGTCGCCAGTGGCGTCGAGTTCGTGCAGGACAATCATTCGCGCTCGGCACGCGGCGTGCTGCGCGGTTTGCATTATCAGATCCAGCATCCGCAGGGAAAACTCGTCCGCGTGATCGCTGGCGAAGTATTCGACGTGGCGGTGGATATTCGCCTCAGTTCACCGACCTTCGGAAAATGGACGGGTGCGCATCTCAGTGCGGAAAACCGTCGGCAGATGTGGGTGCCGCCCGGGTTTGCACATGGCTTTGTTGTGTTATCGGAGACGGCGGAGTTCGTCTACAAGACGACGGACGTGTGGTTTCCCGAACACGAACGCAGCCTCCTGTGGTGCGATCCGGAAATCAATATCGACTGGCCGATCGAGTTCGATCCGGTGCTTGCGCCCAAAGACGCGGCCGGAAAGCTGCTGTATGAAGCGGAATACTTTGCCTGACGTCCATACGCTGGCGTGCCAGGTCCCCATCAGCCACCGCGCGATTCACGGCCGCTCGCGTGACGCCGGCGCAACGGCTCCAGCAGCGAAGAAAGGCCGTTGTGATCGATTTCCTGCATTAGCGCCAGCAACTGGCCAATCTCGCCCCGCGGAAACCCTTTGTTCGCATACCAGTTGAGGTAAGGGCCGGGCAGATCCGCGATCAGCCGGCCTTTGTATTTGCCATAGGGCATCACGCGGGTGACGAGAAGTTCCAGGTGTTCCGGGTTCATTGCGATGTCTGTCTGTTGCGCCGGACTTGCGGCGATGAATCGCCATGATGCCTCATTAGCGGTCCGTGTCTTTGGCGTGCGCAAGCGGCGAGGCGAGGCGATCGCCAGCACATCGTGTGCTGCTTCACGTGTAGCCCTCGAAGCCTCCCGTTTCCAGAATGCGAACAGCAGCTTCGATCACTGCCTCGACCGTGGCCGTCGATAGAGTGGGCAGGGCGTGGTTTTAAATACACAAAATCGCAAAAAGGCAAAATTGTGCAACACTAGCAGCTATGAGCGCTGCGCCCGGCGCGCTTGCGCGGGAGGCAGGGCTCATGACCGGAGCCGTTCTCGCGTCGCACTGCCTGAGCATCGTACTGCCTTATGCTGATTCTTCTTAACCTGTTGTCGGGTGTGGCGTTGCTGGTCTGGGGCTCGCACATCGTGCGCACGGGCATCCTGCGGGTGCTGGGCGCGGACCTGCGGCGCGTGCTTGGCCGCAGCACTAACGGCCGGTTCAGGGCGTTCGGGGCCGGCGTCGCGGTTACGAGCCTCGTGCAGAGCAGCAATGCAACGGCCGTCATCGTGACGTCCTTTGCGGCTCAAGGGCTGCTGCCGCTGACCAGCGGTCTCGCGATCATGCTCGGCGCCGATGTCGGCACTGCGTTGATGGCGCGGATCCTAACGCTCGATCTCTCGTGGTTATCCCCCATTCTCGTCCTCGTCGGCGTGCCGCTTTTCCTCACGCGCAAGCAGACGCGCGCCGGCCAGATCGGCCGCACCGCGATCGGTCTCGGTCTCATCCTGCTCGCGCTTCATCTGATTGTCGAAGCCGTGCAGCCGATGATGCATGGCGCCGGCGTGCGGGTCATGTTCGGCGCGCTCACCGGCGATACGCTGCTCGACGCGCTCGTCGGCGCAGCCTTCGCGATGATTTCATACTCGAGCCTCGCGGCGGTGTTGCTGACTGCGACGCTGGCATCGTCGGGCGTCATTTCGCTGAAGGTGGCGCTGTGTCTCGTGATCGGCGCGAACCTCGGAAGCGGGCTTCTTGCGCTCACGGGCACGATTGCACAGAATGCTGCCGCGCGCCGGCTCGCGCTTGGCAGCCTCGCGTTCAAGCTGGCTGGCGCGCTACTGATCCTGCCGTTCACTTCGGCGCTCGCAGCCGGTTTGCCTATGTTGATCAGCTTGCCGCGCGAAGCTGTGGTCGGGTTTCACCTGATCTACAACACGCTGCGCTGTCTGGCCTGCGTGCCGTTGATCGATCCAGTCGCGCGCTTCTGTTGCCGCGTGTTGCCAGACCGGCCCGATCCGAACGGCGAACTGCGTGCGCTTCACCTTGATCCTGCAGCGCTGCCCACACCGACGCTCGCGCTGGCAAACGCGGCCCGCGAAGTGCTGCGTATCGGCGATATCGTCCGCACGATGCTCGACAATGTCGCCGATCTCATCCATCGCAACGACTTGCAGAAGGCGCGCGACACCGCACGCATGGACGACGACGTCGATTTTCTCTACGCAGCCGTCAAGGACTACCTGTCGCGCATCTCACGCGAGCAGCTCGACGAGACCGACAGCCGCCGCTGGACCGACATCATTTCGCTGACGATCAATCTGGAGCACGCCGGCGACATCATTGAGCGGATCGTCGCGGATATCGAAGAGAAGAAAATCTCGCACCGTCTTGCGTTTTCTGAGGAAGGGCTGGGCGAACTGGAAGACCTGCATGGGCGGCTTGTCAGCAACCTGCAACTCGGACTGTCTGTGTTCCTGAACAGCGACTTGCGCTGCGCGGAGTTGCTGTTGTCAGAGAAGGAGCGTTTTCGCGATCTTGAACGTGCCTATTCCTATAAGCATCTCGACCGTCTTTCGGGCCAGACGGTGCGCAGCATCGAGACCAGCGCGCTGCATCTGGACATGATCAGCGACATGAAACGCCTGAACTCGCTGTTCTGTTCGACGGCGTATCCGGTGCTGGATGCAGCCGGCGCGTTGCACGATACAAGACTTCGCAAGCGCACGCTCGATGCGATCCACGTTGCCGCCGAGTGAGGCCGCGCGAGTCGGGCGCCTACGCCAGCATCACCTGCTCCAGCTTCTTTTTCAGCGCGGAAAACCCCGCCGCCTCGGCGGCCTTGCGATTCGTGATCAAGAGATCGATACGGTTGACGGGGCAATACGCGATGCGGCTGCGCTGCCCGATCTTGCTGTAGTCCGCGAGAATTACCACGCGGTCCGCGTTGCCGACCATCGCGCGCGCCACTTCCGTTTCTGCATGATCGAAGTTGGTTGCGCCACTGCGATGGTCGATGCCTACGGGCGACAGCAATGCAACATCGGCGCGGTATCGCTGGATCTCCGCGATCGTCGTGCCGCCGATGGTTGCCAGCGCGCGCTCGCTAAGCGTGCCACCTAGCAGGATGACTTCATTCGCACTTTCGCCTGACTCAGTCGCGCCGCGCAGTTTGAGCGCGACATCGATCGAATTGGTAATGATCGTAAGATTGGCGAGCTTGGCCAGTTCCTCGGCGAGGAGCGCGGTGGTTGTGCCGGCATCGATAAAGAGCGTCTGCCCGCTGCTGATGATGCCCGTGGCCGCCCGCGCGATAGCCGTCTTCGACTTGACGTGCGTCTGGGCGCGTTCGGCGATCGGTGCTTCGTCCGCAGGCTTGATCGCGCCGCCGTGCACGCGCCTTAGCTCGCCGAGCGCTTCGAGATCGAGCAGATCGCGCCGCACAGTCTCCCGCGAGACACCGAGATCGGCCATGATGCGTTCGGTCGATACCCGTTGCAGCGTCGAGAGCAGTGCGCGAATGCGCTGATGTCGGTCTTCCTGCCACATTCTGTTCCCCGGCAATAGAATCTGTCCAGACGCCTTCAGCCACGACGTTTAAAGCGCGTCTGGAAAGGTGAGCGGGCATCCGCGCGCTCGATTATCAACCGGTTTTACCCGACCAATATTGCATTTTTTTGTCAGCTTGCAAATTCGTGTAATTGCTCCTAGCCTTGCTCCGAACCCGGAACATGTCGCATGTCTGAGTGCCGGCGCGGCTGGTGGATCGAATGTAGGCGAAGGTAGACGAAGGTAGAGAGACTTGGGAAATTCGAACGATCGCGCTGGTTCTTCGAGCTGGCCATATCCGCCGCTGGTTGCCCATCGCTGTGGTGGCACGCTGGCGCCTGAAAACACGCTTGCCGGGTTCGACGCATGCGTGCGCTACGGTTATCGCATGGTCGAGTTCGACGCAAAGCTGTCTGCCGACGACGAAATCTATCTGCTCCACGACGATACGCTGGAGCGCACCACGAACGGCTTCGGTCCGGCCGTCGACCGCACCTGGCAGGAACTTGCACAACTCGACGCGGGCGCGTGGTTCAATCCGCAATTTTCGGGTGTTCGCCTTCCCACGCTTGCCGAAGCGGCCGAGCGTTGTGCGCGCGACACCCTCGCCGCTAATATAGAAATCAAACCGTGCCCAGGCCGGGAAGTGGAAACGGGACATCTTGTCGCGCGCGCCGCACTGGATCTCTGGCGTACGCAGACACAGCCCTTGCTGTCGTCGTTTTCTATCGAAGCGCTTGCCGCCGCGCGCGATGCCGTGCCCGAACTGCCGCGCGGCATGTTGTTCGAAGCGGTGCCCAAAGACTGGCTACACATCGTTCGTGAACTCGAATGCGTATCGCTGCATGCCGACCATCGGCACCTGAACGCGCGACTGGTTGCGGATATTCACGCCGCTGGTCTGCGCGTGCTCGCCTATACGGTCAACGGACCGCTGCGCGCGAGCGAACTGACTGAATGGGGCGTTGACATAATTTGTACAGATCGCATCGATATCATCCGGGCCGGCGCGGCTGCTGCGCCGGCCGCGGGATAGACGCGACACGCGCAAAAGAGGCGCGACGCAGCACCGAAGACCCATACGTATAGCAGTTTTCCCAACGTAGCAATGTCGGCAAAGGGTGGAAAAAACATGAACCGGACCTGGGCACATTCTTTTATTTCGGTGTCGGCAATCGCCGCCGCTGCGGCAATCTGCATGAACAGCGCCGCCGCTGCGCCGCCTGACGCGCTCGTCGCGGCCGCAAAGCAGGAAGGTCAGTTGACCGTGATTGGCCTGCCGCACGACTGGTGTGGTTATGGCCCGATGATCGCGGCCTTTCAGGCCAGATATGGCATCAAGATCAACGAGCTGAATCCCGATGCGGGTTCAGGCGATGAACTCGAAGCGATCAAGGCGAACAAGGGCAACAAGGGTCCCCAGGCGCCTGATGTAATCGACGTCGGCCTGTCGTTTGGCCCCACGGCAAAGGCGGCTGGATTGCTGCAACCGTACAAGGTGTCGACGTGGAAGTCGATTCCCGACGCGGTCAAGGACGCTGATGGCAACTGGTATGGCGATTACTACGGCGTGCTGGCCTTCGAGATCAACGCGGACATGATCGACAAGGCGCCGGCCGACTGGTCGGATCTGCAGAAGCCAGAGTACAAGAACGCAGTCTCGCTTGCGGGCGATCCGCGCTCGGCGAATCAGGCGATCATGGGCGTGTATGCAGCGGGCCTTTCGGCTTCGAAGGGCGATGCATCGAAGGCCGACAAGGCCGGTCTCAAGTATTTCTCTGATCTGAACAAAAGCGGCAACTTCGTGCCTGTGATCGGCAAGGCCGCATCGCTTGCGCAGGGCACGACGCCGATCATTGTGCGATGGGACTACAACGCGCTCGCCGACCGCGACACACTGAAGGGCAACCCGAAGGTGCAGGTCGTGGTGCCGAAGACGGGCGTTGTCGCGGGCGTCTATGTGCAGGCGATCAGCGCATTCGCCCCGCATCCGAACGCCGCGAAACTGTGGATGGAATACCTGTACTCGGACGAAGGCCAGATCGGCTGGCTGACAGGCTACTGCCATCCGATCCGCTACAACGAACTGACGGCTGCGAAGAAGGTGCCGCAGGCGCTGCTCGACAAACTGCCGCCCGCAGCGCTCTATAAGAACGCCGTGTTCCCGACGCTCCAGCAACAGGACGCGTACAAGGAGACGATTTCGAAGCAGTGGGATGCCGCAGTCGGCGCCAACGTGAAGTAACACGAGCGCCCGCCGTCATAGTATTAGCGCAGCACGGCGACGGAAGCAGCGGGCGGCGCGCGGTCTGCGTCGCCCGTGGCCGTGGCTCATCCGGAGTGTGTCGTCAAGTTGCGGCCGCAACCATCGCGACGCGCGCTGGCTTCTTTGTCTGAGGGTTCCCTGACCTATGAGCAGTCCACCGAATGTTGGCTCTGTGCCGCCGGAGTTGCAGGCGCCGCTTGCGCTGACGCCATCGCCGCCCGCGAAGGGCGCGGGACAGTCCGCGTCGTTGTGGACGTGGATCGGCGTGCTGCCGTTCTTCGTATTCGCGCTGCTGTTTCTGATCCTGCCAACCGCCTTCCTGATGGTCGGTGCGTTCCAGGATCCGCAGGGCCATTTCACGCTGGTGAACTTCCGCGACCTCTTCTCGCAGGGCGTCATCGACGCGTACTGGATCAGCTTCAAGGTCAGCGCCGCATCGGCGTTCGGCGGTGCGGTGATCGGTTCGCTGCTCGCGTGGGCCGCCGTGCATGGCCAGCTGCCCGGCTGGATTCGCCCGACGTTGATGACGTTTTCCGGCGTCGCGTCGAACTTTGCCGGCGTGCCGCTTGCGTTCGCGTTTATCTGCACACTGGGGCGCGTCGGGCTTGTGACTGTGCTGCTTAAAAAATACACAGGCCTGAATCTGTATTCGACCGGCTTCAGCATCCTGAGCTTTTCGGGGTTGACGCTAACATACCTGTACTTCCAGATTCCGTTGATGGTGTTGATCGTCACACCCGCGCTCGATGGCCTGAAGCGCGAATGGCGTGAAGCCTGCGATTGCCTCGGCGGCACGGCTTTCCAGTACTGGCGCTATGTGGCGTTGCCGGTGTTGTGGCCGAGCGTGCTGGGCGCCGCGTTGCTGCTGTTTGCGAACTCGTTCGGCGCGGTGGCGACTGCGTATGCGCTGACAGGCAGTTCGCTCAACATCGTGACGATCCTGTTGTACGCGCAGATTCGTGGTGACGTGCTGCATAACCCGAACCTGGGCTATGCGCTCGCACTCGGCATGATCCTCGTAACGGGCATTTCGAATGGTGGCTATATCTGGCTGCGTTCGCGCGCGGAAAGGGGGCGTCGATGAAATCCCAGTCACGAGCAGGCGCGTGGATCGCGATCATCGTCGGTTCGCTGTATTTCCTGATTCCGTTGATCGCGACGTTCGAGTTCAGTTTGCGCATGAAGCGCGGCACGTATAGCTTCGAAGCGTATCGCGTCGTACTTGCCGATGCGCATTTTCAGGCTTCGTTTGGCTACTCGATCCTGATGGCGTTGCTGACGATTGTCGTCGGCATTCTGCTGGTGGTGCCGACCGCGTACTGGGTTCAGTTGCGTTTGCCAAAGCTGCGGCCGATCGTCGAATTCATCACGCTGCTGCCCCTCGTGATTCCGGCGATCGTGATCGTGTTCGGTTATCTGCGCATGTACAACAGCAGTTCGATTCTGCCGCTTACCAGCAACGAGCGTGCGACCGATGTGCTGCTCGTGTTCGGGTACGTGACGCTCTCGCTGCCTTACATGTATCGCGCGGTCGATGCAGGTCTGCGCGCCGTCGATGTGCGCTCGCTGACGGAAGCCGCCGAATGTCTCGGCGCAAACTGGCCGACGATCCTCTTCAAGGTGATCTTTCCGAATATCCGCTCGGGCATTCTGTCGGGCGCGTTCCTGACGTTTGCAGTGGTGATCGGTGAATTCACGATCGCGAGTCTGCTCGACCGGCCGGCGTTCGGCCCGTATCTGCAGTTGATCGGTGCGAATCGCGCGTATGAGCCTTCGGCGCTCGCGATCATTGCGTTTGCCATTACGTGGGCGTCGATGGGTTTGATCCAGGTGTTCGGATCCGCGCGTACAGCGCCCCGTGGACCGGCGCTCGCCGCACAGAAACCCTGATGAATGAAGGCGCCCGTCATGGCATTCCTTGAAATAGCAAACCTGCACAAGACGTTCGGATCGAACACGGCCCTGCATCACTTCGACATGCAGATCGATCGCGGCGAATTCATCACTTTCCTTGGGCCGTCCGGTTGCGGCAAGACAACCGTGCTGCGCATGATCGCGGGTTTCGAAAGTCCGACACGCGGCACGATCCGTCTCGATGGACGCGATGTCACGCATCTGCGCACACGTCAACGCAAGGTCGGCATGGTGTTTCAGTCGTATGCGCTGTTTCCGAACATGACGGTCGCGGACAACATCGGCTTTGGTCTGCGTGTCGGGGGACGGCCTGACGCGGAGATCCGCGAGCGTGTCGACGAAATGCTGCAACTGATCAAGCTGCCGCATCTCGCTGACCGTTACCCGTGGCAAATGTCGGGCGGACAGCAGCAACGCGTGGCGCTGGCGCGCGCGCTCGCCGGCAAACCGCAGGTGCTGCTGCTCGACGAACCGCTGTCGGCGCTCGACGCGAAGATCCGTATCTCGCTGCGACAGGACATTCGCACGCTGCAGCGCGAGCTCGGTATTACGTCGATTTTCGTTACGCACGATCAGGAAGAGGCGCTGTCGATCTCCGACCGGATTGTCGTCATGAACGAAGGGCGCGTCGAGCAGGTCGGTACGCCGTCGGAAATCTATAACTATCCGCGCACGCGCTTTGTCGCGTCGTTTGTCGGCACGCTTAACATCCTGACGGGACATGTCGTGGATCCGTCGAGCGGCAGAATGGCCGTCGACGGACAGGAACTGACCACGACTCAAACGCTGGCACCGGATGACGCCGGAAAGAAGCGCATGCTCGCCTTGCGGCCCGAGGCAATCGTGCTCGAAGCGCCTTCGCCGGGCCGCAACACGCTGGCCGCGACGGTCGAGGACGTCAGCTTTCTTGGCGCCGTTGTGCGGATTCGCGCACGCGTGCAGGAAGCGGTCATCTCGCTCGACGTATTCAACGATCCGAATCGCAGCTTGCCGGAGCGTGGCCAGCCTGTCGCGCTGGGCTTTTCTCACGAGAATCTGCTCGTGCTGGAAGAGGGCGGCTGATCCGGCGTTCGCGTCGTTCATGCCTGAGGGGGAAGCAGGCCGCTGGGATTGAGACACTTGAGCAGAATCCCGGGCGGCTAAAAGGACGAATGTTCGCCGGGCCGCACATCGCGCGCACCTAATGCGTGCCAGACCACAGTTCTCCTATTCGCCAGATGTCACACCGGTGAGGCAACCGGTATTGTGATTGAACTGTTCAGATACGGAGTTCAGATGGCACTGCACCGCGACCTGACCGACGCGCAATGGAGCAGCGTGGAAGCGCTCTTTATCGCATTTCGCGCCCGCAAGGATCCGCGCGGGCGACCGCCACGCAACACGCGAATGGTGTTGAACGGCGTGCTCTGGGTGCTGTCGAGCGGCGCCGCGTGGGCCGCGCTGCCTACCCGTTACCCGGACTACCGCACCTGCCACCGACGCTTCAAGGTGTGGTTCGAATCAGGCGTGCTGCAGCGTGCAATGCATGACCTTTACGGCGAAGCCGGCGACGCGATGTGCGAAGCGATCGCGGGGCGCATGCATCGCGCACAACCGGTGGCGCAGAACGCGCCCGCGGGAACGGCTGCTGCGGCGCGCTGGCGGGACCGTGTCCGGCCGATGGCCCGCGTAGTCGACTGACCGTCGGAACCCGGCGAACGGGCAAGCCGCAACTGGCCCGGCGGACCGGCGAATCAGGGGCGCGTCGACCGCGCCCCTTTCTACATGGCGAACAGCTGCCCGGCGACGCAGCACCGGGCATCGCACTTACTTCACCTGGGTGCCACCGCGCATGACTTCGGCCGCCGCAGCAGAGACGAACACGGCGTGTACGGTATCGCCGACCTTCAGTTTGTCGATCGACACGTCCGGCCCCACTTCGAGCACTTCCGTGCGAACCGGCCCGCGCAGCGTCACGAGTCGCTTCTTGCGATCGATCTTCTGCACGGTGGCCAGCACTTCGACCCGGCGCGCGGACGCCACAACGCCATCGGACGCCGGCAACGCCGCGTTCGTCTCGACGCGCTCACGAATGCCGTTCGACTTCGTCTTGTCGACGGCCAGCAGGATCGCGTTCCTGTACGCGATGTCGACCTTGTCGCCGATCTGCAGCTTCTTCACGTCGCCGACCTGCGGATCCACGTCGATCACCGCGACGTTGCCGCGCGGGCCACGCAGCGAGACGCTGTTCGACACGGGGTCGATGCCGATGACGGTTGCCTGAACGTGCACGAGCGCGGCGGCGCCGACGGCCTTCTGCGCGTCGTTTGAACTGGCGTTCTGCGCGAACGCCGGATAAGACAGGGCCACCGTCAACAGCATGGCTGCCTTGATCGTCGTGCGTTTCGGACCGGTTTTCAGGGTTGACTTCATGACTACTCCTTTTACGTTACTGCGTTGTGTTGCGAGAGAAGATGCAGGTGCAGGTGCTGTTCGCGCACGAGTCACCTCTACTGGAACGTGGCGCTGACCGACAGCAGGACCGCGTTCCCCTTCGGGCGCGCCTGCACCGCAAACTCATTGACCCAGCGCAGCGACGCCGATACAGGCGTCTTGCTGACCTTGCCGGACCACGTCACGATCGGACCGATACCGACCGCGTGCACCGTCCGTCAGACTGGCGATGCCGCCGGTGTCGTCGCCCAGCTGCTGGATCCAGCCGCCGACCACGCCGACGCCCCAGCCGCCGTTGAAGCGCTTGAGCGCAAGCAGGTCGAGCACGCTGATCGGCGCGTTGTGATAGTGGGTCTTGTCGTTCGGTGTGTAGAACTCGACGCCGTAGTTCGCCGACAGTTCGATCTCCTGAGCGGGGAAGAGCTTCGTGTACGAGACGGTTGGCGTGAACGTCCACGTGTTCTGGCCGGCGTTGGCAAGACGGCTGGTGTTATAGGCGCCGGTCGGCGCATACATCTGCACGCTGAATGCGATGTGATCCGTCTTCGTCAGGTGATAACCCGCAACGACCGGCACAAAGAAGATGTCGGCGAACTGGGTGGCGTGGTCGTCAGGCAGACGTCCGTGGAAAGACGACGCGTTCGTGTACTGCACCGGTACACCGAACGACGACGCGAAGTTCCATCCGCCCGCCGTGATGCCCCACGTTTTGACCGCATTGGCAATGGTGTACACGATCTGGTAGTTCAGACCCGCGGTGACGGTGCCCGCGACCGGCAGCGTCTTGCTCGCGCCGAGCGAGCCCTGGTAGTAGATCGTGGACAGCGATACGATCCAGTCGGAGGTCGGTGGCACGACACCGGCGTACGGTGTGACCTGCATGCCTGTAATCGGCCGGCCGACGCCGCCTTCCGTTGCCTGAGCCAGCGGCGCGAAGCCGAGGCCCGCGAGCCCGGCGGCGAGCGTGACGGTCGCGCCGGAGCGTCGTGCGTGGCGCATCGGCCGTCCGAAGTGTTGAATGAAATTTTTCATCCTGGTTGACTCCCTGTGAGCTTTCCGTGTCGGCAACGTTACGAGACCGTATAGCCGCGACCCTGCATGCACGCGCCGTACGCGTGCCAGTAGGTCGTCAACTCTGATTGCTGGGTGTTCTGCGCCGCCTGCGCCTGTGCTGCGTGCTGGCGGCGGCTTCTTGCGCCACCGGCCAGCACGCCGGCCGTAGCGCCGACAGCCGCGCCGTGACCGGCGTTGTCATTCGCAACATCACCGACGATTGCACCCGCCGCCGCGCCGCGCGCCGCACCAGCGACCCGCGCGCCTGTCGGCCCGGACGGCGGCGGTGGTGTCTGCGCAACGACCGCCGGATCGATACCGGTGTTCTGTTTCGCCCAGCTGTAGCAGGCGCTATCGTCCGATGCCTGCTGTGAGGGGCTTTGTCCCTTCGCGGGATAAACCGGGGGCTTTTGTGCAAATACGGCGCAGCTCACCGTGACGAGCATGACCGCAATCGGTACACGTTTCAAGTTTCCTTCTCCTTGCTATTGGCGTTGTCATTGATATCGACAATGTCGATGATGTCGACTACACCCTGACTGATTCGCGTGACAGGCGGCGGCGTCAACGTGCCGTCCGTCGTCACGTCTGCTGGTGGCCACCAGGCCCGCAACGACAGCGAGAAAGGCTTTCCCTCGGGAGCGGGAAGCCAGTTCGGCTGTCTGTCTTCGGTGGGAGGCGTCGCCTGGATGTAAAGCGTCAGTGAGCCGTCCTCGTTGTAGTGCAGCGCCCGGTTCCGGGTGCCGAGCGAGTAGCGTTCTTCGGTGTTCGGCGAAAGGAAGTGACGTGCGTCATAGAGCGTCAGTGACCAGAACCCTTTGACGGGTGGAGTTCTGCCCGCGGGAAAAGTCATTGCGTAAGCGTTCGCGCCGTTCAACGGCGCGCCCAATGCATCGTCGTCCAGATAAAAGTAGCGCGCTTCGTTCGCCCTGGTGACGAAAATATTGGATTTCGCCGCTGCCATGCGCGTGTAATAGTCGGTGCCGAACGCGGCGCCGTTCTCGAGCGTGGTCCAGTTGCCGGCCAGCTTCGTGCCGTACGCACTGAAGCGGATGGCCGGCGCGATCACGTCGGCTTGCGTCTGGACTGCTTCGTCCTGCGCGGCGGCTTTCAATGTCGCGTTGCGTTGCGTCGCGTGGAGCAGCGCGCGCGCCTGCGTATAGAACGCGTCCTCGCCGGGCAGAGGTGGCACGCGGTCGAGCACGAGCGGCAACTGGTCGAGGAAATGTTCCGGCATGACCCAGCGGATTTCGTCGTCGCCCTGCGACATGGCCAACGTGACGCTCGATGACAGGGTTGCCAGGGGGGTTGCCGGAACGACGGCAGGGAGCGAAGGCAGCGCGGACCAGTCGGTCTTTTTCATCGCGCCGTCGTAGTCCGCCAGCGGATACACGGCGATCAGGTTGATGACCGACCGGAGGGCGACGCGGTCGGCATGGGTGTCTTCCATGAAGACGCGCGGCACGAACGCCGCTATCGACGTCGTCGCGCGCAGCACCTTGTTGATGCCCTTCGGCGCGGTGCCTTGCCAGTGCGGCCCGACGACGAGATAGAAGCCGGACATCGTGGCGTACATCTGCCCGAGCGCGGCGAAGCCGTCGGTGCGCATGTCAACCAGCTGGTAAATCCAGAAGCGCTCGCCAAATTCCGGCACCTGGATCACCACCGGCGACGCGTCGAGATCCAGCATCGCCGACCCGCACACGACATCCTGATCGGGGCAGGCGACATGGCGCGCGTGCGGATCGACGTAGTCGTGCAGCATCGCCAGGCGATTTACCGGGGCGACGGGCACGACGCCGCCAGCCCGACCGGCTTTCGACACCTGCTTCAGAACGGAAACGCGGTTATACATACTGAGCATTGGCCAGGCCCACACGTAGATCTGGCGCGCGACGAGCCGCACGTAAGCCTCGCTGACCGAATAACCCGCCACCGGCGCCGGCACCGCGGCGACGCGCTGCGCCACGGCCATGCCGGTTTGAGGTTTCGCCAGAATAGGAGCGGCGATCGAAGCGAGCACCGTGGCGGTCAGCCACGTTGCAGCCTTTCGGTTCGCGTTGTGCTCCGCGGCGTCCATGCGACGTCATCCCTTTTTCGGCTCGGGAAATTTCCACGTGCCGTCGAACACCGCCTGACCAGGGCCGTAGATGCGCATGATCACGTCGTAAGCGCCTTGCGGAGCGGGCAGCCAGTTCGCTTCCCTGTCGGTACCGGGGGAAGTGTGCTGGACGTAGATGTCGAGCGAGCCGTCGGCGTTGTACTTCAGGCCTTGGGTGCGGTCGCCGATCGAATACCGGTTGAGCGGATTGGGCACCAGGTGACGGCCCGGCAGGTCGTACATCGTCATCGACCAGAAGAACTTTGCCGGCGGCAGATCCTTCTTGTCGAAATGGAGGACGTAGGGCTGCGAGCCAACCAGCTGTTTATGATCCGCGTCCACGTGGGCGCCGACGTATACCGCCTCTTCCTTCGTGTTGCCGTAGATACCCATCGCAGCCGCGACGGCCCGCTTCATGTAGTCGCCATTCAGGTCCTCGCGGGTGCCGAAGATGCCGAACGAACTCGTGGTGTGCTTTTCGGCGTCGGCGAGCGCCGCCTTGCCGTCGGCGACACCGGCTTCGATCGCCGCGCGCGTCTCGGGCGGCAACGCCGCTGCATCGAACGGCTTGCCCGGTGCGATGCCGATCTTCGCGAAACGCTGGAGCAGTTCCGCTTCGGACGGCGCGGGCGGTTGCGTGAACGTCTGCAGGAAGTTCAGGTATGAAATGAAATCGATCGAGGTCGCTTTTGCTTCGTCCCATTTCGGGAACGTCGGCTTCGGCACGGCGGGTGGCGGCGCGGTGTGTTCGAACGACGACAGCGGTGTCAGCCTGTAGCCTTCCTGGATCGCCTGCACATTCTTGACGTCACTCGGGCCACCAAGCGCGGTGCGCCCCAGCGTGAGGATGATGTCGGTTTCCGGGCGCAGCACCTTGTCGATGCCTTTCGGCGTTTCGCCTTTCCAGCCCGGACCTGCGAGCAGGTAATGACCCGCGCCGTTACCGGTCGTGCGCGATCCGACGTACGCGAAGTTGTACGTGAACAAGTCGATCCACTGGAAGACGTAGTAGCGGTTGTCCGGCACTTCGGGCACCGTCAGCACCCACGGCTCGCGACGCAGATCGAGCCACGCCCACGAATACGGGGTGTCGTTATTCGGCGTGACGATTTCCTTGTTGTCGGGACCGTAGGGATGCGAGTAATTCCTGAACCTGCCGAAGCCACCGACGTACGACTTCGACTTCGGATCGATGGCCTGCTGGTACATCGTCTTGTAGTTGAAGAGCATCGGATACGCGTAGATGAACGCGTCTTTCGCGATCGCGCGTGCTTCTTCCGGAGAGGCCGTGTCCTGCGCCTGAGCGCTTGCGGTGCTGCCCATCGTGAGACTTAAGCCGAGCGCTGCGGCGCTTATGACAGTCGAAAATTTCATCGTTCCGATCATCCTGTGAGATACGGTGGCTCGGTGGCTATTTGCCGAAGGTCATGTTCAGGCCCGCGAAAATCGTGAATTGCGGAACCCCTGCGCCCGAGTGGGCAATTGAGTACTGCGGTTCGATAAACGCGTTGTAGATGGTCGAACCACCTTTCCATGCCTTGCCGGCGCCGAGGCCGACCGGGATGTAATAGCTGCCGTGCTGAAGGTCGAAGGTCCACGTGTCGGTCGAGCGGATATACCAGCCGCCGGGCAGGTTGAAGATGCCGAAGGGCTGCGCGGTAAGCGACTGCGTGGTCGGCCGGCCGCTCTGGCCGGCGAACGAGTGCTGCCACTGAACCAGCGCGCCAAGCAGCCGGGCTTTCGTCGCGCTCACGGCGACCGCGGCAAGGCCGGCTTGCCATTTGCCCGTGCCGAGGCTCGGGTCGGTGGCGGTCGGCATGGTCAGCAGCGGGCCGACGCCGATCTGGACGTCGCCCTGGCTCAGCAGGAAGATGTCGAACAGATTGATGTCGCCGAGGCCGGTGTTATAGCCGCCCGTCGGGTCAGGACGGGTACTGATCGGCAGCGTGCCGCGGAAGATCTGCGGGACACCGATCAGACCTGGCGCGACCGGCACGGTAGGACGCAGCAGAAGATCGTTTGTGTGTGCACTCGTGCCGAAAACGCTCGGCGTGTAATAGTTCTGGACATTGAACGATGCAGCAAGATTGAGCGGGTTGTTACTCTTGTTGGCGTCTTCCGCGGTCTGAGCTTGCGCGCCCTGAGCGGAAAATAATATTGAAAGTAACGCCACCCGGATAAATCGTTGAGCAAGGTTCATATATTCAATAAAAAAGACAACTGCGTTGGGCGTGTGTATCCCTTTGCTTTCGCAAACCGGAATACGCATTAAGCATATTGACTGGACTGATTAGTGGCCGGACAAGATCCATTCCGCCGAGGACACGGCAGAATAAACTTCCAGCAACAGTAACAAGAGACCGCAGGCCGGTCTGGACATAACCGGCATACCCGCTACGAGGGTGTAGGTAGAACCGTTCTCACGCACATACAGAGAGCCTCCTTAAAGGATAGACAGCACTTGATGCGGCGAATAAAAATGGGTTCGTATGTCCCGACGGTTTGCAAATACTAACAAACGTTCCAAAGCGTTACACGAATAATTTGTAACACTATCGAAAGCTTAAATGATCTTGGTGATTATTTCGAAATCGGCGTATTGCGTCAAGGTGAAGGTCAGGCGAGGTTGACTTTTGGCAGTTGAGCTGCAAATGCCAGAATATTTAAGACTTTTCGTGCGGAACTATGGGGAAAAATTCGAAATAAAAAAGCCAGGCATCGCGCCTGGCTTTTCTGTAAGAAAACTTCAAAGGGTGCCTAGCTGAACAGCTTCATGGCCTGGATCAGCGTATTCACGACGCCCCACGTGAGGGGAATCAGCACGTAGGCCCAGAAGATGACCAGTTGGCCCTTGCTGGTCGGATGCGTGGCGTTCGATTGGGTCATGTCAGTCTCCTTACTGGCTGGCGAGCTGCGCTTCGCTCATGTGATGTTTGTCGTCGACGCGCTTGACGAGCAGGTTGCAGACGAAGCCCACCACCAGCAGCACGGTCATGATGTGCACGGTCATCGTGTACGCGTCGGCCCTGGCCACGCCATGGGCCACTTCATATGCGCGGATGTAGTTGACCAGCACCGGGCCAGCTACGCCCGCAGCGGCCCACGCCGTCAGCAGACGGCCGTGAATGCCGCCGACGAATACGGTGCCGAACATGTCTGCGAGATACGCGGGGACGGTCGCGAAGCCGCCGCCGTACATCGACAGGATCAGGCAATAAGCAAGCACGAAGAGGGCGATGTTGCCCGACGCGGCGAAACCAGGCACCGCGTAGTACAGCACGGCGCCGAGCGCGAAGAAGATGAAATACGTAGTCTTGCGACCGATAAAGTCCGAGGTCGACGCCCACACGAAGCGGCCACCCATGTTGAAGAGCGACAGCAGCCCGACGAAGCCCGCCGCGGCTGCAGCCGTGACCGTTTCCTTGAAGCTCTCCTGGATCATCACCGATGCCTGGCCAAGAATGCCGATGCCGGCCGTCACGTTCAGGAACAGCACGAGCCAGATCAGATAGAACTGCGGCGTCTTCAACGCCTGGTCGATGTGCACGTGATTGCGCGTAATCATCTTGTGCGACGTTTCTGGCGGCGTCCAGCCAGCCGGCTTCCAGTCCTTTGCCGGAACGCGGATCGCGAATGCACCGATCGTCATCGAGATGAAGTACGCGATGCCGAGCACGACAAACGTCGCGGCGACGCCGTTGCTCGTTGCGCTCTTGAAGTGGTTCATCAGCGCGACCGACAGCGGCGCAGCGATCATTGCGCCACCACCGAAGCCCATGATCGCCATGCCGGTTGCCATGCCGCGACGGTCCGGGAACCAGCGGATCAGCGTCGACACCGGCGACACATAGCCGAGCCCGAGTCCGATGCCGCCGATCACGCCGTAGCCGAGATAGAGCAGTGCGATCTGATGCAGCCATACGCCCGCTGCCGACACGATGAAACCGCCGCCAAAGCAGCACGCCGCAGTGAACATCGTGCGACGCGGACCGACATGTTCGAGCCACTTGCCTGCAAACGCGGCAGACAGGCCGAGGAACACAATGGCGAGCGAGAAGATCCAGCCGAGTGTCGTGAGCGACCAGTCGTCCGGGGCGGACTGTGTGATGCCGATGACTTTCGTGAGCGGACCGTTGAATACCGAAAACGCGTAGGCCTGGCCAATGCAAAGGTGGACGGCGAGTGCCGCGGGCGGAACCATCCAGCGTGAGAAGCCCGCGCGTGCGACGGTAGCCTGTTTGGAAAAGAAGCCGGACGAGTCCGGACTGCCCGAGTGGTCGGTCGTGCTGCTCATGGTCGGTCTCTCTAAAGGGTAATTGATTGTTATCGGCTCTTTTTCGCTGGTTCTTTAGCGGGGCCTCGAAGTTGCGCGCTCAACGATATGAGGTGTGGCTCGCGTTGGCAATATGAGACGGGAATGCATAACTGGTTTGCCCGTAGATGTTCGCTGCTCGACTAAAGCCTTGCTGGCAGTGGGCTGCGCGCTGATTTTTCGACCCACATAGTGTGTTTTGAGCCTTATTTTCGGGGATGAATTCAGATACCAGGACGGTTAGGGTTTCCGAGCATGCAGTTTGTCGGGCGCGTGTCGCTAGCAAGGCGTGCAAGACCAATCCTGCGAGGAAGCGCATGTTCAGAAAACTGTCTATCCGGGCGACATTGACCGCCGTTATCGGCGTGTTGTCACTCATGTCAATTGCGATCGGCGCGATGGGCATTGCGGGGACGCGCATGAGCAACGTTGCGCTACAGAAAATGTATAGCGATGACACGGGTGCGCTGGTCGCCCTGCATCAGAGTTCGGAAGAATTACTGCGCGCGCGTCTGTTGATGAACAGCTATTACGCACTCTATGGTCTCGGCGAGCCGGATCCGGCACTGCTCGTAGAGTCGCATCGTGCCGTGACGGTCGCCGATGCTGCCTTCAAACGTTTCAATGGCATCGCAAAGGAAGACGCCGATCTACGTGCTGACGTGGAGCGTCTCGGCGGCACGCGTGCGAAGCTCGTTTCGCAGGCGTTGTTGCCCGCTTTCAAGGCACTCGATACCAACGACTTCATCAGTTTCAAGACACTTCAGGGCAAGGAAACCGAAGCGGTAGCCGGTGAATATGCGCGCGCGGTCGCCGCGCTCGAAGCGCGTCTGATGCAGCGTCAGGAAGGGCGTTTCCTGCAGGCGCAAAGCCGCTTTGCGTTGACCGTGGAAGTGCTGGTGGGCGTCACGGTGCTGCTGCTGGCCGTGAGCATCGCTGGCCGCATGACGCTGATGCGCGCGATCATCCGTCCGGTCGAGCACGCGATCGCGCAGTTTCGTCTGATCGCGGGCGGCGATCTGTCGGGCGAAATCCATAACGAGCGCAACAATGAAATGGGCGCGCTGCTGGGCGCGCTCAGACAGATGCAGGATGGTTTGCGCCGCACGGTGGTCACGGTGCGTAGCAGCACCGACGTGATTCACACGGGCGCGCAGGAAATCGCTCATGGCAACACGGATCTGTCTTCGCGTACGGAGCAGCAGGCCGCCGCGCTAGAGAAGGCCGCCGTCGGCATGGAACAGTTGACGATCACCGTCCGCCAGAACGCCGACAACGCGAAGCAGGCTAACCAGCTCGCGCAGCAGGCATCGGAAACGGCGGTCGCGGGCGGCGGGGCAGTGCACGAAGCGGTAAGTACGATGCGCGACATTTCGCGCGATTCCCAGCGGATTGCTGAAATCATCGGCGTGATCGACGGCATCGCGTTCCAGACGAATATCCTCGCGCTCAATGCAGCCGTCGAATCGGCGCGCGCGGGCGAGCAGGGACGGGGTTTCGCCGTCGTGGCCGCCGAAGTGCGCAGCCTCGCGCAGCGCACGGCCGCAGCGGCGAAGGAAATCGCGTCGCTGATCGGCAGTTCGGTGCAGCGGATCCGGTCCGGCGAAGCGCTCGTCGAACGCGCCGGCGTGACGATGAGCGATGTCGTGGCTTCGGTGCAGCGCGTGACGCACATCATGTCGGAGATATCGAACGCAGCTGAGCAGCAGCATCACGGCCTCGAACAGATCAACGTCACGGTCACGCAGATGGATCAGTCGACGCAGCAGAACGCGGCGCTCGTCGAGCAGGCGGCCGCGGCCGCGGAATCGCTGAGGTCGCAGTCGAAACTGCTGAAGGAGGCGGTCGCTGTATTCCGGCTCGAAGCCAGCGCGGCTGCATGATGTCGAGCGCGTCTGCGCGCGCCCGCTTCGGCGTGCGCCGCGCAAGAGGCGCGAAGCCGTTGCGCACTATCCCGCCCGTGCTACCGTGTGCGGTGATGTCTGGAAGCAACAGTTTTGTGATATATCACATACCAAATATTGATTTTTGCGGCGATGCAGCATATGATTGAGTCATTCACTCAATCATTCGGAGCTTCAAATGGATTTTGTTTCTCTATCGCTGCTTGCCATCGGTATGGTTGGTCTGGGTTCCGCTGCCACGGTTTTACTGACAAAATGGATTCCGCAGCCGGTTGCCGAACTGGCCGCGTTGCATGGCCGTTACGTCGGCCTCGGTGAAACGGCCCCCGCCGCTACGCCGCATCGTGCGCGTGTTCAACAAGAGGCGATGAATGTCGTCAGAACTTCAAACTGAAGCAGTGGCTACACCCGCGGTTGCACATCCGGTCGCATCGTTGACGCTGTCACTCCAGCCCATCAATGCGACCGCCAGCCTGCGCGATCAGGCCTACGCAATGCTGCGTCAGGCGATTGCTGACGCGGACATCTACCAGTCGCGCGAGGAAATCCGCCTCGACGAACGCGTGCTGAGCGAAACGCTCGGCGTGAGCCGTACACCCGTTCGCGAAGCGATGACGTTGCTGGAGCAGGAAGGCTTTTTGCGCATGGTGCCGCGGCGTGGCATCTATATCGTGCGCAAGAGCAAGCGTGAAATTGTCGAGATGATCCAGATGTGGGCGGCGCTCGAAAGCATGGCCGCGCGCCTCGCCACGCAGAACGCGACCGACGCGGAAATCGCCCGGCTGCGGCACATGTTCGACAATTTCCGCGACGCCACGCCGGCCGAGCACATCGCTGAATACTCGGACGCGAATATTGCGTTCCACCAGGCGATTGTCGAGCTGTCGAAGTCGCAGATCATCCTCGATACGATCAAGAACATCTTTATCCACGTGCGCGCGATCCGTCGTATGACGATTTCGCAGAGTGACCGTGCGGCACGTT
Source organism: Paraburkholderia sp. GAS334 (assembly GCF_050436625.1). Lineage (NCBI taxonomy): Bacteria > Pseudomonadati > Pseudomonadota > Betaproteobacteria > Burkholderiales > Burkholderiaceae > Paraburkholderia > Paraburkholderia sp. GAS334. The sequence continues at coordinate 76,667 of NZ_JBNDMO010000014.1, read as the reverse complement.
CGATCGTCGACCATCTGCGCATCATCGAGGCACTTGAAAAGCGCGATACCGAACTGGCCGAGCGTCTCACGCGCCAGCATTCGCTCGATCTCGCCACGTTTGTCGAAGCGAACTGCGATTTTCTCGACTGACCGGTTTCATTGACGGTGAGTGAAAGACAACAGGGCCAGCGGTGGCTTCACCGCTGGCCCTGTTGTCTTTGTGCGTTCCTGTCGACGTATCCGTGTCCGCGTTGACCTTCGTTCCTTCCTTCCTGACCTGGCCCGTTCCGCGTCTCTCCGACCGAAAAGCCGGGAAAGCTCCCCTTGACGCGTCATGAAATCCGGTATGTGATATATCACAACGGATCGTGAATGAATGCGGCTCGGTATTTTCCCTCAGTCGCATCGCGGTTCTGCGGTGGGATTTGAGTCTGAAACCCGCGCCACAAGCCGCTGAAGCGGATATCCGGCCACAAAAACAGCATCGAAATTACGCTTGAATGAATGTGATATATCACATACCGTGTCGGTCAAGGCAGGTCGATCTCACGAAAGACGCAGTGACGCACGACGAACCGGTGTGCACGTAACACGCAGACATCATTGAAGGAGACATGACATGGGCAAAGCGCTCGACGGCGTGCGGATTCTCGACTTCACACATGTGCAATCGGGTCCGACGTGCACGCAGTTGCTGGCATGGTTCGGCGCCGATGTGATCAAGGTAGAGCGGGCGGGTGCAGGCGACATCACGCGCGAGCAGCTGCGCGATATTCCAGACGTCGACAGCCTGTACTTCACGATGCTCAATCACAACAAGCGCTCGGTCACGATCGACACGAAGAACCCCGAAGGCAAGCTGGTTCTCGAAGCGCTGATCCAGAAATGCGACGTACTGGTCGAGAATTTCGCGCCGGGCGCGCTTGACCGCATGGGCTTCACCTGGGAGCGCATCCAGGAACTCAATCCGAAGATGATCGTCGCGTCCGTCAAGGGCTTCGGCCCGGGACCCTACGAGGACTGCAAGGTCTACGAGAACGTCGCGCAATGCGCGGGCGGCGCGGCCTCGACAACGGGCTTCGACGATGGTCCGCCGGTGGTCAGCGGCGCGCAGATCGGCGATAGCGGCACCGGGTTGCATCTCGCGCTGGGCATCGTCACGGCGCTCTTTCAGCGGGTGTCGACGGGCCGCGGTCAACGGGTGCTCGCCGCCATGCAGGACGGCGTATTGAACCTGTGCCGCGTGAAACTGCGCGACCAGCAGCGCCTCGAGCGCACCGGCGTCATGAAGGAGTATCCGCAGTACCCGAACGGCACGTTCGGCGAAGCGGTGCCGCGCGCCGGCAATGCGTCAGGTGGAGGCCAGCCAGGCTGGATCCTGAAGTGCAAGGGCTGGGAAGCCGACCCCAACGCATACATCTACTTCATCACGCAGGCGCCCGTGTGGGCGAAGATCTGCAACGTGATCGGCAAGGAAGAATGGGCCACCGATCCCGAATACGCGACACCCGCCGCGCGTCTGCCGCGTCTGAAGGAAATCTTCGCTGAAATCGAGCGCTGGACGATGACGAAGACCAAGTTCGAGGCGATGGAAATCCTCAACAAGTACGACATCCCTTGCGGCCCGATCCTCTCGATGAAGGAAATCGCCGAGGAGCCGTCGCTGCGCAAGACGGGCACGATCGTTGAAGTCGATCATCCGTTGCGCGGCAAGTATCTGACGGTCGGCAATCCGATCAAGCTGTCGGACAGTCCCACTGAAGTGACGCGCTCGCCGTTGCTCGGTGAACACACCGAAGAGGTGATGGCCGAACTCGGCTACTCGCTGGATCAGATCAGCGCGTTGCGCGTGGCCGGCGCCATCTGACGCTTTTCGTTCACACGAGAAGATTGCACTCACTCACGAGGAACTGACCGTGGAAACCTGGATGCGCTTCAAGTCGAACGACGGCAACATCGTCTTCGGTCGTGTTGAAAACGGCTACCTGCACGAGTACGCGGGCCTTCATCATCCGGTGCCCACAGGCGCCGTGCTATCGACGCGCGCACTCACGCAGATCGCGCCCTGTGCGCCTGGCAAGGTCGTCGCGCTATGGAACAACTTCCACGCGCTGGCTGCAAAGCTCGAAAAGCCGGTACCGTCGCATCCGCTTTTTCTGATCAAGCCGGCAGAATCGGTGATCGGATCAGGCGATCCGATCCAGCGGCCAGTCAGTTACAGCGGCAAGATCGCGTACGAAGGTGAACTCGGTATCGTAATCGGCAGGCGCTGTCGTGCAGCGAGCGTCGAAGAAGCCGCCGAATCGATCTTCGGTTACACGATCATCAACGACGTGACGGCCGCGGAGCTGCTCAACGAGAATCCGCACTTTCCGCAATGGTGCCGGGCGAAAGGCTTCGATACGTTCTGTTGTGTCGGTCCTGCGATTGTGTCGGGTCTCGACTGGCACGCGTGCCATGTCGTGACGACCGTCGATGGGGTGGAGCGGCAGAACTATCCGCTGTCGGACATGGTGTTCTCGCCGGCGGAACAGGTCAGCATGATTTCGCATGACCTGACGCTGGAACCGGGCGACGTGATCGCCTGCGGAACGTCGTTGGGCGTCGGGTCAATCAAGGACGGTGCGACCGTGTCGATTTCGATCGAGGGCATTGGCACGTTGAGCAATACGCTCGCGCTTGCAGGCGCGAGCACAGTACAGGCCGCTATCACGGCCGCGAGTATTTCCGTCTGATCTGGGCGACGCCGTACAACGGCGTCGGGGAAGGAGGAGACATGCCGGAAGCACTGGGCAATGCCGTCTATGCAGTTCTCGGCATCCTGTTGACTGTTGTGGGCGCAACTTTTTGTGCGCGGACGGTTCGCCGCCGCGATCTGCTGCATCGGCCGGGTTTCCTGACGTTGCTGGGCAGCGGTGTCGGGCTGATGGTGATCGGCGCGGGCTTCGCGCGATACCTGCTTTCGGCGATGCCCGTCGGGATCGAGCGGGTCGAATCATGCGTCGCGGTATTCATCGGCGGCCTTGTGTTTGCGGGCTCCGTGATCGCCTTCTTCAAGTTGCGCGGCCTGCTGGTGGATCGCAACGCCGCGTTTCCCGGCTACAAGATTGTCAACGTCGTCGCGCTGCTGCTATGCGCATGGCTCGGCTACGCGTTCGTCACCGAAGACACTCATAACTTCGACGTGGCCGCGCTGCTCGCGATGAGTCTGCTGGCCGCTGCGCTTGGCGCACACATGATGACCGCCGCCGACGACGAGCCGCACGCGCACGCATTCGCGACGCCAGGTGCGCGCGTTCATGCACGCTGCGGCGTCATTCACCGGCGCGGCATCCTGGAGCGCATCGAATTGCGCGGCGATCCTTCGCACATCGTAGCGGGCGACGATTTCTCGACGCCGTGCTGGTCGCTGCGCGACGATTGCGATGTGCAGCGCTCGGGTGCATACCGGCGCGGCGTCGAGTGGCGCTATCGCGGAAGGCAGCGTTATCGCGCAATGCGTCACCCGGTGGGGACGCCGGTCGAAAGGTGACCGGCAGGGAAAGGTTGCACGCGCAATCATTCAAGCGCGTGCAGCAAGGCATGTGCTGGTACGTATCAAGCGCTCCGTTGCGGCGTGAAAGCAGCGAAGTACTGGCTCTTTTTCTGCAGGATCAACTGGGCCAGAAAGTCGGCGTCGTATGCCTTGTGCAGATGGGCGTGAAACCGCTCGATGTACGCGGTAATGCGGGCGAGTTCACTGCTGAACTCATTGAGCGCATCGAGCGTGTCGCGGTCCCAGCGAAACCGCAGTCCGAGGTCGCTGAATGCTGCGTTCCAGGCGCTCAGGTGCGCATCGTCAGGACTGTCCGCAATGGTGCGGGCAGCACGCGTGGTGGAATGAGACAGAACCGAAGCGTGGTTGATCATCATCGTGCTCCCAGGCGGTCGAGTGAAATGGCTCGACTCAAGCATAGGCATGAGCACCGATCGGCAATAGTTAAAGTTTTATTGGAAAACCATACGCTATCGCGTATACACGGTCGATTCCTTGAGCTTCGTGATCTGCTCGATCAGGTTCGCGCCTTCTTCCATCAGAAAGCGCTTGAACGCTTCGGCAACGGGCGGCAGGCGTTTGTTCTTCCGGTGCACCACGTACCAGTTGAGCATCACGGGAAAGCCCTCGACGTCGAGCACCACCAGATTGCCGACCTGCAGTTCGAGACTGATGGTGTGGGCGGACAGAAACGCGATGCCCATGCCCGCGATGACCGCCTGCTTGATGGTCTCGGTGCTCTTGATCTCCATCGCAATCTTGAGATTCGTCAGACGGCCGGCGAAGCCTTCTTCCATCGAATTCCACGTATCCGAGCCGCGCTCGCGCACGATGAACGCCTCGCTGGCCAGCTGGTTCAGCTTGATGTTGCGTTTTTTCGCGAGCGGATGATTGGGCGCGGCCACGATCACATACGGATGCGGCGCGAACGGCTCGTTGATCGAATCCATTTCGTGCGGCGGACGCACCATGACCGCAAGATCGGTCTGATTGGTCGACAGTTGATGCAGCAATTCTTCACGGTTATGCACGGCAAGATTGAGCGCGACGCCCGAATAGCGCCGCGTGAATTCGGCGAGCAGGCGGGGAAAGAAATAGTCGCCGGCGCTGATCACCGCCACGTTGAGCGTGCCGCCCGATACACCCTTGAGCCGGCCCATCGCTTCGTCGACCTCATGAAACTGCTGGATGATCGCGCGGCTGTAGTGAAGCATCTCGGTGCCTGCCGGCGTCAGATAGATCTTCTTGCCGAGCTGCTCAAAGAGCGGCAGGCCCGCGTGTTCTTCAAGCTGGCGCACCTGGGTGGAAACGGCGGGCTGCGTGAGATGCAATTCCTCCGCGGCGCGCGAAAAGCTGAGGTGCCGGGCAACGGTCTCAAAGACCTTCAACTGGCGAAGTGTTGCATTTCTCATCGTCATGGCCGATGTATAAGCAAAGGTGAATCTACATAATAACAAACTTTAATTATTAGTTATTGAGCAATGACCCTAGCATGGGTTCTGTAAGACGGCGATTTTCCGTGCGAGCGCACCGGGTTAACGTGTAGGGGTCTGGAGCATACGTAGCAAGGCGAAACCGGGTTAAGTCGGATTAAAGAAAGACCGTCCTGCCAGTTTGACGATTTTTGCATTGCTTTTTATATGGAATTTAATTATGGCAATGCAGGTGCTGAATACTCCCCAAAAGACATTACTTTTCGGGTCATAACTATAAGGTGAAATGCATACAGTATGGCGATCAGGCCTGCTGCACTGAATAGATAGCGGAGACAAGGCAAATGGACGACCTCACCCAGCAACCGCCGGCCCCTTCTTTTATAGGGAACCGGTGGACTCAACTCGTCATCGGCATGGTGTGCATGGCACTCGTGGCGAACCTGCAATATGCATGGACACTCTTTGTCGCGCCGATGAACGCGCGGCATCACTGGGGCGAAGCCTCGATTCAACTCGCTTTCACCATCTTCATCCTGACGGAGACATGGCTTGTTCCGGTGGAAGGGTGGCTCGTCGACAAGTTCGGTCCACGCCCTGTGGTGGCCGTCGGCGCGGTGTGCGCAGGCGTCGCGTGGGTCATCAACTCGTATGCGACCGTTTTGCCGCAACTCTACGTGGCGGCGGTCATCGCGGGGATCGGCGCGGGCGGTGTGTACGGTACGTGTGTGGGGAATGCGCTGAAGTGGTTTCCCGACCGGCGCGGGCTTGCTGCCGGTCTGACAGCGGCAGGCTTCGGCGCGGGCGCTGCTGTTACCGTCATCCCGATCGCGACCATGATCACGCGCAAGGGCTACGAGGACACGTTCTTTTTCTTCGGCATCTTCCAGGGCGTCTGCATTCTCGTGCTGGCGTTGCTGCTCAAGAAACCGAAGCCGCGTGCAGCCGCTGCGCCGAGAAAGAACTTCACAGTATCGAAAATCGATTACACGCCGGGCCAGATGATCAAGACGCCGGTTTTCTGGATCATCTACGCATCGTTCGTCGCTGTAGCTGCTGGCGGTTTGATGGCAACCGCGCAGATCGGCCCCATCGCAAAAGACTGGGGCCTCGCCAAACTTCCGATGACATTCTTCGGCATGACGCTGCCGCTCCTCACCGCAACGCTGTCGATCGACAACATCTGCAACGGCTTCACGCGTCCTTTTTGCGGGTTCATTTCCGACAAGATCGGCCGTGAAAACACGATGTTTTTTATCTTTATCGGCGAAGGGCTGGCGCTGCTCGGGCTGATGCAATATGGCACGAATCCGTATGCGTTCATGACGTTCGCCGCGCTGATCTTCCTCTTTTGGGGTGAAATCTTTTCGATCTTCCCGGCGATCTGCGCCGATACCTTCGGCAGCAAATATGCGGCCGCCAACGCGGGCACGCTGTACACGGCGAAGGGAACGGCTTCGCTGATCGTGCCGATCGCTTCGGTGCTATCGGCGACGGGCGGATGGAACCTGGTGTTCATCGTCGCGGCGGTCATCACGATTGCGGCGGGTATCTCGGCAAAGTTCATCCTCGCGCCGATGCGCGCCCGCTGGGTGGATGCGAGCGACAACCCGGTCGTGCACACCAAAAGTGCCTCGCGTCTGAGCCACTGGCCGGAGCAGACGGGTGAATAACGCACGGCCTCTCGCGCCATGAATATCTCGCTGCATCAATTGAAGGTGTTTGTCGCCGTCGCGCGCCAGCGGAGCTTTACTCGCGCGGCGCGCGAGTTCGATCTGACGCAGTCGGCGGTGAGCCGCTGCGTGCGCGAACTCGAAGACGCGATCCAGCTCAGACTCTTTGACCGCACGACGCGTCAGGTCGAGCTGACGACGGCCGGCGCGAGTCTCGAACGCCGTATCGGCCGTTTACTCGACGAAATCGACATCACATTGCGCGAGGGTCGCGCCGCGCACGAGAGCCACACCGGGGTCGTTGTGATCGCAAGCAATCCGGTGTTGTCGTCGAGCTGGCTGCCGGGCGGTCTCGCGCGCTGCGCGGCGGTTTTCCCCGATCTGATCATCTCCGTCAAGGACGTGCCGCAGGCGGCCGTGCTCGCGAGCGTCGAACATGGCGAGGTCGATTTCGGCGTCGTCTCCGATTTCGATCCTGCCGCGTGCACCGGCATGCATGCGCAGGTGCTGTTTTCCACGCCGCTCTGCGCGGTGTTGCCCGAAGCCCATCCGCTTGCACACCGTCCGACGCTTTTGTGGACCGCGCTCGATGACGTACCGCTCGTCACGCTGAATGCGGATGCCGGCAGCCGCGCGAGCGTGGATCGCGCGCTCGGTGCGCTGCGCACGCGTGGGCGTCCAATTCAGGAACTGGGACACGTGGCTGCCGTATTGCGCATGATCGAACTGGGGCTCGGCGTCGGCATTCTGCCGGTCGATGCGCACTGGCCCGCCCATTCGGGCCGTACCGTGTCGCGCCCGTTACTACCTGAAGTCGCGCTCACGACGATGCTCGTGCGTCGCAAGAACCGCTCACTCCGACCGAACGCAGAAGCCGTCTGGTCGCAGTTTTTCAAGGAAGCTCATCCCCAAGGTCACGCCAATGGTTCGGCGTGGCCCGGCATCGGCGCCCGCGCATCCGCGGTGACGCCGGGCAATGGCACGGCCTTAAGCACCCCTTTAAGGATGCCGTAGCCCGCGCGGTCCTGTGCTTCGGGACGCGCAATGAATCATCTTTTGCAAGGAGCACGACAATGGACACTCAAACAACAGCGGACCTCAAACGTCATGATCTGCTGATCAATGGCAAGCGCCTGCCGCCGGGTACGGGCGAATACTCGGTGGACCTGAACCCCGCCACCGAGGAACCGATCGCGCTGGTCGCGCAGGGCAGCGCGGCGGATGTCGATACGGCGGTCGTGGCAGCACGTGCTGCGCTCAAGGTATGGAACCGGCTGCGCGCGGCGGAACGCGGACGCATCCTCAACCGCTTCGCCGAATTGTTGCGCACGCATCAGGATGAAATCGTCGCGCTCGAAAGTCTGGACGCGGGCAAGCCTGTTGCGTCGGTGATGCGTCAGGACGTGCCGGCTGCCATCGATACGCTCACGTACTACGCGGGCTGGTGCGACAAGATCAACGGTCAGGTCGTGCCGGTGCGTCCCGACGCGCTCACGTACACGCTTCGCGAGCCGGTCGGTGTGGTGGCCGCGATCGTGCCGTGGAATTTCCCGCTGATGATCGGCATGTGGAAGATTGCGCCTGCGCTTGCGTGCGGCTGCACGATGATCGTGAAGCCCGCTGAAATCACGCCACTTTCGGCATTGCGCATCGGCGAACTCGCGCTCGAAGCGGGCGTGCCGCCCGGCGTGCTGAATATCGTGACGGGCAAGGGACGCGTGGTGGGCGACGCGCTCGTCGCGCATCCGGGCATCGACAAGGTGACGTTCACGGGTTCGCCCTCAGTGGGTCGTGGCATCCTGCAGGGCGCCGCGAGCAATTTCAAGCGTGTGACGCTCGAACTCGGCGGCAAGTCGGCGAATGTCATTTTCGACGACGCGAATATCGACAACGCCGTGCGCGCCGCTGCGTCAGGCATTTTCTTCAACACGGGGCAGGTGTGTTCGGCCGGCTCGCGCATTCTTGCGCATCGCAATGTGTATGACGAAGTCGTCGAACGGCTGGCGGCGCGTGCGAAATCGATCCGCGTCGGCGACCCGACTGAACGCGAAACGACGATGGGCCCGCTCGTGTCGGCCACGCAGATGAAGACCGTGCTGGATTACGTCGACGTGGGCAAAAAAGAGGGCGCTTCGCTGGTAACGGGCGGCGCGCGGATCGGTGAGCGTGGCTTCTTCGTCGAGCCGACCGTGTTTGCGAACGTCGAACACGAGATGCGTATTTCGCAGGAGGAGATCTTCGGGCCGGTGGCAAGCGTGATTCGTTTCAACGACGAGGCCGACGCGATCCGCATTGCGAACGGCACGCTTTACAGCCTTGCCGCAGGCGTGTGGAGCAAGGACATCGGTCGCGTGCATCGTGTCGCGCATGAGCTGAGGGCGGGCACGGTGTGGATCAACACGTACGGCTATACCGATGTACGTCTGCCGTGGGGCGGTTCGGGCGATTCGGGCTTCGGTCGCGAGCACGGCGACGTTGCAATCGAGAACTTCACGGAACCGAAAAGCGTGTGGCTCTCGCTCGATCACTGAGCGTCGCTGTTCGTTGATTCTCCGAGATCAAAAGCAAAGGGGCCCGGATGCGACGCATCCGGACCCCATCTTCACGAACGTAAGGTAACGGCCACGCTACGGACTCAATCGCCCTGCATTGCCATCTTTTCGCGTTGCTTGACGAGCGCGAGCACGATGTCGATGGTCGGCGTGGGTTCGTTGACGAGACGCCCCATCTCCTGCACGACGGTCAGCAGCGGGTCAATCTCCATCGGCCGCCGGTGCAGCAGATCGACCAGCATCGAGGTCTTGTGCGCGCCGACAGCACCTGCGCCATCAATCCGCTTCTCGACATCGACGCGGAAATGCACGCCGAACTGTTCCGCGATCTGCTTTCCCTCGATCATCATCGCGCGCGACAACGCGCGCGTGCCAGGATCGCTCGTGATGACATCGAGCGTCGCGTGCGTGAGCGCGCTGATCGGGTTGAAACACAGATTGCCCCACAGCTTGAGCCAGATTTCATCGCGGATGTTCTCGCGAATCGGCGCATCGAAGCCGGCGGCCTGCATCATCTCGTGAAACTGCTGGATACGCGGCGTACGTTCGCCGCTGGGTTCGCCGATCGGAAACTTCTTGCCGTACACATGCTTGATCACGCCCGGTTCAGCGATTTCCGCGGCAGGGTAGAGCACGCAGCCAATCGCGCGTTCAGGGCCCAGCCGTGACCACTGCGAACCGTCCGGGTCGACGCTATTCAGACGCGTGCCCGCGAACTTGCCGCCGTGTTGATAGAAGTACCAGTAAGGGATGCCGTTCGTGCCGGTGATGATGGCCGTGTGCTTGCCGAACAGCGGCTGCATCGATTCGACGACACCGGGCAATGAATGCGCTTTCAGCGTAATGATCACGTAGTCCTGCACGCCGAGTTCGCGCGGATCCGACGTGCAGCGGACTTTGGCGGAGATTTCCTCGCCGTCCATCTGCAACCGCACGCCGTGCTCACGCATCGCCGCGAGATGCGGGCCACGCGCGACAAAACTCACATCGGCGCCTGCCCGCGCCAGTTGCACCCCCATCAGCCCGCCTATTGCTCCCGCTCCGAAGACACAGATCTTCATGGTTTGCCCCAGTGACGATTGAAAGCCGTCTGCCCGTTGCTGCAAATTCAGCGTGCCCGCGCGGGAAGTGCCGTTACGTCAGCGATGCGCGATCACGCGGCCAGCTCAGGCGATGATTCGAGAATAAAAGGATGCATCGATTGATGATAGTTAAAGTTGCTGACCTGAAGCATTAGCAAAGACTTATGGTTTGTCGTTTTGGTGCGTCGTGTGCGGCCATCAGGGTCAGCTGTGGCGCACGAGCAGGAAGCTCAGGCCGATCGCACCCAGAAATGTGCCGCAGCAGCGGTTGAACCAGCGGCGCACATCGGCACGCGTGAGCCATCGCCCGAGCCACATGCCGGCCGCGGAATAGAGCGCAATCGCAATCCATTCGAGTACGAGAAAGCTCGCGCCGAGCACAGTGAACTGCGGCAGCACTGGCTGCGTGATGTCGACGAATTGCGGCAGGAAGGCCGTGAAAACCAGAATCGCCTTCGGATTGCCTGCGGCAACGAGGCATTCGTGTCGCGCGAGGCGCCAGAGCGATGCCTCTTCGTGTTTCGTGGACTCGAACGATGTCGCTTTGCTGCGCCACAACTGGATCGAAAGCCAGATGAGATAACCCGCGCCTGCCAGCTTGATGCCAAGGAATACCCATGCAGAAGCATGCAGTACGGCGGCAAGCCCGGTAGCGGTAAGCGCGAGCATGGCGGCAAACGAGACGAGCCGGCCGGTGCCTGCGATGACGGACGTCAAAAAGCCATGACGCGCTGCGACATTGATCGAGAGCAGGTTGTTCGGGCCTGGCGCCATATTCAGCGCGAAGCAGGCGGGCAGGAAGAACAGCCAGGCGGTGAGTGACATAAGCGGCTCGCTGAATGAACGCCGGTTGCTTCCGCTGGGGAAGCAACCGGCCATAAGGCAGGTCTGGCCGATTGTACCGAACTGGCGACGCCGCGCCTGATCAATGCAGGATCAATGCAGGGTTAATGCCGGGTCAATGCCGGGTCAATGCAGAACGCGGACGAAATCCGGATCGACCAGCAGCGCGGACACATTGGCCGCGACAGTATCTTCGAGCGCGATCGTGTTGTTGGTGAACGTATGGAACTGCCGTCGCACCGTTTTCGTCGACGCGTAGAGTTCGCGGTTCGTGTCGGCCTCGATGAGGACGTAGTGCATCTTCAGCGTCCACCATGCGGGCGAGCGCGCGTCTTCCACTGAGAACGCTTCGATGCGCGCGCTCAGGATGCGCGCGGTGTCGGCGGTATCGACGCCCGCGCGCGTCAGCGTTCTGGCGACAGCATCGCGGACGCTGGCATCGACGTTCCTCTTGAGCGTGATACTGGACACTGCGGTGTTCTGGATGCGGTTCGGCGACAACTGGCCGGCCTGCGCGGGCAGATACGCGAATTCGGACGCGGGCGCGACGCTCAGTGAGCCCGTCGTGGGAGGAATCGTGTCGGTCTTGTGCCGATAGCTCGGGAAGAAGCAGCAGGCCGACAGCAACATCACGCAGCTGAGTGCACCGCTGCGGGCGAAGAGGGAAAGGTTCACGTCGTTAAAGGCTCGCCGGTTCGATGGATGCAGACCTGGTGCGATGCGCCACGTTGCATACGGTTCTCAAAAGAGGTCGAAGTGTCGGCAAGACGACGTGATTGTGAAATGAGATGTGTCCGAAAAGGCAAGGGCGCTCGCATGAGAAAGGGTTTGTCCTGATCGGTTGATTTCGTCCCGTCCGGTGTCGATTCTAAACAATCGAAAAAAACACATCGATCTTTGTGCGAAAGCGCATAGCGAGAGGGCTCGATTGTCATAAAGTGCGGCGCCATGTTCCGGCCCCTTGCGCTGGCGTCCGTCGCAGGATTTAATACAGGCGATGCCCGCCGCCAGGATGTCAGCGCATTCCGGCCGCTTTCCGAACCCGGGAGGCGCCCGATGGCGATAGCGCGAACGCGGCTATCCGTACACAGCCGGACGCGCGACCGGCGCATGCCAGTCCATGATGATTCGAAAAAACGGAGAAATGCATGACGTCGAGCACCATCGCTGAACGGGAAGCGGCCGGTCGTGCCGCGCGGGAACATAGCAGGCGGTCCAGTCACCGCGCGATCGGCGATCTCGACCGCGACCCCATTGCGTTGCTGAAGAAGAGCAGCGAAGGGCGTGTGTCCCGTCTCGTGCCGTTGCGTTATGGACGTATGGCGGTGTCGCCATTCACGTTCTTTCGCGGCACTGCAATCCTGCAGGCGCATGACCTCAGCAAGGTGCCGGACACGGGCATCGCCATCCCGATCTGCGGTGATGGACATCTGATGAACTTCGGCGGCTTCGCAACCCCCGAACGGCAACTGGTCTGCGATCTGAACGACTTCGACGAAGTCGCTTTTGGCCCGTGGGAATGGGACCTGAAGCGTCTGACGGCGAGTCTCGTCGTCGCGGCCCGGCATATGCGGCTGAGCCGCGGCATGGCGCACGGGCTCGTGATGTCAGCGGTAACGATGTACCGCGACTGGATGCAGAAATATTCGGAGTACGGCACGCTCGAACTCTGGTACGAGCGCATCACCTTCGACCGGATGATCGAGACGGCGCTTACGCCCGAGCGCCGCCGCCAGACGCGGCGCGGCATGGAGAAGGCGGCGTCGCGCACGCAGGAAAGCGTGATGGAGAAGATGGCCGAACGCGTCGGCGATGCGTGGCAGATACGCGATGCACCACCGGGTCTCTTTCACGTGCACGGCAGCAACACGCTGTTCGACGCAGAAGACGACTGGTTCAGGCTCGGCGACTGGCACAAGCTGGTGGACGACATGTACGGCGAGTACATGAAGACGCTGACGCACGACCGGCGCGAACTGCTCAACCACTTCGTGCCGCAGGATCTGGTGTTCAAGGTGGTGGGCGTGGGGAGTGTAGGCACGCGGTGTCTTGTGATGCTCAACACCGACCCCCACGATAAACCCCTGTTCCTCCAGATCAAGGAAGCGCGCCAGTCGGTCATCGGCCAGTACTACAAGACGCCGCAGCACTTCAAATCGTCGGGGATCAAGCATCATGGCGAGCGCGTCGTGCGCGGGCAGCGCGCGCTACAGGCCGTCAGCGATATCTTCCTCGGCTGGGCAACGGGTCCTTCAGGGCGACACTTCTACTTCCGACAGTTGCGCGACATGAAGGTGTCCGCCAACATCGAACTGTTCGACAACGACCTGCTTGAAGGGTACGCGCGGCTGTGCGGCTGGATCATGGCGCGTGCGCATGCAAAGGCAGGCGGCAAGGCGATCGAGATCAGCGCCTACATTGGCCGCAGTGACCAGTTTGCGGAAGCACTGGCCGACTATGCTTTCGCGTACGCCGATCAGGTCGAAAAAGACTATGAGGTATTCCTTGACGCGTGCCGCAATGGCGATCTCGAAGCGCGCACAGACGAAGACATGGCCGCCGATTTTCGCGTGTAGTCCGGCCGGACGCGGGCACACGACGCGCAAGGCAAATCAGTCGCGTGGCGTTTCCCGGCCGGCAATATTCGTGTGTAACAGCTTGTTCACTGGGAGATTCGCATGCTTTCGCTCATCGGTACGCTGATTGTGGGTCTGATCGTAGGGCTGATCGCACGGGCGGTGAAGCCCGGCGATGACAGCATGGGCATCATCATGACTATCGTCGTGGGCATTGTCGGTTCGCTGATCGCGGGTTACCTGGGCCGTGCGCTCGGGTGGTATCAGCCCGGCCAGGCGGCGGGATGGATCGCCTCGGTGATCGGGGCGATCATCCTGCTTGTGATCGTCGGCTTCGTCAAAAAACGTATGTAGGGCGTCGGTTGGGGCGCATGGCGTCGTCTGATCCAGACGGCGGCTCGCGCGCCCTTTTTCATGTGGCGTAGCGCGCTTCAGTTGTACGCCTCAGTTATGTGCTTCAGTTACGTGCTTCAGTTGCGTGCTTCACGAAGGGTAACGAAGCGCAGCCCCTGACGCTGTGCCGCTTCGAGCACGCGCGGCAGCACTGCCAGCACCAGCGGTTCGCCATCATCGGTCACGGCGGCGTTGCCGTCGTGGAGAAGCAGGATGTCGCGGGCGGCGAGTCCATCGAGCAGCCGGCGCGCGACGACTTCCGGATCGCGTTCGCGCGTGTCGAAGCCGCGCCGCGTCCACGCGGCAAGGCGCAGATCGAGTTTTCCCAGCACCGGTTCGAGAAAGACATTGCGCAGCCCGGCGGGTGCGCGGAAAAAGTACGGACGCTCGCCGGTGAGCGTTTCGAATGTCTGCTGAGCTGCTTCGATCTCGCGTTTGAGTGCGCCGGGCGGCGTCACCGAAAACGTGTGAACGTGTACCTGCGAGTGGTTCTCGACGGCGTGTCCACGCGCGACGATCTCGCGCGTCAGCACAGCATGACGTTGCGCGTTGGCGCCGATGCAGAAGAACGTCGCGCGCACGCCCCAGGCATCGAGCAGGTCGAGCACTTTCGGCGTGACGACCGGGTCAGGCCCGTCGTCAATGGTGAGTGCGATCGCGTCCGCATTGCCCGCGCTGTCGGGCAGCCGGGTCCAGTTCGGCCCGAGCAGCGATGAGCGCGGCCACAGCCCGGCGACCGTCACGATCACGTGATTGATCATCACGAACGCGAGCCACCACGGCCACGCATGGGGCGCGCTGAGAACACCGGCGAGCGCGAGTGCGTGCCAGGCGATAGTGGCCTTCAGCATCGGCGGAAAGCCATCGTACCGCCAGCGTCGCGCGGAAGAGGGATGTGGCCCGCGTGGCAGGGCCGGTCTGGATTCGATCATGATGCGTTCTGTCCGCCTTCCTCCTTCCAGGAAAGGCTGCGAGTGCGCGCGAAACTGCGCTGAACTGTCAAAGATACCATTTGCGCGCGGCGGACCACGCCGACACATCTCCGCCATACCGGTCGCGTACCTTCCCTCAGACCGTTTTTGCGCCGTTCCGCTGCATCCCTCTGCCTCTCCGGTTCCACGTTGTTCCTGCGGTTTCCCTGTTTTCGTCATGGCCCGGCTTCGCGTGCCGCAATCCGGCCTGCAGCCTGGTTTTTGCCCCGTCCTGGCAGCCCTGCCAGTCCTGATAGCTCTGATAGCCCGTTCCGAACAAAAAGGAGACGTCACTGTGTTCCAGTCGAAACGATGGCGTGCGGCCATCGCCCGCTCTTTTTATCTGGCCACGCCAGTCGAAGTCGCAGTGCAGAAAGGGGCATGACGGAAAACGCTATCCTTGACGTCTGGTTCATGCGGTCTTTCACGACTCAATACCCCACACGTCATGCGTCTGCGTCACATCGAAGTCTTTCACGCCATCATGCGCACAGGGTCGCTGTCGAAAGCGGCCGAACTGCTGTGCGTCTCGCAGCCCGCCGTGAGCAAGATCCTCGCGCACGCGGAGCGCAGCGTCGGCATCGAGCTCTTCAACCGCGTGCACGGCCGCCTGCAACCGACGCGTGAAGCCGAACTGCTGTTTTCCGAAACGCAGAAGCTGCAGAACAACCTCGACAGCATTCGTGATCTGGCGCGCAACCTTGCGTTGCAGCCGGAAGGTCATCTGCGGATCGGCTGTTTGCCGAGCCTCGGCTTGAGGCTGATCCCGCAGGCTGTGCAGGCGTTCCGGCAGGCGTTCCCCAATGTGTCGCTGAAGATCCAGACGCGCCATACGGAAGAACTGCTCAACGCACTGCTCACGCGTGATCTCGATTTCGCCGTCGCGCTGAATCCGCCTGCGCGTCCAGGCATTACGGCCGTGGAACTCGGTCGTGCCGCAGTGGTGTGCGTCGGGCCGCCTGGTCATGACGGGCCGGACAGTTCAGCGGAACCGGTTGCGCTTGCAACCATCGTGGAAGGTGACTGGATCAGCATCGGCAACACCGATCCGCTCGGAGAATTGATCGGTAACGCGCTGGAGGCGCAAGGGCTCGACGGACACGTCGCGACCATAGAAGCGCAGACGTGGTACGTCGCCCGGGCGCTGGCGGCGCGCGGCGTCGGTTGCGTGCTGCTCGACGAATTGACCGCGCGCGCGGGTGGTGAGCCGGTATCGATCCGTCCAGTCGAGCCCGCGATGTCGGTGGGGGTGTTCGCGTTATGGCGCGACGGGGGCCTCGATTCGCAGGCAGGCCGGGCGTTTCTCGATGTACTGCGGGCACCGTTCGCGCTTTGAGACGACTTAACCCTGGGTTATGCAGCCTCGCTTCTGCTCATTTGATGACGCATTTTCGTTGCGTCACACTGCGTCGAACAGATTCTGCAGACGGTGATGATTCATGCGCGTGTGTGTACTCGGCGCGGGCGTCGTAGGGCTAACGACCGCTTATTTTCTGGTCCGTGACGGCCACGAGGTGACGTTGCTCGAAGGCCGCGGGGGCGCTGCGCTCGAAGCGAGCTTTGCGAACGGCGGTCAACTGAGCTACAGCTACGTCGCGCCGCTCGCCGACCCTGCCGTGCTGCCGAAACTTCCTGCGTGGCTGCTCGCGCGCGATTCCGCATTGCGTTTCGTGCCTCGCCTCGACGTTGACCAGTGGCGCTGGTGCGTCGCGTTTCTGCGCGCCTGCCGCGCCACGCGCAGCAGGCAGACCGCGATGGAACTGCTGGCGCTGGGCGCGTCGAGCCGCGCATCGATGCATGAACTCGTGCAGCGCGAGTCGATCGATTTCGATTACGTGCACAACGGCAAGCTCGTTGTTTATCGCGACGCGCGGGAGTTCGATCACGCACGCCGCAAGATGGACTCTCTCGTTGCCGCGGGTTCGGCGCAGCGCGCGCTCGACGCAGCTGCGTGTGTCGCGCTGGAGCCTGCGCTCGAACGCGCACGGCCGTTGCTCGCGGGCGGCATTCACACACCGGCGGAAGAAGCGGGGGACTGTCATCGTTTCGGCGTCGCACTTGCCCGTGTGCTTGAGGAGCGTTATCGCGTCGCGATCCAGTACGAAACGCCTGTGCGTGGGATCCGGATAGAAGGGCGGCGCGCAGTGGCTGCGATTACGCCGCATGGCGACGTGGAAGCCGATGCGTTCGTTGTCGCGCTCGGCATGGGCAGTGTGCCGCTGGTGGCCTCGCTGGGCATCCGCCTGCCCATTTATCCGCTGACCGGCTACAGCCTGACGATTCCCGGAGCACCGGGCCGCACGCCGCGCGTCAGCGTGACGGATCTGCATCGCAAGATTGTCTACGCGCCGCTTGGCGACCGTCTGCGGATCGCCGGCATGGTCGAGATTGCGGGGACGAAGGTTTCGCAGCGCGATGGCCGGCTCGCATTGCTGTCGCAGCAGGCGCAGGAGATTTTCCCGGAGGCCGGCGACTACGCCGCCGCAGCTACGTGGTGCGGTCATCGTCCCGCCACGCCGGACAGCAAACCGCTTCTCGGTGCTACGCACCACGACAATGTCTGGCTCAACACAGGACACGGCGCGCTCGGCTTCACGCTCGCCTGCGGCAGCGCGCGTGCGGTGGCTGACACGCTGGCCGGACGCACGCCGTCAGTCGATATGGCGGCATATGCATTGAACCGGTAACACGCACAATCCACACACTGCTGATAAAAGGAGACACCATGAAACGGGTAGCCACACTGACGTCGCTTGCCATCGCCTGCTCGCTGGGCGCAGGCGCACACGCCGAAGAGCAGAGCCAGACACTGAAAAAAATCCACGACACCGGCGTGATCGTGCTGGGCGTGCGCGAATCGTCGGTGCCGTTTTCGTACTACGACGAGCAGCAGCATGTGATCGGCTTCTCGCAGACCATCGCGCTGAAGATCGTCGATGAGGTGAAGAAAGAACTGAAGATGCCGGACCTGAAGGTCCGCGAAATTCCGATCACGTCGCAGAATCGGATTCCGCTTGTGCAGAACGGAACGGTCGATATCGAATGCGGTTCCACCACGCACACGAAGGAGCGCGACAATCAGGTGGCGTTTTCGAACAGCTTCTTCCAGTACGGCATGCGGATGATCGTGAAAAAATCCTCGGGCGTGAAAGACTTTCCTGACCTTGCGGGCAAGACGGTTGTGACCACGGCGGGCACGACGGAAGAACGCCTGCTGCGGCAGATGAATAACGAGAAGGGCATGAACATGCGCCTGATCAGCGCGAAGGATCATGCTGAATCTTTTCTCAACGTGAAGAGCGATCGCGCGGTTGCGTTTGTGATGGACGATCCGCTGCTGTATGGTGCGAAGGCAAAGGAAGCGGACCCGGAAGAATACGTGATCACCGGCACGTCGCCGCTGTCCGAAGTCTACGGGTGCATGTTCCGCAAGGAAGACCCGGGCTTCAAGAAACTGGCTGACGGTGTGATCGCACGGATGCAGACTTCCGGTGAAGCGGCGGCGCTTTATCAGAAGTGGTTCACGCAGCCGGTGCCGCCGAAGGGAATCAACCTGAACTATCCGCTGTCGTCGGAAATGAAGTCGCTGCTCGCGAACCCGAACGACCGGGCGCTCGACTAGCGGGCGCTTCGATCGAGGCTTCACGTCCGGCGCGCAAACATGGGGAGAAACGTTGTGAGTACGGACACGAAGCAGGGTAAGGTCGCATTGATCACGGGCGCGGGCAGCGGTATCGGCCGCGCGACGGCGGAGCGGCTGCTGGAGCGCGGCTATCGCGTCGTGCTGGCGGGCCGCCGGCAGGCGCCGCTCGACGACATCGCGGCAGCGGCGGCGCAACGCGGCGAGGACGCGCTGGCCGTCGCGTGCGATGTCACGGATGAAGCCAGCGTGGCGGCGCTTTTCGACGCGATTCGCGCGCGCTATGGCCGGCTCGACGTGCTGTTCAATAACGCGGGCCGCAATGCGCCGCCCGTCGACATCGACGAAATCAGTATCGACGACTGGCGCTCGGTGGTCGACACGAATCTGACAGGCGTTTTCCTTTGCACGCGCGCGGCGTTCGGCATGATGAAGACGCAGTCGCCGCGTGGCGGACGCATCATCAACAACGGCTCGATCTCGGCGCACGCGCCGCGTCCGTGGAGCATTGCCTACACGGCGACCAAGCACGCGATCACCGGCCTCACGAAATCCGTCTCGCTCGATGGCCGCCGTCACGACATCGTCTGCGGCCAGATCGACATCGGCAACGCCGCGACGGAAATGGCCGCACGGATGGCGCGCGGTGTACCGCAGGCGAATGGCGAAACGGCGGTCGAACCTTTGATGGACGTCGGCCTCGTTGCTGATGCCGTGCTGCATATGGCCGATCTGCCGTTGTCCGCGAATGTCCAGTTCATGACAATCATGGCGAGCAAGATGCCGTACGTCGGACGCGGTTAGGCACATTCACCCGGCCGCTTTCGCGGCGGCCGGCAGCGCGCCGGGCGGGTTCCCCCTATACTGTTTGATCCCAGTCATCATCCGGATACCGTCGTGCCCGAAGCGTCGACCGAGGACGACCCGATGCCGGTGCCGCCCAGGCAGCCGGAGCTCGAGGATTGTTGCGGCAGCGGTTGCGACCCGTGCATTTTCGATCTTTACGCAGACGAGCTCGAGCGCTATCGGGTCGCGCTCGCCGCATGGGAAGCGCGCCATCGCACGCGTGGCTCCCGTGGTGCTCACGAAAAAAAGCCCAGCCGTCCCCGTTCATGAACCAACCCCAGTTACCCGCGACCGCCGCCAGCGGCACTTCCGCCAGCGGCACCTCCGCAATCGAACCGCAAGCGCTGTCTGCATTGCATGATTTCGTGCGGCGTTATCCGCGGCTTTTCGTGCTGACCGGCGCGGGCATCAGTATCGATTCCGGCATTCCTGGCTATCGCGACGAAAACGGCGAGTGGAAGCGCTCGCCACCAATCACGCTGCAGGAATTTCTCGGCGCCGAGCATTCCCGCAAACGCTATTGGGCACGCAGCATGATCGGCTGGCCGGTGGTCGCCGATGCCGCGCCGAACGCGGCGCATCGCGCGCTCGCCCAGCTGGAAGCCGCCGGTCACGTTGAAACGCTCGTGACGCAGAACGTCGACGGCTTGCATCAACGCGCGGGCAGCACGGACGTGATCGAACTGCACGGCAGTATCGGCGGCGTGACGTGTCTGGACTGCGGCGCACAACATGCGCGCGCCGCCATCCAGCACACGCTCGAAGCAGAGAACCCGGCGCTGCTCGAAGCCAGCGCGGAACCCGCCGCCGATGGCGACGCGCATCTCGAATGGCACGATCTGGATACATTCCGCGTTCCGCCGTGCCCAACCTGCGGCGGTCTGCTGAAACCCTCGGTGGTGTTTTTCGGCGAGAACGTGCCGCGCGAACGCGTCGAGTCGGCCGGGCGTGCGCTTGAAGCCGCGGATGCCGTGCTGGTCGTGGGTTCGTCGCTGATGGTTTATTCCGGTTATCGCTTCTGCGTGTGGGCCGGGAAAGCGGGCAAACCCGTTGCTGCGATCAATCTTGGCAAAACGCGCGCCGATCCGCTGCTCGCGCTGAAAGTAGCCGCGCCCTGCGCCGACGCCTTGACGGCACTTGCAGCGAAGCTCGCGACAAAAGCCGGCGCACGACCCGGCGCATAACCCGCGCACGCCCTTTTACCGAAATGATGAACACACCGAATCCGAACCTGCGACAGCGCTCGCCTTCCGCGGAACGCAATTGCGAGCCGATCCTTGCCGTGCTGCAACACGCGTTGCCGCAAACGGGCACCGTGCTCGAGATCGCGAGCGGCACCGGCCAGCATGTGACGCATTTCGCGGCGGCGCTTCCCGGACTCACATGGCAGCCGAGCGATCCTGACGTTGACGCGCGCGCTTCGATTGCTGCGTGGACGGCGCATGCGGGTCTCGCGAACGTACGCGCGCCGCTCGCGCTCGATGTGCGTCGTACGCCATGGGGCATCGAAGCCGCGAACGCAATCGTCTGCATCAATATGGTCCACATTTCGCCGTGGGCCGCGACCGAGGCGCTCTTTTCCGGCGCCGGGCGCATACTGGAGCGCGGCGGTGTGATCTTTCTCTACGGACCGTACCGCCGCAACGGCGCGCATACGGCTGACAGCAATGAAGCCTTCGATCAGCAGTTGAGGAGCCGCAATCCCGAGTGGGGCGTGCGCGACATGGAAGCCGTCGTGGAACTGGCCGCTGCGGCGGCGTTCGAAGGGGAAGAACCGGTAGCGATGCCCGCGAACAACTTCAGTCTCGTGTTCCGCAAGCGCTAACTTGCGCCGTATGTGTCGCAGACAAGCGGCATCCGGCCATTTCTTTTATCCTTTCACCCTCGACGCCGCGCGGGCAGCAATCCGTCGCGGCATCCCGTCTTTCTGGAATCTGGAGAATTCACATCATGGGCAAGCAGGCAATCGGCGTGGTGGGGCTGGCGGTCATGGGCCGCAATCTGGCGCTCAACATCGAGAGCCGCGGTCACGCGGTTTCCGTCTTCAACCGGACCCGCGAAAAAACTGACGAGCTGATCAACGAATATCCGGATCGCAAGCTCGTGCCGGCTTACACGCTGGAAGAATTCGTCGACTCGCTGGAAAAGCCGCGCCGCATTCTGATGATGGTCAAAGCCGGCGCGCCGACCGATGCCACCATCGCATCGCTCAAGCCGCTGCTGGAAAAGGGCGACATTCTGATCGACGGCGGCAATACGCATTTCACCGATACGATCCGCCGTAACCAGGAACTCGCGAAAGCGGGCCTGCATTTCATCGGCACGGGCGTGTCAGGCGGTGAAGAAGGCGCATTGAAAGGCCCGTCGATCATGCCAGGCGGACAGCGCGATGCGTACGATCTGGTTGCACCGATTCTCACCGAAATCGCCGCGAAGGCGCCGGACGGCGAGCCGTGCGTTGCGTACATGGGCGCGGACGGTGCGGGCCACTTCGTGAAGATGGTGCACAACGGCATCGAATACGGCGACATGCAGCTGATCGCCGAAAGCTACTGGGTGCTGAAGCAGGTGCTCGGCCTGTCGAACGAGGAGCTTGGCAAGGTCTACACCGAATGGAACGAAGGTGAACTCGACAGCTACCTGATCGAAATCACGTCGAAGATTTTCGGCAAGAAAGACGACGAAACCGGCAAGGATCTCGTCGACGTGATTCTCGATCGCGCCGCGCAGAAGGGCACCGGCAAGTGGACGAGCCAGAACGCGCTCGATCTCGGCGCGCCGTTGCCGCTCATCACCGAAGCCGTGTTCGCGCGCGTGCTGTCGTCGCTGAAAGATCAGCGCGTGGCGGCGAGCAAGGTCATCACCGGGCCGGAGAAAAAGGCGTTCAGCGGCGATCGGGCGGCCTTCATCGAATCGGTGCGGCGTGCGCTGTACTTCAGCAAGGTGATTTCGTACGCGCAGGGTTTTGCGCAACTGCGCGCGGCGTCGGACGAATACAAGTGGGATCTCGACTACGGCACGATTGCGAAGATTTTCCGCGCCGGCTGTATCATCCGCGCCCGCTTCCTGCAGAAGATTACCGACGCCTATTCGAAAGAAAAGACGATCGCGAACCTGCTGCTCGATCCGTACTTCAACGATATCGCCACGAAGTATCAGGGCGCGTTGCGCGATGTGGTCGTCGCAGCGGTGCAGGCGGGGGTGGCGGTGCCGGCGTTCGCCTCGGCGATCGCGTACTTCGACGGATATCGTTCGGAGCGCCTGCCCGCGAATCTCGTGCAGTCGCAGCGTGACTTTTTTGGCGCGCATACGTTCGAGCGCGTCGACAAGCCAGGCAGCTTCCACGCGAACTGGTCCTGAGCGTCATCGAGTAGCGTTTGCTACCGGCGCAGTGGCGGTGCCTTCGGGCCCGCTATCTGTGCCGCGTGAACTGTTGCTGGAATGCCTGTGAGTGCCCTCGACAAGCGGCATTTGAGCGTCGGGATTGTTGCGATTACGGAAATAGATATTACCTGGATTAGTGGTTTTCCCTATGGGCCGACTTCTCTAGACTTGCACCCATACGCTGAAGGACACGGTCCCGAAGCGATCCAGGTACATGTCCGGAGGTAGTCACCATGAAAGCACTGATCAAGGCAGCCGTTGTTGCAGCCGTCCTCGCCGCGCCCGTTGTGTCGTTTGCCCAGTCGAACGAACCGGTTACGCGCGCTCAGGTCCGCGAAGAACTCGTGCAACTCCAGAAGGCCGGCTACAGCCCGCTCGACGACCGTAACAGCTATCCTGTTCACATTGAGGCAGCCGAAGCCCGCATCGCGGCGCAGAACGGCACGCCGGTGAACACCAGCTACGGCGCAGCGACGAACGGTTCGTCGCAAGTCGGTGCACGCGCTGAAAAGCCGGGTCCGCTGTCGGTTTTCTTCGGCAATTAAGCTGGATTGCAATAAAAAACGCTGACCGGATCGCTCCGGTCAGCGTTTTCTTTTATGGTTCAGTGCAGCGTGCGATGACGGCGGCCAATATCGTCGAAAAGTTCGCGGCTGGGCTCCAGCGCGAGCAGCCAGGTTTCGTCGTAGCCGCTCAAGGTGTCGAGCGCCTCACGTAATCGCTCGATCGCGACCGCGGGCAGTTCCACGGTCGCCTCCACGCCGCTCGACAGGCGGGCGATGCTGGCCAGCTGGACAAGGGCGTCGGCGGCCTCGGCGACATCGGTGGCAAAGACGAGGTGCGTATTCAGCAACTCCGCCAGCCCAGGCGACGTCGCGACATCCTCGACGTTGAGCTGCAGGGCCAGAAATGTGGCTTTGTTCATCCTCGAACTCCTCGCGGACAGGACATCGCGGTAATCGGCAATCGGCTCACCCGCGGTGCGTCGCGGCAGCAAAGGGCAGTATAGGCCAGCGCCGGGGGTAATCAATGCAGCCTCCGGACCGCCGATTCCGATTCAAAAGCTGCCAGCACGGGCCCCCGGCGGCCTGCACGGGGTTGACGGGTCATATAATGGTCCGGCACCTTCTCCCGGGCAGCATATTCCTCTTCATGCATCCGACCCGGCACGCATAGGCCGGCCGGGTCCATGCACGAGATCGCGCGTGATTGGCATGATTGACCTGATTGTGGCCTGATCGCGCCGCGAACACGGAACCCACGGCACGACCATGAAAATCATCCGCAGCAGGAACTTCACAGCCAGCCGCCCGTGGGGCGCGCTCGACATTGCGAGCATGCGCGGCATCACGATCCGCCTTCACTGGACCGACCAGCCGTATCAATGGCACGTCAACGACGGCGAGGAAGTGTTCGCCGTGCTCGATGGCCGGGTGGAGATGCGATATCGCATCGAAGGCGACGAGCAATCGGCCATTCTGGAAACTGGCGATGTGTTTTACGCGTCTATGGGTACAGAGCATGTCGCTTATCCGATCGGTGAGGCGCGCATTCTGGTGATCGAAACCGGGGGCAGCGTCTGACGCAGTGCAACAGGAGCGAGGACGAACGATGACACCAGCATGGCCGCTCAGAACGGCGCAGGTTGTGCTTGTCACAGGCGTGGCGATATCGGTGGGCGCATGCACGATCGTCCCATGGACCGACGCGACGCGCCCGAGCCCGCCTCTCCAGTCGTACCAGCAGTCCTCAGGCGGCGTGCCCGCGGGTTACTACCGCGTGAATCCCGGCGATTCGCTGCTGTCGGTGGCAACCGCGTTCGGTCAGCGCGCGGACGATGTCGCGAGCTGGAACCACCTGGCACCGGGCGCGCCGGTCACGGCGGGGCAGATCCTGCGCGTCGCGCCGCCGTCCGCGGTCGTGACGGGTCCGGGCGGTGTCGTGCCGCCGGCTGGCGGCGCGCTCGCGGCGGAGGCATCGACAGTCCGGCTGATGTGGCCCGTGCGCGGCCCGATCCTGTCGACGTTCAATGCAGCAAGAAAAGGCATCGTGATCGGCGGCAAGCCCGGGGACCCGGTCAAGGCGTCGGCGGCCGGGCGCGTGGTCTACGCCGGCACCGGCATGGAGGCGTACGGGCCGCTCATCATCATCAAGCACGACGCGACGATCATCACCGCGTATGGCCACAACCGCGCGTTGCTCGTGAAGGAAGGCGACGCGGTCACGCAGGGGCAGACAATCGCCGAGATGGGCGCCGACGCGAACGGCTCCGGCTCGATGCAGTTCGAGGTGCGCAGCGGCGGCAAGCCGGTCGATCCATTGAGTTTGCTGCCGAAGCCGGGCGGCTGATTCGCCCACGTGATCGAGCGACACTCGGCGTTCGTGCGGTTCTCAACATATTTGCATACACTATCGGGTCCATCCGCCGGGGCGCCGCGAACCTTCACCGCGCCGCACGGCTCCGACAGCCTGTACAGGACATACACATGATCGATTTGCGCAGCGATACCGTCACGCGTCCCACAGCGGCGATGCTGGCCGCCATGACGTCGGCCGAAGTGGGCGACGATGTCTGGGGCGACGACCCGACCGTCCTGCGGCTGCAGGCGACGGTCGCCGAACGCACCGGCAAGGAAGCCGGACTCTTCTTCCCGAGCGGCACGCAAAGCAATCTCGCCGCGTTGATGGCGCATTGCGCGCGCGGCGACGAATACATCGTCGGCCAGCTTGCGCACACGTACAAATACGAAGGCGGCGGCGCGGCCGTGCTGGGCAGCATCCAGCCGCAACCGCTCGAAAATGCCGCCGATGGCACGTTGCCGCTCGACAAGGTCGCCGCCGCCATCAAGCCGATCGACGATCACTTCGCGCGCACGCGTCTCTTCGCGCTCGAAAACACGATCGGCGGCAAGGTGCTGCCGGCGGGTTACGTGGCCGAAGCGGTCGCGTTCGTGCGTCAGCGCGGGCTCGCAACGCATCTGGACGGCGCGCGCGTCTGCAATGCGGCGGTCGGTTCCGGGCAGTCGATCGAGGCGCTGTGCGAGCCGTTCGATTCCGTGTCGATCTGCTTTTCGAAGGGACTGGGCGCGCCGGTCGGCTCGGTGCTGGTGGGCAGCAAGGCGCTGCTCGATAGCGCGCATCGCTGGCGCAAGGTGCTGGGCGGCGGTATGCGGCAGTCGGGCGTGCTGGCGGCAGCGTGCCTGTATGCGCTCGATCACAACGTCGAGCGTCTCGCCGACGATCACGCGAACGCTGCGCATCTCGCCGCCGGGCTCGGGCAGATCGATCAGGTGAAGGTGCAGTCGGTGGCGACCAACATGGTGTTCGCGCAGTTTCCGCAGGAAGACTGCGCGCCGCTGGAAGCGTGGCTCAAGGAGCGGGGCATTCTCACGCAGATGCTGTATGCGTCGCGATTTGTGACGCATATGGACGTCTCGCGTGCGGATATCGATACGTTTCTTGCTGCAGTGAAGGGTTATTTTGCGCGTTGAGCGTTGTTGGGCGCGTTGACCGGTTGCTGAGCCGTTGCGGGTCGCCCATTGAGCCGGCGATCAGTTGACGGACTGACCGGCGCCCAACCCATGTCGATCACGGCGACCCGCCTTCCCAGCCGGTCGCCGTTTTTCTTTCACTTTCTCTTTCACTTTGTAGCCGTTTCGACGTAGCCGCTCGCACGATGCGACGGTGCCAGCAGTCGCAGTCCGCTGACGACGGCAGCGGCGCCGGCGAACACCGCTCCAGTGCTCAGCGCGAGCGTCGGCCCATGACGGCCCGCAATGCCAAAGCTCAACGCAACCAGCGCCGCGCCGGTCGTCTGGCCGAGCAGACGCGCGGTCGCGATGATGCCGCTCGCGCCGCCGCTGCGCTCGGGCGGCGCGCTCGCCATCAATGCCTTCAGGTTCGGCGACTGGAAGAAGCCGAAGCCCGCTCCGCACACGGCCATCCGTATCGCGATGTCGATGACATGCGGATACGGCGGCAGCAACGCGAGCGAGGCCATCCCCGCACTCAGTATCGCGAGGCCGATCGCGCCGAGCAAACCGGGCGGATAGCGGTCCGACAGCCGTCCGGCGATGGGCGCAGCGAGTGCCACGACGACCGGCCACGGCGTCATCAGAAACCCCGTTTCAACCTGGCTGCGATGCAGCACATCTTCGAAGTAGAACGGCAGGGACACGAACGCGAGCCCTTGCGCCGCGAACGAACACACCGCGGTCACGGCCGATAGCGCAAACACCGGACGTCTGAACAGATCGACGGGCAGCATCGGCGCGGGATGACCCGACTCGCGGCGCATCAGCAGCAATCCGAACAGGAGGGCGATGGCCGCCGCCGTCAGCACGGTGCGCAGCGGCGCGCGCTGCGCCGCTTCGCCGAGCGCGAAGATCAGCGCCGCGAACGTGATCACGTTGAGCAACGCGGCGATGGGATCGAACTGATGCGTGCCGCGCGTCGTATGCGGGAGGGCGGGCAGCGCGAACGTCAGCGCGACGACGCCGAGCGGCACGTTGATCGCGAAGAGCCACGGCCACGATGCGACCGACAGGATCAGCGAAGCCACCGTCGGCCCGACGGCGAACGATACGCCGACGATCAGCGCATTTACGCCGAGGCCGCGTCCAAGCCGATGCGGCGGGAACAGATAGCGGATCAACGCGGTGTTGACGCTCATGATCGCGCTCGCGCCAAGCCCCTGCAGCACGCGCGCGGCGGTCAGCATCGGCAGCGTCGAGACGACCGAGCACGCGAGCGAGGCGATGGTGAACACAACGATCCCGCCGATATAGATGCGCCGATGTCCGAGGATGTCGCCGAGTGCGGCGAGCGGCAGCAGCGTCGCGACCATCGCGAGCTGGTAGGCGTTGATGATCCACACGGACGCGGCCGGCGCGGCGTGCAGATCGGCGGCGATGGCGGGCAGGGCGGTGTTGGCGATGGCGGTATCGAGCGTCGCGAGCGCGACGGCGAGCATGATCGCGGCCATTGCGCGGCGATCGGTGGGCGACATGGGCGCGTCGTCGCGACGCAGATGGCCCGGCAAGGTGGATGGGTCGGACAAAGGCTGGCTCGTTAGGGGTTGCTGAGGGCAATCACAAGGCTGTGCGTCGCCTCAAGGAGGTCGACGCACGCTAATTCAGCAATTGTTACAGACGAGCCGGATTCCTGCTGGCGGCCTCGCAGGGAGGAAGGCGATTGAAAGCTCTTACAGACACAGCTTCGGTCATACGCACATAACGCAACTAACGGTCAAGCCCGGCGCGTGCCCACAAGCACGTGCGCGGGTGACATAAACCGGACGCACAATGATGCCAACGCCAGCAGAAGGGCTGCCGCGAGCCTGCCACATCCACGCGCGCGTGCGTCTCAGGAAAGCGAAGCCAGCAGGATCGACAGCTTGCGGATATGCGCCTTGAATGCCTCTGTGGTGTCGCGATCGTGGGATGAGGCCAGATGCGGCGCCTCTGCAAGCTCGACCTGCGTCTGGAATTCGTCCGCGATCCTGCGCCGCGCGTCGGGCGGCATCGAGCGCACCACTGAGACCAGGAAAAGCTCCTGGGCATGGAACATGCCGAGCATTGTCTGTACGTTCATGGCGCTTTCTCCGTGGACCCGGCTGTGACGATCGCGTGCGCGTCGCTGGCGGCCTTCGGCGCTGTGTGTGCGCCATTTCATGTTAGTGCACCGGGTGCAGCCCATCGCGCCGGATGCACTGGATTCGTGCGGAAACGGGCTACATCGGTTCATTCGAGAGAAGGTTTATGCGGGTCGCCCGATTGGCGCTGCCAATGACGCGAAGCCGCAAATGTCCTACTCTGCTAATTTAACCGCCTGACCGGCACGCGCCATTCCGCCCGCCGACCGCGCGGCCGGAGCGCGCCACACAGGCACAACCCGGAGGCTTCGATGACAACCGTGGATCTGGAATTCGACCAGCTCAACAGTACCGTCGACGCGCTACGGCGCTCCATCTCCAACCGCCTGATGTACGGCGTCGGCAAGGACGCCGTGACGGCGCGCCCGCAGGACTGGCTGCACGCGGCGGCACTCGCCGTGCGCGACCGTCTCGTCGCGCGCTGGATGAGGACCACGCGTCTTCAGTACGAACAGGACGTGAAACGCGTCTACTACCTGTCGATGGAATTCCTGATCGGCCGCACGTTTACGAACGCGCTGCTCGCGCTCGGCATCTACGACCAGGTGAAGGAAGCGTTGCACGATCTCGGCGTCGACATGGAAGCGCTGACCGATCTCGAGCCCGATGCAGCGCTCGGCAACGGCGGCCTCGGCCGGCTGGCCGCGTGTTTTCTCGATTCGATGGCGACGCTGGGTATCCCAGGTTTCGGTTACGGCATCCGTTACGAATACGGGATGTTCCGTCAGCAGATCGTCGATGGCGAGCAGGTCGAGACGCCGGATTACTGGCTGCGCGCCGGCAATCCATGGGAATTTCCGCGGCCGGAAGTGCAGTATATGGTGCACTTCGGCGGACGCACGGTGCAGCGCGACGGCCATATCGAGTGGATCGATACCGAGCACGTCAACGCGATGGCATACGACACGGTGATCCCGGGCTATGCGACGAGCGCGACGAACACGCTGCGCCTGTGGTCCGCGCGCGCCACCGAGGAACTCGATCTTTCTGCATTCAATCGCGGCGATTACCGGCGTGCAGTCGAAGCGAAAGAGACATCGGAAAACGTCTCACGCCTGCTGTATCCGGATGATTCGACGCCCGCAGGTCGCGAATTGCGTCTGCGGCAGGAGTACTTTTTCGTGTCGGCCACGATGCAGGATCTGATCCGTCGATATCAACGCACGCACAGCACGTTCGGGCGTTTCGCGGAAAAGGTCGCGGTGCATCTGAACGATACGCACCCCGTGCTGGCGATTCCGGAACTGATGCGTCTGCTCGTCGACGTGCATCACGTGCCGTGGGACAAGGCGTGGAAACACATCGAGCAGATGTTCTCGTACACGAACCACACGTTGATGCCGGAAGCGCTCGAAACGTGGGATGTCGAAATGCTCGCGCGTCTGTTGCCGCGACACCTCGAAATCATCTTCGAGATCAATGCGGAGTTTTTGAAGCACGTCAGCGAGAAGTCTGGCCACGACGCGGAAATGATCCGCCGTATTTCACTCGTCGATGAATACGGACAGCGGCGTGTGCGCATGGCGCATCTGGCGATTGTCGCGAGTCAAAAGGTGAATGGCGTATCGAAGTTGCATTCGCAACTGATGACAAAGCACATCTTTGCCGACTTCGCGCATATGTTCCCTGAGCGCTTCACGAATGTGACGAACGGGGTTACGCCGCGGCGCTGGCTCGCGCAGGCGAGCCCGTCGATGTCGTCGCTGATCGATCAGCAGATTGGCACGCACTGGCGGCGCGATCTCTTCGAACTCGCGAAGCTGCGCGAACTGCGTAACGACGACGCGTTTGTGGCCGCGTTCCATGAGGCGAAGCGGCAGAACAAGTTGCGGCTCGCGCATCGGCTCTCGCACGCTACGGGTGTGTCGATCGATCCGGAAGCGCTCTTCGATCTGCAGGTCAAACGTATTCACGAGTACAAGCGGCAGTTGCTGAACGTGCTGCATGTGATCGTCCGCTATAACCAGATTCGCGCGCATCCTGAGCGTGACTGGGTGCCGCGCGTCGTGATGTTCGCGGGCAAGTCGGCGTCGGCGTACCGGATGGCGAAGACGATCATCAAGCTGATCAACGATGTCGGCGCGAAGGTGAACAGCGACCCCGTGATCGGCGACCGGCTGAAGGTGGTGTTCGTGCCGAACTATGGGGTGAGCGTCGCCGAACTCATCATTCCGGCGGCTGACCTGTCCGAACAGATTTCGATGGCGGGCACGGAAGCATCGGGCACCGGCAACATGAAGCTCGCGCTGAACGGTGCGCTGACCATCGGCACGATGGACGGCGCGAACATCGAAATCTGCGATGCGGTAGGGCGCGAGAATATTTTCATCTTCGGTCACACCGCGGACGAGGTCGATGATCTGCGGGCGAAAGGGTATCGCCCGCGACAGCTGTATGAAGAGAACCCCGAACTGCATACCGCGCTCGACCAGATTCGTACCGGCTTCTTTTCGCCGGAAGATCCGTTGCGCTTCTCGGACATCTTCCACACGCTCGTCGACTGGGGCGATCACTACATGGTGCTGGCCGATTTCGTCGCGTTTGCGGAGGCGCAGCAGGCTGTCGATGAACGCTTCCGCGACACGCGCGCGTGGACCGAAAGCGCAATCGAAAACGTCGCCGGCATGGGACAGTTCTCGTCGGATCGCACGATCACGGAGTACGCGCATGGCATCTGGCATGTGAAGCCGCTGGAGATGAGCTGATCCCTGCGTTGGGCGCGGGTGCTTCAAGATGCGGCGAGGCTGGGTTTTGTTCTGGCCTCGCCGCATCTTTTCGGGTCTGGTGACTCAGCCGCCGAGCGCTTCCGTCGGCTTCGTCGCGCGCAGGCCGACCTGGCCGCGCGCGAAATCGAACAGCACGTCGATGTGCTGCATCGCCATCAGGCCGATCACGATACGGTTGCGTCCGCGCTTTGTCTTCGCGATCGTGACCTGCGCGGCGTCGAAGCGATGGACCCACGAACCGACGCCCAACGCCGTATCGAAGTTGCCCTGTTTGAGCACCTTTCCTTCGTCATCGTCGTCGAGCCAGTTGGGTGTCGTGTCCGTTTCGATGCGGATCATGCCCACGCCGCCCGTTGAGAATACGACAGGTGCGCAGAAGCGCATTTTGTCGGCGACCTGCACGCAACCGGTCGGCCATGGGCGTGCGCCATCGTTGCCGGCAGTCATCGGAAACATCGCGAATTCGCTGCTCACGGCCTTCGACGGACTCAGCACGAGATAGGGCCGCGCGAGGTTCGCGTGCACGAGGTAGCGCAGTCCGATGTTGCCGGGCAGCGCCCGCAGCGGCTGCGTGCAGCACGTGTCGTCAGGCTGTTCCGCGCCAACACCGACGATGCCCGAAAATGCCCAGCCGAATTCACCGGTATAGCCGTCCATGGCGACGCAACGTTTGGCGCCTGGCTGGCAGCGGACATCGTCGACGGATTGCGCCGTCACGTCGAATGCCTTGCCACCGACCAGGCCAACCGGCAGTTTGACAAGCGGCCCGGACACCTGCGCGCCGTTCGCAAACGTCGTCAACGTTCTGCCACCCACGGACGGATAGTCCGACCGCGGCAGGACCGACGAGAGCACGCGCACACCCTGCGTGCCGGTGTCGAGCATCATGTAGACCGCCTTGCCGTCGACCTGCACCGGCAAACCGAGACGCGACTGCCCCTGATCGCTGCGCTCGACATGCAGCGGAATCAGCACGCCGTCCTGCCCGCCGTTGAGGAGGCTGGCGGCAGGCGGAGGCGGCGTCGGTGTGGTGATCGGGGTCGAGCAGCTGCTCAGGGCGCCGGCCACGACGCATGTCGACAGAAGAACAACGGCCAGCCGGCCGCGCAGGAAAGACTTGAGCATGTGCACCTGTTTCGCAGTGAGCGCGGAATGACGGGGCGCTCACTGTACGCGGCTGGCCGCGCGCACTTGAAACAATGTGTCAAGGCCGCGGATCAGTTCTGTCGCGGCCGACGCAGCACGGTCGACATCGCGCGTCCGAGCGTCGCCTGGTCAAGCGAGGCGGTCAGCGCGCAGATGACATCGTCGAGCGTGCGCGAGGTGATTTCTGCGCGGAAGGTGACGCGCTCGTTCGAGCGGTCGATGGTCATCACATAGAGGCGCAGGTCGTCGCCGAGGGCGGCGTGCAGCGCGCGCCGGCTTTCCGCCGAGGCGGTGCCGGGCACGGTGATATCGATCGTGACGAGCGAGACGACCTCGTGTGTGCGACGCGTCGCGCGCAAGGTGCGCGCGGTGCGCCGGATGGGAACGGCGGCAGAAACAGTGGACTGAAGCATCGATGGTCACCGGCAGTGGCGTGCCGGCGCGCGTTGTTGATACGCGACCACTGTATCGATGCGGGTCTAAAGCCCGTGATAAAGCTCGTGCGTGCGGGGTTAATTTTGTGTTAACGGCACGAGGAGGCACGAGGGGGCACGACCAGGCACGGCACGCGACGCAGCCGCAGCGCGTTCGCTGCAGCGTGACAGGCGTTATGCCTGCGGCCTGGCTTGCGCGGCCGCGCCTGCTGCTGCCGCGGCGTGTTGCTGGGCAGCCTTTGCCTGACGCACAGTCTGCTCGACGTGCACGACGAAGTCCTTCTCGACACTGGACAGCACTTCGCGCTCGCCGTCGTGCGTTTCGACGATCAGGCGATGCGTGACGTCCTGCGTGAGCCACGACAGCGCGCCGACGACGATCAGCATCACGCCACATACGAGTCCCGCCGGGGAACCGAGGACGCCACCGACGATCGCGCCGACCAGGCCCGCGAGCGAAATCACGACCGGCACGATCCTGTTTTTCTGCACGGTGACGACGCGCACATTCTGGATCTCGCGCAAGGAGAAGACCTGGCCGGAGGCCGAAAGCGAATTGCGCGTGACTGACACGCCGCGCTCATTGAAAGGAATTTCCATCGATTCGAAGTCAGGCGGGGGAAAGGCCGCAGAGTAACAGAAGCGGCGGTGGGGTAGGTGCAAGGTGTGCAAACGGAGGCAAAAAGCCGCGTAGAGGCAATGCCGGCCGGTGCGCGTGTTGAGGCGGGCGTCGTAAGCGCGAGGGTTCAATCTTCGTTTCGCTTTCCAGTCGCTCCGCTCGAAGCAGCCCGGCAGCAAATGCCGCAAACAAAAATGCCGTTCAGCTGAACACTGAACGGCATTTTTTTGCTTCGTTCGGTGGGGCTTTTGAGCCCCACCGGCGAATCACGCCACTACGATCAGAACTTGGCGCGCAGACCCACGCGCACTGCGACCTGATTGTCCGCGCCCGGGCCCGACGGGCCGAAGTAGCTGGTGCTCGAACCGATCTGTGCCTGCAGGTCCTGCGTGCCGTTGTGGCCCGACGCCTGCTGGTAGATGCCGAGCAGGTACACGTCGGTACGCTTGCTCAGTGCGTAGTCGACGCTTGCATCGACCTGGTTCCAGTGGCCCGTGTTGGCGTTCGACAGGTGCATGTACGTGTAGCCGAGGCCACCCGTCAGCGCCGGCGTCACGGCGTACTTCGCGCCGACTTCATACGCTGCGAACGTCGTCGCCGAGCCCGTGATGGCTTCGAGACGCGTGTTCGTGTACAACGCCCACATCGTAGCCGGTCCGATGACGTAGCGGCCGCCTACGCCGTACGAGCGCAGGTCACGGATCGAAGCGCCACCGACGGCCGGCGGCGTGACGTTGGCGAGCGACGTCGAAAATGCCGGCACAGCCTGGCTCGGATAGTGGATGTCGGTGTAAGCCGCGCCGAGGCCGAACGGACCCATCGCGTAGTTTGCGCCAAAGCTATAAGCGCGCGACGAACCGCTGGTCGGTGCCGCCACCGTGCCAGGCGAGCCCGCAAATGCGCCCGCTGCGTTCGAGAAGCCATACAACGCGCCGAACGTGAAGCCCGCGAAATTCGCGCTGCTGAACTTGACGGCGTTGTTGATACGGCTCGACGTCAGCTGGTCGATATCATTGATGTGGTAAGCGTAGTTACCCGCAACCGTCTGGCCGCCCGTCGAATAGAGCGAGCCGAGATAATCGGTGTTGAACGTGTACTGACGACCCAGCGTGAACGAGCCGATGCCGTCCTTCGTCAGGCCGACGTATGCCTGACGGCCGAACATCGCGCCGCCCTGGCTGGCCGTACCGTTGCCGCTGTTAAAACCGTTTTCGAGCACGAAGACTGCCTTCAGGCCGCCACCGAGATCTTCCGTGCCGCGCAGGCCCCAACGGCTGCCCTGGGCAACGCCGTCGTCGTACTTAAAGAGTTTGTCGTGCGTGGTGCCAACCCTGGCGTTGTTCACATAGCTGATACCCGCGTCGATGATCCCGTACAGCGTGACACTGCTTTGCGCGTGTGCCGCTCCTGCGAATGTTGCGAGTAGAGCGGTGGTCAGTACTTTCTTGTTCAAGACGTTTCTCCGATTAGAAAAGATGCGATCGCCACGCCTCGCTCTATGGCTGGTCATGCGATGGACCGCAATGTAAGTGAACGCCGGGAAGTGAATATGACAGCCCGGTTTTTTATAGGAATGTGTCGCGCGCACGCGACAACCGCGTCACGGGGAGGACGAAATCGCGCAGGCGCCTCGCACCTATGCTCCGCGCGCCTGCGTGAATATGTGTATGAGAAATCATTGGTTATCGCGGCGAGAGCGTTGTGTGACGATGCGCATCCAACATTCATGGATTCAACGGGGAACGTATGCAGCGCAGAACACTCATCAAGACACTCGCCGCGCTGGCCACAGCCGGCGTCACGCTGGCAGCAACAGTCGCGCGCGCCGACGACAAGGTTCTCAAGGTCGGCACGATGAGCGGTCCCGACGCGCAGATCTGGTCGGTCGTGACAAAGGTCGCGGCGCGCGACGGCCTGACGGTCAAGGTGATCGAATTCAACGATTA
Organism: Paraburkholderia sp. GAS334; assembly: GCF_050436625.1. Lineage (NCBI taxonomy): Bacteria > Pseudomonadati > Pseudomonadota > Betaproteobacteria > Burkholderiales > Burkholderiaceae > Paraburkholderia > Paraburkholderia sp. GAS334. The sequence goes on along the minus strand of NZ_JBNDMO010000014.1, from coordinate 41,234 downwards.
CGTGCAGCCGAACGCCGCGCTCGACGCAGGCGATCTCGACGCGAACGGCTTGCAGCACCAGCCGTTTCTCGACAGCCAGATCAGACAGCGGGGCTACAGGATCGTCAATGTCGGCCTGACGTACACGTCGCCGATGGGCTTCTACTCGAAGAAGTACAAATCGCTGAAGGACCTGCCGGAAGGCGCGAAGGTCGGCATCCAGAACGATCCGTCAAACGGCAATCGCGCGTTGTTGCTGCTGCAGAAATACGGCGTCATCAAGCTGAAGGCGGGCGCCGGCGTGAACGGCGTCAACGCAACGCCGCTCGATGTCGCGGAAAATCCGAAGAAGATCAAGCTGGTGGAACTCGATGCCGCGCAATTGCCGCGCGCACTCGACGACCTCGACGCCGCGTCGATCAACACCGACTACGCGGTGAAGGCCGGCCTGCAGCCAACGAAGGACGCGATCGGCATCGAAGACCTGAAAGGCCCATACGCCAACCTGATCGCCGTGCGCGATCAGGACCGCAACAAGCCGTGGGTGAAGAAACTCGTGGCCGCGTACGAATCCGACGATGTGCGCAAGTTCATCGACACGCAGTTCAAGGGCGCGATTGTGCCGGCGTTCTAAGCGGCGTCGCAATGTGCAGCGCTCTGCAGCGGATCGCACCGGCATAAAAAAATCGCCCGCATCAGCGGGCGATTTTCATTGCAGCAGCGGCAACCTGCGAGGTCAGCGCTTCAAGCCGACAGCAGCGAACCCGTGCGATACGCCTTCGCGCCGGCCACGCGCGCCACTTCCAGCCCGGCCGTCGCAAAACGCGCGGAATGTCGCGCGTACAGCACGCCGGCCACCGCGTTCTTCAGCGTCGCGACCTGGCCCGTCAGCGGATCGACGATATCGGCGATCTCCGTGCCCGCATCGAGCCACGCGCCGACGGTGACCGCAGGCCGGTACACCACCACACCCGTGATCGGCGCGATGATCGGTTCGTTGCCGGCGAGCGGCGTCGCGGCGAATTCGAGCGGCGGCATGTCGGCAGCCGTGCCTTCGATCACGCCACGGTGCGTCAGATATTCGACGATCGCCTGCGCGTCGTGCTCGGCGAGTTCGTACGATACATCGCGTTGACCGCGCAGTTCGATCGTCACCGAAACCGAGCCATTCGGAATCGGGAAGCGGTCGCCGTAACGGCTGCGCAGATCCGACCAGGCGAAGCTGTGGATTTCGTCGAACGGGTTGCCCACCGAATTGAGCGCGAGCAGCGATGCCTTCGAATCCAGATAGCGCGCGAGCGGTTCGACTTCCGCCCAGATGTCCGGGTTGGTGTAGATGTGCATCGCGGCTTCCCAGTCGCAATGCAGATCGAGCACGACGTCGGCGTCGTACGAGAGCTTTTGCAGCGCAAGACGCTGCGATTCCAGTTCGTTCTTCGGCTGCTGCGCGTCGAGACCTTCACGCATCGCGCGGCGGATGGCCTGACGGTTTTCGTCGATGTCGCGGGTCAGGCGCGCTTCGATGACGGGCTGCACGAGCCCGGCCAGATCGTAGAAATTGCGGTTGAAGTTCTGGCCGCTGTTCGCTTCGAAGCGTCCCGCCAGATGGCTGTGGACGTGCTGGTTTAGCCCGATCGGATTGGCGACCGGCACGAGCACGACTTCGCCACGCACCTTGCCGGCCGCTTCGAGCGCGGCCAGCTTCTGGCTCAAGACATGCGAAACCAGCATGCCGGGCAGTTCGTCAGCATGCAGCGACGACTGGATATAAATTTTCTGTCCACCGCCGGCGCCGTAGTGAAAACTCGTCAGGTTGCGCGCGGTGCCGAGCGTCGGGGAAATCAGCGGATGGGTCTGGGTTTGCATGGTTCTTCAGACGCTGCGAGCACAAAGCCGGCGGCGTTTTCGGTTGGTTGCAGGGTATGAAAGCTATGAACAAAGAGGATGAAGTGCAGGGTCCGGGCGATGCGAAACGTGGATCGCATCGTGGTCGAAAGGCTGCGAATGATTCGATCTTAGCCGATTCTGGCCCGCGGGCGGGGTTTCCCACCCGGTCGTAGCGGTCGTTGCGCGGTGTTTTTGCCGGGACCGGCGCCCTGAACGATGCGCACAGCGAAGCCCAAAACAAAACGGGCTCCGCATACCGCAGAGCCCGTTTCGTCAGCCTGATCAGCCTGGCATGGCGCGCCCGAAAACGCGCCGTCCCGGATCAGCCGCCGTACACGTCGAAGTCGAAGTACTTCTTCTCGAGCTTCTTGTAGGTGCCGTCCTTGATGATGTCGGCGATGGCCTTGTCGACCTTGGCCTTCAGATCCGTGTCTTCCTTGCGCATGCCGATGCCAGCACCGTTGCCGAGGATCTTCGGATCGTCCAGATCCTTGCCCACGAACTCAAAGCCAGCGCCGCGCGGCGTCTTCAGGAAGCCGATGTCAGCCTGAACTGCATCTTGCAGGGCTGCGTCCAGACGGCCCGACAGCAGGTCGGCATAGACCTGGTCCTGGTTCTGGTACGGCGTAACCTTCGCGCCCTTCGCTTCCCAGTAAGTCTTCGCGTAGGTTTCCTGGATCGTGCCTTGCTCCACGCCCACGTTCTTGCCCTTCAGCGATTCCGCCGTCGGCATGATGCCCGAACCCTTCTTGGCGATCAGGCGCGTCGGCGTGTTGAACAGCTTCGACGAGAAGGCGATCTGCTCAGCGCGTTGCGGCGTCATCGACATCGACGACAGCACGCCGTCGAACTTCTTGGCCTTCAGGGCCGGGATCATGCCGTCGAAGTCGTTTTCAACCCACACGCACTTTGCCTTCAGGCGCGCGCAGATTTCGTTGCCGAGGTCGATGTCGAAGCCGACCAGTTTGCCGTCCGGACCCTTGGATTCGAACGGGGCATAGCTGGCGTCGACGCCGAAGCGGATCGTGGACCAGTCTTTAGCGTGTGCGGTAATCGAGACGGTGGCAAGCAGGGCAATCGTCAAAGTCGCCAGCAGTTTTTTCACTTATTTACTCCTCGGAGTGGTTCAAATTGCCCCGCATCGGTTGTGCCGCTGCGAGGCACTGCCCGGCGCGAGTTGCGGCCGGACATGGTTATCGTCTGCCAGCCAGGGCCAGCAGCGCGGGCCAAGCTTACCAAGAAAAAAAATCCGCGTAGCTAGTGAAACACCGGATAGCAAACGTACATGCGCATTAGACGCCAATGTGGACGCTGAGCAAAGCGCTTTTGAAGGGTTGAGTGAAAGGTGGATGACAGCTTGAGGGGCTGGACTGGGGCCAGGTCCAAGCAGGCCCGGACCCGGGCCTTCCATGGTTTTGCGTCGCCTTGTACCGCCGGAAACGGGCAACGATTCCACTGCCGGATGTGCACGTGCCGGGCTTTGCTGGCCGGATCCGCGGCCTGCTGGCTGCTTTCGAGCGCCGCCTCTAGCGCCGGGACGTTACGACGCCCGCGTTAGAATGAGCCGACGGAAGCGGCCATCTTTTTCCCGGTCGGCCGTGTCATGCGTTTTGCACTGCTTCGATGGAGACACAATGAGCGGCCATTTGATCTATGTAATGGGACCATCCGGCGCCGGCAAGGATTCGCTGCTCAGCTTTGCGCGCGAAAAAGTACCGGGTGAGCCCGTCGTGTTCGCGCATCGTTACATCACGCGTCCGGCGGGCGAGGGGGAAAACCACGTCGCACTGACGCTCGACGAATTCAAGGCGCGCTCGGCGCTGGGTCTCTTCGCGCTCGAGTGGTCGAGCCATGCATTGCGTTATGGCATCGGCATCGAGCTCGACGCATGGCTTGCGCGCGGCTGCACGGTGGTCGTCAATGGTTCGAGAGCGCATCTGGCGCAAGCGCTGCTTCGCTATCCGCGGGCGATCGTTGTGCATGTGAAGGCGGCGCCCGATATTCTCGAAGCGCGGCTCGGCGCGCGGGCGCGCGAAACGCCGGAGCAGGTGGCCGCGCGTCTTGCGCGGCGCGCCACGTTCACGTTACCGGAAGGCGTATCGCTGACTGTCATTGATAACTCCGGCGCGCTCGAAGACGCGGGCCATGCATTCGTCGAAGTCGTGCGGCGGGCGGCGTCGCGTCGATAATCTGCGGTGATCTTTCAGGGCAGGGCAATCAATGGCATGGCATCGAGCCTGAACGGCGTCGATATAATGCTCGCCATTTGCCGCAACCTGCGCGGCGCGACCTGGCTCGAATGGACGGAGTAAGTGATGACCGTAGCACCGCGTTTTGCCGAAGTAGATGATCTTGTTCCCGCCGCCGAAAGCCTGCGCGAGATTCGCCACCACATTCACCATCATCCCGAACTCGCTTACGAGGAAGTCGCGACCGCCGCGCTTGTCGCTGAAAAGCTCGCAGCGTGGGGTTGGCAGGTTACGCGCGGAGTCGGCAAGACAGGCGTGGTCGGTACGATGAAACTGGGCGACGGCACGCGCAGCATCGGCATTCGCGCTGATATGGACGCATTGCCGATCGTCGAGCAGACCGGCCTGCCGTATGCGAGCGCCGAGCACGGCAAGATGCACGCATGCGGCCACGACGGCCACACGACGATGCTGCTGGGCGCCGCGCAGCATCTCGCCGCGACGCGGCGTTTTTCCGGCACTGTGCATCTGTACTTCCAGCCGGCGGAAGAGACCGGCATCGATAGCGGCGCGAAGAAAATGATCGAAGATGGCCTTTTCGAGCGCTTTCCATGCGATGCCGTGTTCGGCCTGCACAATCATCCGGGCGCCGAACCGGGCAAGCTGCTGTTCCGCAAGGGCGCGTTCATGGCGGCCGGCGACAAGGCGATCATTACCATTGAAGGCGTCGGCGGCCACGCGGCGCGGCCGCATCTGACGGTCGATCCCATTGTCATTGCGGCGAGCATCGTCATGGCGTTGCAGACGATCGTCGCGCGCAATGTCGATCCGTCGCAACCGGCGGTCGTTACAGTGGGATCGATGCACTCGGGCATCGCGAACAACGTGATTCCGGGCACGGCGAAACTCGAACTGAGCGTGCGCTCGTTCAGCGAGGAAGTGCGCGCGCTGCTGAAACAGCGCATCAGGGAACTCGCCGAGGGCCAGGCCGCGAGCTATGGCGGCAAGGCGATCGTGGAATATATCGAAGGCTATCCGGTGGTCGTCAATTCGCACGCGGAGACGGAATTCGCGGTCGAAGTGGCGCGCGAACTGGTCGGCGATGACAAGGTCGTCGCACAGACCGATATCCTGATGGGCAGCGAAGACTTCGCGTTCATGCTGCAGGAGCGGCCGGGCACGTTCCTGCGCATCGGTAATGGCGTCGGCGAAGACGGCTGCATGGTGCACAACCCGCACTATGACTTCAACGATTTCAACCTGCCGGTTGGCGCTGCGTTCTGGACGCGGCTCGTCGAGCGTTATCTCGGGCAATAATGCTTTGGGCCCGTGCCAACGGGTCTGATGGATCGGCGCGACCGCGGTTTATCCGCGTCGCGCGACCATTTCCGACACCGTCTGCGCCGCGTGCTGCAGCGGTTCGAGAAACGCCTTCACCATCTGCTTTGCAGAATTACGCTGCGCGTTGCCGCTGATATTCATCGCGGCGATCACGCGTCCCTGGCGGTTGCGGATCGGCGCGGACAGCGAAATCAGACCCCCCTCCAGCTCCTGATCGACAATCGCCCATCCCTGGCGGCGCACCTGCGCGATCAGCTTCTTTAGCTCTTCCTTGTCGGTAACCGTGCGTGGCGTGTGCGCATAGAGCGGCGTGGAGCTGAGCGTCGCGTCGAGCGTTTCGTCGTCGAGCGCGGACAGCAGCACGCGGCCCATCGACGTGCAATAGGCCGGCAAACGGCTGCCGATCGAGAGGTTGATCGTCATGATCTTGTGCGTCGGCACGCGCAGCACGTAGACGATTTCCGTTCGATCGAGTACGGCCGCCGAGCAGCTTTCATGCACCTTCCCTGACAGCTCCTCCATCACCGGTTCTGCGAGATTCCAGAACGGCATCGACGTCAGATACGCGAAGCCGAGATCGAGAATCTTCGGCGTGAGCCGGAAAAGCCGTCCTTCGGTTTCGACATAGCCGAGTGTCTGCAACGTGAGCAGGATGCGGCGCGCGCCCGCCCGCGTGAGGCCGGCCGCGGCGGCGACGTCGGTGAGCGTCTGTTCGGGCCGCTCGGCGTTGAACGCACGGATCACGGCGAGACCGCGTGCGAACGACTGCACGTACGAATCGCCCGGCTTTTCGGGTGTTTCCGGTGTATCCGCGACGTTGGCGGACAACGGCGGGGACGCGTGAGGAGCTTTGCTCATGTGCCTCAGGGGAAAAGCGATGGGCGGCGGAGTTGCCTGGAAAGCCGTGACGATAGCCTATGGCCCGCATTTCGCCAACCTTCGCGGCAGCAGCACCTTGTATGGCCGCGTGTAGGGCTGCAACTCTTTGTATGATAGACGGACGAAAACCCGCCATGCAGGAGACAGGTCCATGCCGCGCTTTGCCGCCAACCTCACGATGATGTACACCGAACACCCGTTTCTGGATCGTTTCGGCGCGGCGGCGCGTGATGGCTTCAAGGGCGTCGAATTGTTGTTCCCGTACGAATTTTCCGCCGCGGAACTGAAGGCGCGGCTCGATCATCGAGAGACTTATCTGAAGAATCTCGCGTACGCAGCGCAGGCCGCGCAGGCGGATGGCATCACGGTTGTGATCGAGCCGATCAATACGCGTGATATGCCGGGCTATTTTCTTGACCGTCAGGACGACGCGCAGGCGATCTGCGCGGAAGTCGGTGCAGCGAACCTGCAGGTGCAGTTCGACTGTTATCACTGCCAGATCGTTGAAGGCGATCTTGCCGTGAAGCTCAGACGCGATATGGCGCGCATTGGGCACATCCAGATCGCGGGCGTACCCGAGCGGCATGAGCCGGATATCGGCGAAATCAACTACCCGTATCTGTTCGAACTGATCGATTCGCTGGGTTACGAGGGATGGATCGGTTGCGAATACCGGCCGCGCGCGAGCACGTCGGCGGGGCTCGGGTGGCTCAAGGCCTGGCTGCCGCGTACGTGATGAGGAGAACGGCTTTCCGGCACATTTTGCGCTGCACGTATACCCTTTCCTGAACCAGGGGCGGCTTGACACGGGCTCCCGCTGACCCCTACTATTGAGCCTTGATGTTCGCTATTCGACACTGTGTTCGTATGTAGAACAATTTCGATCCCGATTCCGATCATTCCGGCCCCGCGATGAGCGGCGTGGGATGTCACCGTTGCAACGCGGCGGGGCTTCACGGAATCTGTTCCGCTCATCGTGAACGATGCCCGGCTGGCGGGCGGATTTCGCGCCATGCTGCTGGCCGGACATGCGAAGCGGCGCAGCTCACAACTGGAGACACCACATGACTGAAGCTTTCCTGTGCGATGCAATTCGTACGCCGATCGGCCGCTATGCGGGCGCGTTGTCGTCGGTTCGCGCCGACGACCTGGGCGCGGTGCCGCTCAAGGCGCTGATGGAACGCAACAAGGACGTCGACTGGTCGGCCATCGACGATGTGATCTACGGCTGCGCCAATCAGGCCGGTGAAGACAACCGTAACGTCGCGCGCATGTCCCTGCTGCTCGCGGGTTTGCCGATGGACGTCCCGGGCTCCACGGTCAATCGTCTGTGCGGTTCGGGCATGGACGCAGTCGGTATCGCGGCGCGCGCGATCAAATCGGGCGAGGCGGCATTGATGGTGGCGGGTGGTGTAGAAAGCATGAGCCGCGCGCCGTTCGTGATGAACAAGGCCAGCAGCGCCTTCTCGCGCGAAGCGGCGATCTACGATACGACGATCGGCTGGCGCTTCGTCAACAAGCTGATGAAGCAGCTATACGGTGTCGATTCGATGCCGGAAACCGGTGAAAACGTCGCGCAGGATTACGGGGTCAGTCGTGCCGATCAGGATGCGTTCGCAGTGCGCAGCCAGCAGAAAGCGGCCCGTGCCCAACGCGACGGCACGCTCGCGCAGGAAATCGTGTCGGTGTCGGTTGCGCAAAAGAAGGGCGATCCGGTGATCGTGTCGCAGGACGAGCATCCGCGCGAAACCAGCGTCGAAACGCTGGCTAAACTGAAGGGCGTTGTGCGCCCCGATGGCACGGTGACAGCGGGCAATGCATCGGGCGTGAACGATGGCGCAGCAGCCTTGCTGCTCGCCAATGAAGAAACCGCAAAGCGTTTTGGCCTCGTACCGCGCGCACGTGTGCTCGGCGTCGCGACCGCAGGCGTGGCGCCGCGCGTGATGGGCATCGGACCGGCACCGGCAACGCAGAAGCTGCTCGCACGCCTTGGCATGACCATCGACCAGTTTGACGTGATCGAACTGAACGAAGCCTTCGCGTCGCAAGGCCTGGCGGTGCTGCGCATGCTCGGCGTTGCCGACGATGATGCACGCGTGAACGCGAACGGCGGTGCGATTGCGTTGGGCCACCCGCTCGGCATGAGCGGTGCGCGTCTGGTCACGACCGCGATGTATCAGTTGCAACGCACGAAGGGCCGCTTTGCGCTGTGCACGATGTGCATCGGCGTCGGGCAGGGCATCGCGATCGCGATCGAACGCGTTTAAGGGTCCGTCGCGCCAGACGGCTTTTCAGGGCACACGAGGGAACCCGTACGCGGTTCCCTTTTTTTATGCTCGATGCTTCAAAGACTTCGCTTCACGCTTCATCTGTACAATCGTTTCGCCTGAGGCCGTCGACTGTTTCGGTCGTGAGCATGATCCATTCGATTGTGCCGTTTCTTGCCGTCAAAACCCGCCGTGCATCTGATTCAAAAGCGCTGGACCCGTCTTTCAAAGGAGAACATTCGATGAAGGTAGCGACCATTGGAACAGCCTTGCTGCTGACGCTGGCCGTCACGCAACCCGTGTGGGCGGAGGACTCGCTCGCGAGTCAGGCGCAGAGCGTGATCGAGGCGGTACACCCGGTTCACATGAAAGCACAGATCATCGGCATCGAACCCGCCTCGCGTACGCTGACGTTGAAAGGCTCGGCGGGCAATGTGGTCATCGTCGTGGTGAGCGAGCAGGTGACGGATTTCGACAGGCTCAAGGTAGGCGATAGCGTCGACGTGCTGTACAAGAACGCACTACTGCTCACGGCCGACAAGGTGACGGGCCCGGATGCGGGCCTGCGCAAACGTGTCGATACGCAGGTGTATCAACCTGCATCGGGCGGCTTCGAATCGGCGCGTCGGATTGAGATTCTCGCTACTGTGCAGAAGATCGATCGCAAGAAGCGGCTGGTCACGTTGCGTGGGCCGTATCAGACGCAGACCGTCGAAGCGCGGCCTGATATCGATCTGAGCGGCGTGAAGGTGGGCGATACCGTGCATGCCGTGTTCGTGTCCGCGGCCGCCGTACAGGTCACACCGAAGTAAGTGCTTCGTTTCCGGTCCACGCAAGGAGAGCCCGTCGCACATAGCGACGGGCTTTTTTATTCAGTTGCGGGGACGTTCCTGCGCCCGCAGGTACAGGAGCGCGAAGCCTGTTATCGCAAGCGGCCACAGCAGATACCATCCCGTTGCGACGAATAGCGCCGCGACCGCAACCAGCGCGATGAATGCGCAGCGATGTGCCCAGCTTCCGCGTGGAAGGAGCCGCAACGCAGCGGCGGTCCCGAGCGCATACACAGTGACGAACGAACCGGTGGTCAGCAGCACGAGGGGCCGGGGGCCGACGCCCACCATCGCCACGACAGCCAGTGCAAGCGCGGACAGGCCCGCGATAACCGCAAGACTGCGACGCGGCACATCGCCCGCGCGACTGCCGTGCGCGAGCCACGCAGGTAGCGCGCCGTCACGCCCCAATGCAGCGCCGAGCTTGGCTGCGCCCGCGTAATAGGCGTTCATGGTGCCAAGCGTCAGCAGCAATGCCGCAGCAGCGGCGAGCACCTGAACCTTGCCGCCGATGCCGAGCGCGAGCAGTTCCGCAAGCGGCGCGCTCGAAGTGCCGGCGGCGGGTCCGAGCACCAGGATGCCCGCCGTCGCGATGCCCATATACAGCACGCCGACGACGACTACCGCGATGCCCGCCGCGAGTGGCAGATCGCGCCGTGGATGGCGGAATTCGCCTGCGAGATGCGTGACCGCTTCCCAGCCCGCGAAACGCCATACAAGCAGCGCGGCGGCAGGCGCGATGGCGAACCAGCCATGCGGCGCGAAAGGATGCAGGTTGGCCGCGTGCGCATGCGGCACCGACGCGGCCACCGCTGTCAACAGCAGCGCGACGAGCAATGCTGCGAGAACGAGCTGCAGACGACCGGACACCTGCAGACCGAAGAGATTGGCCGCAGTCACGATGAGCGTGAGGGCGGCCGCAGTGGCGATGACGGTTTCCTGTCCGCCGCCGAACGCCGCCGCCGCGTAGGCGCCGCCAAACATCGCTGCAGCGGGCGATCCGGCTGGCACCGCGAAATAGAAGCACCAGCCGACGACGGCCGCCGCACGAGGCCCAAACGCATTGCGTACATAAGTGGACACGCCGCCCGCGTCCGGAAATCGCGCGCCAAGTGCGGCGAAGGTCGCGGCGAGTGGCACCGACAGCAGCACGAGTCCGAGCCACGCGAGCAGCGAAGCAGGCCCGGCAGCCTGTGCAGCGAGCGCGGGAAGCGCGATGACGCCTGTGCCCAGCACAGCGCCGACGTACAGCGCCGCGCCTTGCATGACGGTCAGATGGCCGTTTCTGGTTCCCGTTTCAACTGCGGAAGTTGAACTCATGCGTAACGATCCTTTGAAGTAACGGCGTGATGCTCCGTGGGTCGGGCCGCCTGTCTCTATCGTTATAATCGTTAATAGCTGACAAACCATGTCAGGATATCGGATGCAACAGACAGAGAGAGAGCGCGAGGTCGAATGTGCGAACGAGCCGGCTGGTGTCGATGTTGCTGCTATTGCAGGTGAAAGGCCGCGTGACAGCGCAGGCGCTCGCCGAAGAATTCGAAATATCGATTCGCACGGTGTATCGCGACATCGATCAACTGAGCGCCGCAGGCATTCCGGTGTATGCGGATCGCGGGCCGGGCGGCGGATTCGCGTTGCTCGATGGGTATCGCACGCGGTTGACCGGGATCACCCGGGCCGAAGCCGAGACCCTGTCGATTGCCGGCTTGAGCGGCGCGGCGTCGGATCTTGGCCTGACGGATCAGCTACGTGCTGCTCAATTGAAGCTGATTGCGGCCGTGCCGGATGCCGCGCAGGACGCATCGCGGATCGGTTCCCGGCTGCACATCGATGCGGTTGGCTGGTACAGGCGTCCTGCCCCAACACCGCTGCTGCCGGTGCTGGCCAGCGCCGTGTGGGAACAGAAACGTATCACGATGCACTACGAGAGCTGGCAGAACAGCGGTCATCGCACGCGTGATCCGCTCGGCCTCGTGCTGAAAGCGGGCGACTGGTACGTGCTCGCGCGCGTGCGCCGCCAGATGCGCATCTACAAGGTCGCCAGCATCACGCATCTCACGGTGCTCGACGAGACGTTCGAGCATCCTGCTTCGTTCGATCTGCGTGCCGAATGGTCGGCCGCCGTCGCGGCGTTCGAAAAAGGTCTGCTGACGGGTGTCGCGACACTGCGCCTGTCACCGGAAGGTGTGGCGCGTTTGCATCGCCTCGGCGCGGCGGCCGAAGAGCAGGCGCTTTTCGGACCGATAGCCAAGGACGGCTGGCAGGACGTTACGCTGCCGGTCGAAGGCTTCGATTACGCCGTCGAGCAGCTCCTTTCGCTCGCGGGGCACGTGCAGGTACTGGAGCCGCTCGAACTGCGCGAGCGCCTGAGAACGCTCGCGCAACGTGTCGCGACGCTCAACGCGGCGTGATGTGATTCGCTTTAGCTGCGGTGTGGCCCGACGATCTTCAGCTTCGTCATTCGCCGGTACAGCGTCGCGCGCGACATGCCTAACGCCTGCGCGGCTGCGTTGGGTCGCCAGTGCTGTCGCGTGAGCGCTTCGATAATGCGTGCGCGTTCGTCGCCTGACGCAGAATCGTGCGACAGTTCGTGTCTGGCATCGGGTGAAAGGAGGGCGGCCATATCAGGCGAAACGTGCCGCAATTCGACCCGCGACGAATCGCACACCGCGCACGCGTAGCGCAGCACGTTGCGCAACTGCCGGATATTGCCTGGCCACGCGAGCGTGCCAAGCCGTTCCGCAAGATGCGGGTCGAGCGTCAGCACGTGGCCAGCGCTTTGCGCTTCTTCGTCAAACACCGCTTCGATTACATCGCGAACGTCCGCGCGTTCGCGTAGCGGCGGCATCGTCAGCGTCGCGCCGCTCAAACGGTAAAACAGGTCTTCGCGAAACGCACCTTCGTCCACCATCTCCGTGAGGCTGCGGTGCGTCGCGCAGATGACGTCGATATCCACGCGCACCGGCACGTCACCTCCCAACGGCACGACCTCGCCTTCTGCCAGCACGCGCAGCAGACGCGTCTGCAGACTGAGCGGCATGTCGCCGATTTCATCAAGGAACAACGTGCCACCACTCGCCATCGCGATCTTGCCGCGCGCGCCGCGGCTGCGTGCACCGGTGAATGCACCGGGCGCATAGCCGAACAGTTCGCTTTCGATCAGCGATTCAGGAATCGCCGCGCAATTCACCGCAACGAAAGGCCGCGCACAACGTGCGCCTGAATCGTGAATCGCACGCGCGAACACTTCCTTGCCGACACCGGTTTCACCGAGGATCAGGATCGGCAGATGCTTTCCGACGATGCGTAGCGCGACCTGCGCGTTCTGCGCGATACGTGTATCGACGCTATGCAGGAAACGGCTCATCGTGCCGAGATGACTTTCCGCTTGCGATTCGCGCGGCGCCGCTGCCGTCGCCATGCGGACAGGACGACGCATCGGTGCGCGGATGCGCGCGTAAAGCGTCGCGCCCGTTGCACGCAGGCGCAGCCCGACGATCGCACCGGTGCGTGCAAGGTCGTGGAGATGGATATCGGAGGTATCGAAGATATCGTCGATGTGACGCGGCGCGTCGAGGCCAGGAATGCACTCGCGCGCCTTGCGGTTGGCCGTCGCAATGTTGCCGCATTCGTCGAAGGCGATCAGCAGTTCCGGCTGCGCCTCGACGAAGTTGCGGCTTTGATGACCGAAGAGAATCCAGTGCTGCGTGGTCTGGTTCAGGAAGTAGCCGTCTTCGATGAGACCGGCGCTTTGACGTACCAGCTGGAACACGAGCCGCTGGCTGTCGCGGTTATCGGGCGACTGAACCGCTGACGCATCGAGCACGCCGATCAGTTCGCCAGCAGGCGCGAAAATCGGCGCGGCGCTACACGTCAGCGTGGTGAACGCGGCGCGAAAGTGATCGGTCTTGTGCACGGTGATCGGCGCGAGATCCGTCAGCACATTGGCGACGCCGCAGGTGCCTTCCTCCCGTTCGGACCAGCATGAGCCGATATACAGGCCGGCATGCTTGAAATGACTGCGTCGCTCGCGATCGATCCGGTAATCGATCGTCACGCCGTGCGCGTCGGTCAGCATCACGCAGTAGTCGGCGACACGAATCATGTCATGCAGCCGCGACAGACATTGTCCGGACGCGCGCAGGAAGGCTTCTTCCTTGCCCTGAATTTCGCGTAGTTCAGAAGATGTGAGGACGCGCGGACCGATGGCCGAGCCGGGATCGAGCTGCCAGGTTTCGAAGGAGCGCTGCCATGAAGAGACAAGGCGCGGCGAGCCTGCGGGCGCGGGTAGACGCCCTTCAATGGCGCCGCGCACGCGATCGACGTGCTGTGTTTGTGAAACGTAAGGCATGGTCGACTCCCCGTCGAGCAGCGCTGGAGGGTTCCGGTACGTTCTTGTAGCACAACTCGAAATCGCAATCACACTGCACTGCAGCACGGGAGATGCGTGAGACGTTTGTCTCAACATACTGTGAGACGGTCTTGTTCAGCGGCAATCGTATGCCCTGTAAGGCATGCGGGCCCGCTTTCATGTTGCGTGAGAACGCGTGCTTCTCCATTGATGAGACGACGAGGCGCAGCACGCGTTGCAGCGTGTGCGACCGCATGGCGGCTGCGAAGCACGCCTGATTGCGCAGAGCCCTTTAAACACGGGCTTTTCCTTGCATCCACACTTCCTGATTGCGTATTGGCACACCCTTTGCAGAGTCTCCCTGCACCGAAGCGAAAATCGCGTTTCCCGGAAAACAGGTCCGCGAACACGCGGACAGGAGACAAGCCCGTGTCACTTCCCGTCACCGTTGGCGTGATTGCGAATCCTGCATCAGGCCGCGATATCCGGCGCCTCACGACGCACGCGTCCGTCTTTCCGACGGCAGAAAAGGCCAACATGGTCGTGCGTCTGCTTGCGGGTCTCGGTGCGCTTGGCGTCGAACGCGTGCTCACACTGCGCGACAAGACGGGCGTTTCGGCGCTCCTGCTGCGCGCGATCGAAACGCACAAAGCGATCGCCCCACGTCAGCGCTGGCCCGAGGTCGAATTTCTCGCGTTGCCATTCACGGACAGCGTTGCCGATACGCACGCTGGCGTGGCGCATATGGTTGGCGAAGGCGTCGGCCTCATTGCGGTGCTTGGTGGTGACGGCACGCATCGCGCGGCCGCTGCGCATTGCGGCGACGTGCCGTTGTTGACGCTTTCAACCGGCACCAACAACGCGTTTCCGGATCTGCGTGAAGCGACGGTCGCGGGTCTTGCTGGCGCACTCGTCGCATCGCGCGCCGTGCCGCCAGATGTCGCGCTGGTGCGTAACAAGCGGCTTCTCGTGCGTTGTGTCGAAGGTCCGAATCGTGGACGCGAAGAGATCGCGCTCGTCGATGTCTGTGTGAGTCGTCAGCGCTTTGTCGGCGCACGCGCGGTCTCGGAACCCGCGGACATCGAAACCCTCTTTCTGACGTTCGCCGCGCCGGACGGCATCGGCCTGTCGTCGATTGGCGGTGCGTGGGCACCGGTCGATCGCGCCGCGTCGCACGGATTGCATCTGACCTTTGCACGTGCCGGCGAATCGGGCATGCCGATCTTCGCGCCGATTGCGCCGGGACGCGTGGATCAGGTGACGATGCGCACCTGCGAGCGCCTCGAAGTGGGTGCATGGACGCCGCTTCACACTGAACACGGAACGCTGGCGTTCGATGGCGAGCGCGAGATCGAACTGGAACGCGGTGACCGTTACGAAGTGTCGCTTGACTGGAGAGGGCCGCTGACGGTCGACGTCGAACGTGTGCTGCGTTATTCGGCGTCGCGGCAACTGATACGTGAAGTGGCAGTGCAGGACGGTTTGTAGGAGTCGGCGCCGGACGAAGCAGGTTGCATTCGTCCGGCGCTCATTGCAGCAGGCAGTGAAATCAATCAAGGAGACGCACCATGTCTGTTTCAGCACAGTTGGGCAAGGACGAACTGCTGGAGGCGTATCGAATGATGCGCACGATCCGCGAATTCGAGGAACGTCTGCACGTCGAGTTCGCGACAGGAGAAATCCCGGGTTTCGTGCACCTGTATGCCGGCGAAGAGGCGTCGGCAGTCGGCACGATGCTGCATCTCAACGATGCCGATTACGTCGCAACGACTCATCGCGGACACGGTCATTGCATCGCGAAGGGCGTCGACGTGCGCGGCATGATGGCCGAGATTTATGGCCGCAGGACGGGCGTGTGCCACGGCAAAGGCGGTTCGATGCATATCGCCGATCTGTCGAAGGGCATGCTCGGCGCTAACGGCATCGTCGGCGCGGGTGGGCCGCTCGTGTGCGGCGCGGCGCTTGCTGCGAAGCAGAAGAAGACCGGCGGCGTGGGCGTGTGTTTCTTCGGTGACGGCGCGTCGAATCAGGGTGTGATTTTCGAATCGATGAATCTCGCTTCGGTGTGGCGGCTGCCTGTGATTTTCGTTGCCGAAAACAATGGCTATGCAGAAGCAACGTCATCGACGTATTCGGTGGCCACCGACAACATCGCCGATCGCGCGAGCGGCTTCGGCATGCCAGGCGTGATTGTCGATGGCTTCGATTTCTTCGCGGTGCACGAAGCGCTGGGTGAAGCGATCGAACGCGCACGTGGCGGTGGCGGGCCGACCCTGGTCGAGGTGAAATTCTCCCGCTATTTCGGGCATTTCGAAGGCGATGCGCAGACTTATCGCGCACCAGGCGAAGTGCAGAAGCTGCGTGACGAGAAGGATTGCCTCAAGCGTTTCGAAGAGCGCGTCCTGCGTGCGGAAATGGTGACGCGAGACGACCTGCGTGGCGTCGACGCCAAGGTCAAGACGCTGATCGACGCAGCCGTCAGCGAGGCTAAGGCCGCGCCGATGCCCACGGCGGAAGATCTGCTGACCGACGTCTACGTGTCGTATCCGTAACACCGTCGCGTTGCAGTGCGGGACGAACCCGATCGAATCAGCAACCATCTTGCATGGGACCAGAGTAAGACGCTAAAGCGTCAACGCTGGTCGACAGGAGACAGACATGGCACGGAAGATCACATTTTCTCAGGCGATCAATGAAGCCTTGAGCCAGGAGATGGCGCGCGACGACAGCGTCATCGTGATGGGCGAAGACAACGCCGGCGGCGCCGGCTCGCCCGGCGAACAGGATGCGTGGGGCGGCGTACTCGGCGTCACCAAAGGGCTTTATCACAAGTATCCGGGGCGCGTGCTCGATACGCCGCTTTCGGAGGGCGGTTATATCGGCGCGGCCGTGGGCGCGGCGGCGTGCGGGTTACGGCCCGTGGCCGAACTGATGTTTATCGATTTCATGGGCGTGTGCTTCGACCAGATCTTCAATCAGGCCGCGAAATTCCGCTATATGTTCGGCGGCAAAGCGGTGACGCCTGTTGTTATACGCGCGATGCAGGGTGCGGGTTTGCGCGCGGCGGCACAGCATTCGCAGATGTTGACGTCGCTGTTCACGCATATTCCTGGGCTCAAGGTGGTGTGCCCGTCGACACCGTACGACGCGAAAGGTCTGCTGATTCAGGCAATCCGCGATAACGATCCGGTCATTTTCTGCGAGCACAAGCTGCTGTACACCCGTGAAGGCGATGTACCCGAAGAGTCGTATGCCATTCCTTTCGGCGAAGCGAACGTCGTGCGTGAAGGTGATGACGCAACCATCGTGACCTACGGCCGCATGGTGCATTACGCAACGGACGCCGCAGAAAAACTCGCAAAAGAAGGCATTCAGGTCGACGTGATCGATCTGCGCACGACGTCACCGCTGGATGAGGACACGATTCTCGAAAGCGCTGAACGCACAGGCCGCGTGGTCGTCGTGGACGAAGCGAATCGGCGCTGCTCGATGGCGACCGATATTTCCGCGCTCATTGCCGAGCGTGCGTTTCATTCACTGAAGGCGCCGATCGAACTCGTGACTGCACCCCATACGCCGGTGCCGTTTTCGGGCGTGCTCGAAGACATGTATATCCCTTCGCCGGACCAGATCGCCGCCGCTGTGCGCAAAGTAAGGAGCTGAGCAATGCCGATTCACATGATTACGATGCCCAAGTGGGGCCTGTCGATGGAGCAGGGACAGGTCAACGGCTGGTTGAAGTCGGTTGGCGACAAGGTCGGTAAAGGCGACGAAGTGCTCGACGTGGAGACCGACAAGATTTCGTCGGGCGTGGAATGCGCGTTCAACGGCACGTTGCGCCGTCAGGTCGCGCAGGAAGGCGAAACGCTGCCGATCGGCGCGCTGCTTGGCGTCGTAGCCGACGTGGAAACGCCCGACAGCGACATCGATGCCGCAGTCGAAGCGTTCCAGCGCGACTTCGTACCGCCGACGGCCGCGGACGGCGAATCGGGTCCGCAGCCGGAGAAAGCGCAGATCGGCGGACGTACGGTGCGTTACCTGAAGCTCGGCGACGGTGGCACGCCCGTGGTGCTGATTCACGGCTTTGGTGGCGATCTGAACAACTGGCTCTTCAATCACGCGGATCTCGCCGCACATCGCGCGGTGTGGGCGCTCGATCTGCCGGGTCACGGCGAGTCGGGCAAGACGATCGACACCGGCAGCGCAGACGAACTGGCCGACAGCGTCATCGCATTTCTCGACGATCGTAAGATCGAGCGGGCGCATCTCGTCGGACATTCGATGGGCGCACTCATCGCCATGACCGTCGCGGCGCGCGCGCCACAGCGTGTCGCTTCGCTTGCGTTGATAAGCGGCGCGGGACTCGGTGAAGAGATCAACCGCGAATACATCGAAGGCTTTGCTGCGGGCAACAGCCGCAACACGCTGAAGCCACATCTGACGAAGCTGTTCGCGGACGGATCGCTGGTCACGCGCCAGCTCGTGGAAGATATCGTCAAGTACAAGCGGCTTGAGGGTGTCGGCGATGCGCTGCAGAAGATTTCGGCGTCGGCGTTTGAAGGCGGCGTGCAGCAACGGAACTATCGCGACCAGCTGGAGAAACTTGCGCCGCGCACGCTCGTGATCTGGGGCAGCGAAGATCAGATCATTCCTGCGCGTCACGCAGAAGGGTTGCCCGCGACCACGCACGTCCACATCATCGCGGGGAAGGGGCATATGGTGCAGATGGAAGCCGCCTCGGAAGTGAACCGCCTGCTCAACGACTTCTTCGGGTCATGACGATGAGCGCCGCGCTCCCGAATCAGAGCACGACGGCGCTCGGTCAACACGGGTTGCGTAGCCGCGAGAAGCTGGCCCGCATCCCCGTGAAGATCGTGCCCGTCACCGAAGGTGCGAACAGGGCCTTGCAGAAACCCCCATGGCTGCACGCAAAGCCGATGATGAGCGAAACCGTCGCGAGTATGGCGACGGTCTTGCGCGAGCATCGTCTGCATTCGGTGTGCGAGGAGGCGATGTGCCCGAACATCGGCGAGTGTTTCGCGCAGCGCACGGCAACGTTCATGATCATGGGAGGGATCTGTACGCGTCGCTGTGCGTTCTGTGACGTGGCACATGGGCGGCCCGAGGCGCTCGATCCGAACGAGCCTGAGCGTCTTGCCGATGTCGTTGCGGCGCTTGGCTTGCGCTACGTCGTGATTACTTCAGTGGATCGTGACGATCTGCGCGATGGCGGTGCGGCACATTTCGCGCGCTGCATTACGCTGATTCGTGAGCGCATGCCGGGAATCCGCGTTGAAGTGCTGACGCCGGATTTTCGCGGGCGAATCGATCGGGCACTGGCCGCGTTCGAAGCGGTATGGCCGGATGTGTTCAACCACAACATCGAAACTGTGCCGTCGTTGTATCGCGCAGCACGCGCGGGCGCGGATTATGATGGATCGCTCGAACTGCTGGCGCGTGTGAAACGGGCGAATCCGTCTGTGATCACGAAGTCCGGATTGATGGCCGGTCTCGGCGAAACCGATGACGAACTGCTGCGCACCATGCAGGATATTCGCGCGCATGGCGTCGATATTCTGACGATCGGGCAGTATCTTGCGCCGTCGCGGTTTCATATGCCCGTGCGACGCTATATGCCGCCGGACACGTTCGACGTATTGCGCGAGGCGGGCATGAAGCTGGGATTTCGCGAGGTAGTCGCAGGGCCGCTGGTACGATCGTCGTATCACGCCGACCAGGTTTCCGGCCTGGGTGAATGAGCGTTTAAACCGCGCATGCATGTGTGTCATGCATGCGCGGTTCAACTTCAACGTCTGACTTAAATGCCGCCAATACACATGTACTTGATGACGACGTAATCGTCGACGCCGTAGTGCGAGCCTTCACGCCCCAGCCCCGACTGCTTGACGCCACCAAACGGCGCGACTTCGTTCGAAATCAGTCCGGTGTTGATACCGACCATGCCGTATTCGAGCGCTTCAGCGACGCGCCACACGCGGCCGATATCGCGGCTGAAGAAATACGCCGCAAGACCGAACTCGGTGTCGTTCGCAAGGCGGATCACTTCTTCGTCTGATGAGAAACGGAACAGCGGTGCCAGCGGACCGAACGTTTCGTCGCGCGCGACTTTCATCGCGGGTGTGACGTCGGCGAGAATCGTCGGTTCGAAGAAGCCATGACCCAGCGCGTGCCGTTTGCCGCCAGTGACGATGCGTGCGCCTTTAGCGAGCGCATCTTCGATATGCGACTCGACCTTGAGCACTGCCGCTTCGTTGATCAGCGGTCCCTGCGTCACGCCTGCGTCGGTGCCGATGCCGACCTTCAGGCCCGCAACCGCATCGCGCAGTTTCGCCGCAAACGCGTCATAAACGCGGTCATGCACGTAGAAGCGATTCGTGCACACGCACGTCTGTCCGCTGTTGCGATACTTCGACGCGATCGCGCCTGCAACAGCCGCATCGAGATCGGCATCGTCGAACACGATGAACGGCGCGTTGCCGCCGAGTTCGAGCGAGACCTTCTTCACCGTCGGCGCGCACTGCGCCATCAACAGACGCCCAACCGGTGTCGAACCCGTGAACGAGAGCTTGCGCACGATCGGGTTGCCGGTCATCTCGGCGCCGATGGCTTTCGGATCACCCGTCAGCACGCTGAAGATGCCCGCAGGGACGCCAGCGCGTTCCGCGAGCACGGCAAGCGCGAAGGCCGACAGCGGCGTGGCTTCGGCCGGCTTCACGATGATCGGACAGCCGGCGGCGAGCGCCGGGCCAACCTTACGCGTGATCATTGCAGCCGGGAAATTCCACGGCGTGATCGCGGCGCACACGCCGATCGGTTCCTTCGTCACGACGATGCGTTTGTCGGCCGCCGGCGTCGGAATCGTGTCGCCGTTGATGCGCTTCGCTTCTTCGCCGAACCATTCGAGGAACGATGCCGCGTAAGCGATCTCGCCTTTGGCTTCGGCAAGCGGCTTGCCTTGCTCGGTGGTCAGGATCAGCGCGAGATCGTCGGCGTTCGCGAGCATCAGCTCGTACCACTTGCGCAGAATTGCAGCACGCTCCTTGCCCGTTTTCGCGCGCCATGCGGGCCACGCCGTATTCGCCGCCTCGATCGCGCGACGCGTTTCCTGCGTGCCCATGCGCGGCACTTTTGCGATGCGCTCGCCCGTCGCCGGGTTGACGACGTCGAACGTCCTATCGTCATCCGCCTGTTGCCAGCTGCCTGCGATGAAGGCTTCCGTGCGCAGCAGCGTCGGATCCTTCAGGTTTTCAAATGCCTTGTTCGTCATGTGTTTTCGCCCGTGCCTGTCTGGGAAAATCGCGGATTACGCGGCAATGCCGACCGTTTCCTTCAACACGCCTTCGAGAATCGCCAGTGCTTCGTCGAACACGGCGTCCTGAATCGTGAGCGGGAACAGGAAGCGAATCACGTTCGAATACACGCCGCACGTGAGCAGCAGCAAACCGCGTTCGAGCGCGCGCGTCTGCACGCGCTTCGCGAAATCGGCATCCGGCTCACGCGTGCCGGCCTTGAAGAACTCGACCGCGACCATGCCGCCGGGACCGCGCACATCGGCGATCTGCGGTACTTCACCTTGCAGCGCGATGAGCTTTGCCTTCAGGCGATCGCCCAGCACAGTGGCGCGGTCGCACAGATTTTCTTCATCGATGATGTCGAGCACGGCGTGCGCTGCGGCGAGTGCCAGCGGATTGCCTGCATACGTGCCACCCAGACCGCCCGGCGCAGGCGCGTCCATGATGTCGGCGCGACCGACCACACCCGACAGCGGCATGCCGCCAGCGAGGCTCTTCGCGATCGTCATCAGATCGGGCACGACGTCGTGGTGATGCATCGCGAACAGCTTGCCGGTACGTGCGAAGCCGGTTTGCACTTCGTCGGCGATCAGCAGGATGCCGTGCTGCGTGCACAGCTTGCGCAACGCGCGCACGAACTCAGCCGGCGCGGCATAGAAGCCGCCTTCGCCCTGCACCGGTTCGAAAATGATCGCCGCGACGCGCTTCGGATCGATATCGGCCTTGAACAGATGCTCGATAGCCCGCAGCGAATCGGCGGTTGTGACTCCGTGCAGCGGATTCGGGAACGGTGCGTGGAAGACGTCCGACGGGAACGGTCCGAAGCCGATCTTGTACGGCGCGACCTTGCCGGTCAGCGCCATACCCATCAGCGTGCGGCCATGAAAGCCACCCGTGAACGCGATGACGCCCGGACGGCCGGTCGCCGCACGCGCAATCTTGATGGCGTTTTCGACGGCTTCTGCACCGGTCGTAAAGAATGCGGTTTTCTTCGGGTAATCACCAGGCGCGCGGGCGTTGATCTTTTCGGCGAGCTCGACGTACGACGCGTACGGCACGATCTGATACGCGGTGTGCGTGAAATGTTCAAGCTGCTCGCGGATCGCCGCAACGATCTTCGGATGACGATGGCCCGTGTTCGTGACGGCAATGCCAGCGGCAAAGTCGATGAAGCGGCGGCCTTCGATATCCCACAGCTCGGCGTTTTCGGCGCGCTCAGCGTAGAAATCGCACATGACACCTACGCCGCGCGGCGTAGCGGCGTCCTTGCGGGCCTGAAGTCCTGCGTTTTTGTTGTCGGCCATGGTCATCTCCTTCACATCCGGTTATCGGGAACAGGTGGAAAACGGCGGGCGCCGCCCCTTTGCATCGCATGCTGTGACTATAATCAGGTTTGGCTCTAAACTTCAGAGCCATTTCAATAAAAATACAGGAGCCAATCATGCGTGCGAGCGTTCTATCCGACTGGCTGGCCCAGCGGCTCGACCGTGGCAACGGTCAACCGGTCTACCGGCAACTGCACCGGCTGCTCCAGCAGGCGATCCTGTCGCGGGAACTGCCGGCTGGCACCAAGGTGCCGTCGTCGCGCCTGCTGGCTGCGGAACTCGGCATCGCGCGCAATACGGTGACGCAGGTGTATGAGCAGCTCGCGCTCGAGGGGTATGTGACGTCGGCGACCGGGCGCGGCACGTTTGTCGCGGATAGCGCGCCTGACGAGATCGTCGGCGCGCCCGAAGTCGCGGTGCCGGACGCTGCGCCGGCCACGCCGTCTTCTGATTCCATGCCGCTGCCCGCCGCGCGGGCTTTATCTACGCGAGGTGCCCGGCTCGTGTCGGGCGCGGGCGTGTCGAAGCGCCAGTGGGGCGCGTTCATGCCGGGCGTGCCGGACGTGACCCGTTTTCCGGCGCGCGTCTGGAGCCGTTTGCATAACAAGTACTGGCGCCGGCTGCGGCCCGACCTGCTGACGTATGCGCCTGGCGGCGGCTTGCCGTTGCTGCGTCATGCTCTGGCCGACTATCTGCGGACGTCGCGCTCCGTGCGCTGCACGCCGGAGCAGATCGTGATCACGACCGGCATTCATCAGTCGGTCGACCTGGCGGTGCGTCTGCTTTCCGACCCGGGCGACGTGATCTGGACGGAGGATCCCTGCTACTGGGGCGTGCGCAGCGTGTTGCACGTTTCGGGTCTGCAATCGCGCCCGATCGCGGTCGACGAAGAGGGCATCAACCCGTCTCCCGACGATCTCGCGCATCCGCCGAAGCTGATGCTCGTCACGCCGTCGCATCAGTATCCGCTTGGGATGGTGATGAGTCTCGCGCGGCGCCGGATGCTGCTCGAATATGCGCGCCAGCACCAATGCTGGATCATCGAAGACGACTACGACAGCGAATTTCGCTACGGCAGCCGGCCGCTTGCGTCGCTTCAGGGACTCGATACGGCAGGGCAGGTGATTTACGTCGGCAGCTTCGGCAAGACGCTGTTTCCTGGGCTGCGCATCGGTTATCTGGTCGTTCCGGAAGCGCTGGCCGAGAGTTTCGCGACGGCGAGCGCGGAGCTGTACCGCGAAGGCCAGCTGCTGCAGCAGGCGATGCTGGCTGAATTCATCGCTGAAGGGCATTTTACGTCGCATATCCGCAGGATGCGCACGCTGTACGGGCAGCGCCGTCAGGCATTGCTCGACGCCGCTTCGCGACGTTATGGCGAGGAATTCCCCGCTGTCGGCGGCGACGCGGGTTTGCATCTCGTGATGCAGTTGCCCGAAGACGCCGACGATCGCGCGGTGGCAAAGGCGGCGCTGGAGCGCAACATCATCGTGCGGCCGTTGTCCGGGTATTACGCCGAGCCGGCGAGCGCGCCTTCCGGCCTTCTGATCGGTTACGCGTGCGTGCCTGACGAAGAGATCGCGCCCGCGTTCGATACGCTCGCCGACGCGATCGATTCGACGCTCGTGCAGTTCGTGTAGCTTCCGGCGCGCGGGCCTGCAGGCGCACGGCGGTAAGCCCTCGCCGGTATGCCCACGCTGGTACGCCCTTAAATCCGGATCAGCACCGCGCCGAGCGTGACGAGCAGACACGCAACGATGCGTCGCGTCGTGAGCTTTTCGCGCATCACGAGCCAGCCGATCAACACAGCGAAAATCGAACTGAGTTCACGCAGCGCGGAAACCATCGCGATCGGCAGATAACGGTACGCTTCGATGATGAAGCAGTACGCGGTCAGCGCAATCACACCGGAGAGCACGCCCTTGAAGACCTTTTCACGACCGATGAAGAGGCCTTTCGCGCCACCGCGCCATTTCCAGACCAGCAGAAACTGCGGCACGTTCCAGATCAGATAGACCCACATGATGTAGCTGAGCCCGTTCCCCGCCACGCGCGCGCCGATGCCGTCGACGACCGAATACGTCGCGATAAAGAAGCCGGTCAGCAGCGCGAACGGCACGCTCTCGCCGGAAAAACGCATGTTGCGGCGAAACGCGAGCGAGACGATGCCAAGCGATACGAGCGCGACGCCGATCGCGGCCAGCGGCTTGAGCGCTTCGTGTGCGAACACGAGCGCACCGACAAAGACCAGCATCGGCGACAGGCCGCGGGCGATTGGATAGATCTGGCCGAAGTCGCCGCTGCGATAGGCGCGGATCAACGCAAGGCAATAACCGGATTCGAGTACGACTGAAGCGATGATGTAGGGCCACGCGCCGGGCGCCGGCAACGGCAGCAGGCAGACGCCGATCGCGCTGACGATCACGTATGGAATCGCCATCATGCCGAGCAGCCAGATGCGGTCTTCAGAGAGATGCAGAAACGCGTTCCAGGTCGCGTGCAATAACGCGGATATCAAAACCAGCAACACGACGAACGTTTCCATCAGGAACCTGGACGAAGAAGGCGGCGTTCACCGCGAGCATGTGATTGTTCAAAGAGGGTATCCGCGGCGGGCAGGCCGGCGAACATGCCTTTCTATCAGAATCTTTCATCAGGCGAAAGCGGAAGCCGTTGCCAGCAAAGGCACGAACCGTGCTGTGACGCCGGCATGACACGTCGCGCCGAAACGCACGTTGTCATGCTGCATTGCCCGCAGACGCGATATATTGGCGGATCAGCGCGTGCCGTCCCCAATAACGTTCGAATGTAATCTGGCGTCGCCATGCAACCACTCAGCTTCCTGGCCGACAGCTTTGCGGAATACGAGGACCTCAAGTCGATCCTCGATGACGGCAGTGCGAGCTTCGAAATCAACACGGTCTGCGAAACGCGCGTGCGTGGACGCGTGTTCGCGGTGCACACGGCCAGCATCGGCTCGACCGATCCGCAGGCACCGGCCATCGGTTTCTTCGGCGGCATTCACGGCCTCGAGCGCATCGGCACGCAACTCGTGCTCGACTATATGCGCGCGCTGCTTGGCCGGCTCGAGTGGGATGAACTGCTCGTACGGCAACTGCAGTCCATTCGCCTGGTCTTCATGCCGATCATCAATCCCGGCGGCATGTGGGCCGCGACGCGGGCCAATCCGAACGGTGTCGACCTGATGCGCAACGCGCCGCAGGACGCCGACGAACGGGTGCCGTTTCTCGCGGGCGGCCAGCGTCTCGGCGCGTGGTTGCCCTGGTATCGCGGCAGTCGCGGCGCGCCGATGGAACCGGAAGCGATGGCGCTGTTGCAGGTCGTCGAAAGCCAGCTCGCGACGCGTCCCCTCAGCTTCGCGCTCGATTGCCATTCGGGCTATGGTTGGGGCGACAGCATCTGGTTTCCGTATGCCCGCACGCGTAAGCTGATGCAGCATCTGCCGGAAATGTTCGCGCTCAAGACGATGTTCGAGCGCGCGCATCCCCATCATGGCTACACGTTCGAGCCGCAAAGCCATCAATACCTGCTGCACGGCGACCTGTGGGATTGCGCATACGATCGCACGCCTGCGCCGAACGTCATGTTACCGATGACACTTGAGCTTGGCTCGTGGCTATGGATCAAGAAAAATCCGTTGCAACTGTTTTCTCGGCAGGGCATGTTCAATCCCGTGAAGGCGCATCGCACCGCGCGCGTGTTGCGCCGGCACGCGAACCTGCTCGAGTTCCTGACGCGCGCCGCGTTCTCGTCGCAACGCTGGCTGCCGCAAGGTAATCGTCGACAGCAGTTGCAGCAGGAGGCAATCAGTCACTGGTACGGGAAGGGCGGCACATGAGCACGTGGATCCTGCTACGTGGATTGACACGCGAGTCGCGTCACTGGGGGCCGCTGCCGGAACTGCTGCGCGCAGCAACCGATGCGGACGATGTGCTTGCGCTCGATCTGCCGGGCAACGGTGCTTACGCGGGGTTGCGCGCGCCGCTGGACGTTGCGGACATGGTGGGTTTCGCGCGTCTTGCAGCACTGCAAAGCGGCGTGCCGGGTCCGTACCGTCTGCTTGCAATGTCGCTTGGCGGCATGGTGGCGACATCGTGGGCGCAGCGACATCCGAAGGATATCGAACGAATTGTCCTGATCAATACAAGCATGCGTCCGTTCAGCGGCGCGCGTGAACGGCTGCGTCCGGAAGCGTGGCCGGACCTGTTGCGGGTTGCGTTGAACTGGCGCCGGTCGGATGAAGCGGAATCGCTTATCCACTCGCTGACCTGCAGTAACCGTCGCAACTTCGCGGATGATCTGACCGCGTGGCGCGCGATTCGTGAAAGCGCGCCGGTAAGCAGGATGAACGCATTGCGTCAGCTTTTTGCTGCAGCGCAATTCAATGCGGGATCCACGGTCCCGTCGTGCCCCGTGCTGATCCTTTCGTCTGAGAATGACCACCTCGTGAATCCCGTGTGCTCAGCGCAACTCGCGAGCGCCTGGCATGCGCGCCATCTTCAGCATCAATGGGCCGGTCACGATCTGCCGCATGACGATCCGGCATGGGTCTGTGAAAGCGCTTCCGCGTGGCTCGCGAACCCATCGGATCATGCGCGTTCCACCACCGCTGAATGACCGGATGAACGCTTTTCAACCTGTCACGCAAGCGTCACGAAGTCTTCACATTGGCGATCTTTTGTGACCATTTACGGGTCACCTAAGCGGATGCAAAAAACTATGTTGCAGTGCGAACTAAACCGCATTTCATTCGTGTGATGCAGACGGGTTTACCCGTCCCGCAAATGAGTGACTCGAGGTTATTTAAGAAGTCCGCGCAATACTTTTTAACGTCAAAAGATACGTTTTGCCTTCGGCTCCGTCCCCCCGTCATGACGCTTTACAGAGCGGGAGTGATCGCTCGAAACCAAGCCAGATAAGGCGCGCGCCTCAAAATATGGGACGTCTGGGGCTGGAGCGAATCACGGTAAGCCGATTTCGCCCGACAGAAGAGAAACGTTTTTTGTTTTCGTTGTTTTACACCAAAAATACATCGTAAGTATTTGAAAAATAAAGAATTGTGCGATTGCACAAAAGCGAGGCACGCCTGGTGGCTCGCGACATGCGTTTCAATTCCGTAACATAAAAAGTAGGTGAAAACCCGAGGAAAATTATTCCGTATTATGGAAAATATTTCTTCCTCTTTGTTTTCAATTACTTACGCGCATGGCATCCCCTATGCGTCTAGGGTCCGCGGATTGGTGAACTTCGCCAAGCCGACCACCCCCGAATCAACATCAGGAGGATTCCATGCGCAAGACTTTAATGGCGACCGCTGCGGCCCTTGCTTTGGGCTTCAGTGGGTACGCGATGGCAAATCCATGTAGTGGCGATAAAGCGTGTCAAAACGAGGGCAATGGCACGGACAGCATCTCCGCAGCCGCAACTTCGACCCAGACCGCTACGACTGGAAGCAACGCGAATGAAATAAGCGGCAAGGTGGCACAGGACTCCTGGAATTCCACCAAGGTAGTCGCGGCCAGCAACCTGTCAGGCTATGTGAGCAAGGTAGCCGTCTACGGTATCGGCAATACGGCGGGTAACTGGGGCGACGCGAGTGGCGGTAAAGGCGGTAGCGGCGGCAAGGGCATCGGCGCCAAGGGCGGCAGTGCGCTGGCAGCTGGCGGCGACGGCGGCAAGGGCGGTAGCGGCGCGAAGGGCGTGGGCGGCGACGGTGGCAACGCCCGGGCCGCGGGCGCCAACGGCGGCAAGTCCTCAGCCGAAGGCGGTAACGGTGCGAAGTCCTCTGCTGATGCTGGCAAGGGCGGCAGTGCCTATGCAGCAGGTGGTGACGGCAAAGGATCTGGCGGAGACGCTAAAGTATCCGGCGGCGATGCTACCGGCAAAGGCGGCGGTGCACTGTCCGCATCGGTTGGCGTAGGCGGCGATGGTTCTGGCTACGGCAAGGGCCTCGGCTATGGTTCGGGCGACGCAGGCTCGGCCAAGGCCAAGGCTGGCGGCGGTGGCGGCACGGCGACGGCAACGTCTGGCACGGGCACGGGCACGGGCACCGGTACGGGCACGGGTACGGGTACGGGCGGCGCAGCCACAGCAGGTGCGGCAACGGCTACCGCCGGGGCAGGTACCGGCACAGGCGGCGCAGGCACCGGCACGGGTGGCGCAGGCACTGGCACGGGTGCAGCAGGCACGGCGACGGCAGGTGCTGGCGGCGCAGCAACGTCGACGGGAGGTTCGGGCGGTGCAGCGGCATCGACGGCAGGTGCTGGCGGTACGGTAACGTCGACGGCTGGTAATGGTGGTGCTGGCACTGGCGGCGCCGGTGGAGCAGGTGCCGCAGGTGGCGCAGCAACGGCCACGGCAGGTAATGGCGGTGCTGGTACCGGTGGTGCAGGTGCGGCCGGCGGTGCAGGCGGAGCCATCAGCGTCAGTGCAGGTACGTTCGACATGTCCAACAACATGACGAGCACCGGCGCGGCTGCAGCAGGCATCTTCGTTGCCAACCAGAACAGCGGTGCGGCAGCGTTTGTGCAGCAGGCTGTCACGGTGCAGGCTAACCTGACTGTCGGACACTAGACAGAACGGCCAGCTTGAAGCAGTAAGTCGTGCGGTTTGCCGTAAGGCGTGCAGTTGCGCCTTACGGCAATCGCTCCGTCGTCATGCGGACGAGGCGCCCGGAACGGTCGCAACATCGCGTGACGAAGACCGCAGGTATCGAGCTTTCTGTACCGGCTCCGTGAACCGGGGCAGAGGCCAAGGAGACAACCATGCAAGCGCAAAAACGGTTTGCGCAGCTGGTATTGCCTTTCGCGTTTGCGCTGCCTGGCCTGATCGTTCAGGCGGCTGCCGCTGAGTCACAATCGCCACCCGCGCAGGTGCAAACCGGCGCGACGGTCGCTTCACCTGTCGCTTTAGCTGGGTCACCCGCCGTGGCGGTCGACGCAGCGATACCCCTGGCACCTGCGACACCCGTAACCGCCGGACAGCCGTCGGGCGACGTGAGCTTCGGGGTTGCAATGAGTAACGACCAGCTCGCCGAGCGGCGGGGCGGAGATGTCCAGGTCGGCAAGAACACCTTGAACGGTTCCGTCTCGGATAACACGGCCTACAAGGTCTCGACAGGATCGAACGCGATTACGCAGGGATCGTTCGCGGGCGCAAACGGATTGTCGTCAGTGATCCAGAATACCGGCGCTAACGTGCTGATCCAGAATGCGACCGTGCTGAACGTGCGCTTCGGGGAATGAGCGATGAAACCCTTCGCAGTGTGCGTCGCGCTCGCCTGCGGGGTTTGGGCGTCGACTGCGCTCGCCGATCCGATCAATATCGCCGATCCTTCTGGCGGCTACTATGCGATGCACGTAACGAGCCTGAAGGAAGCTCGCTACAAGCGGACCATCAGGCAGCAATTCGACTTCAGTTGCGGCTCGGCCGCGTTGGCCACGCTGTTGACCTATCAATACGATTTCCCGGTCAACGAGCAGCAGGCCTTCACGGAAATGTTCGAGCGCGGCGACCAGGAGAAGATTAGAAGGGAAGGATTCTCTCTGCTCGACATCCGCAATTTTCTGGTCGCGCGCGGCTTCGAGGCGGATGGCTATGAGGTTCCGCTGGACAAGCTCGAGCAGACCCAAACGCCTGCGATCGTGCTGATCATCGAACACGGCTATCACCACTTCGTCGTCGTCAAGGGCGTACGGAACGGGCGGGTCCTGGTCGGCGATCCGGCTACCGGCACGCGCGCCATGTCGCGGGAGAGTTTCGAGGAGAAGTGGCAGGACCGCGTACTGTTCGTGATTCACAACCGGCATGAACAGGCGAAGTTCAACGATGCAAGTGACTGGCATGTTGCGCCGGATGCACCGCTCTATACGGGCATTCCGCGCGAAGGTCTGTTCAGTGTGGTAATTCCGAAACTCGGCCCAGGTGAATTCTGAGAGCGATGATGAGACCCGAACATCTAAAGCTCGCCACCATCGTAACGATGGTATGCGGTGCCATGTCGTCTCTGGGTGCCAACGCAGCAGGCAACGAATCGCCGGGCGTCGCGACCGGGCGGATTGTACCGATGCGCGATCCGGCGCTGGATGCCGCTTTGCATATGACCGATGACGTAGTGCAGGATACTGCGTCAGTGACGCCGGACGATGCGCGAGATGGGGCGCAGGCGCAGGACGCAAGTGGTGCTCCGGTGCCGAGTGCAGCACCGGTTGCGCAGGAAGGTACTGCGCCCGAGGTTGTCTATGCAGCGCGTACAGCGGTTCTGTCGACACTGGACGTAGCTCCGGTGACAAGTGCCGTTTCGGATTCCGCGCGTGTGCCAGAAGTACCCGCTGTGTCGACGTCGACGCAGGATGTCGCTCTGGCGATGAGCGATGTACCGGATTCCACGCGTGTACCGGAAGTGCAGGCTGTGTCGATGCAGGAGCAGGACGTTGCCCGGGTGACGGGTGATGTACCGGATTCCGCGCATGTAGCGGAAGTGCCGGCTGTGTCGACGCAGGCTGTTGCTCCGCAGATGAACGATGTGCCGGATCCCGCGTATGTACAGGACGTGCCAGCTGTGTCGGCACAGGATGTTGCTCCGGTGGCGGTTGCCGTGCCTGACTCCGGGCAAGTACAAGTACAGGAACTGCCGGCGGTATCTGCACAGAACGTTGTCCCGACGGCGAATGCCGTCCCGGTTACCGCGCGTGCGCCGACTGTGTCGGTGAAGGTTGTCGTCCCGGTGATGAGCGCTGTCCCGGATTCCGCATATGTACCTGAGGCGCCGGCTAAGTCGGCACGGCAAGCTGTATCCGCGGACAGTACACCATCGTCGGATGTCGTGCATGCGGCGCATGTGCCTGCGGTATCAACGCTAGAACCCGCGCCCGTGACGGCGGGTGTCACACTCAGCGTCGTCACCCCCGAGCCAGGCAGGACGGTTGCGCCGGCAAAGGACGTCGCGCCTGTGGCATCTCACGCCTCGCCTCAAGTTACGCGTACGGCAGACCTGACGATCGCGCCGGCAATGATTGCCATGCCTCCGCCGGCACACGCCGCACCGAACGTTGCGCGCCCAACGGAAGTCGCTGCTGCGCCGGCATCAAGTGGCGGACTGCTCGATCGTGCAGCGCTGAACCTGAAGGTCAAGATGGACGCGCCCGTCCAGTCGGCGCAACACGCGCCGCTGGCAGGCACGGGCCAGGTGCTCGAAGCGACAGCCGGCGGCAAGACGGCCACGCCACATGCAGCGCAAAAGCGCGATGAAGCGGACCCGGCATGGGCTTCTGCCGATCTGGTTGCGGTCGACGAGTCCCGTCTGGACAGCATGCGTGGCGGCTTCGAGCTGCCGTCCGGTCTGGTGGTGTCGTTCGGCATTTCGCGGGCTGCATTCGTCAACGGCAATCTTGTCTCGTCGACGAGCTTCAACATTCCGAACATCGCCCAGATGACCCCGCAGCAGGCACAGATGCTTGCGAATGCCAATACCGGGGCGCTGGTCCAGAACGGGCTGAACAATACCGTGCAGCCCGGCGCGTTGCCAGGCGTGACCGGAGCAGTCATCCAGAACACGATGAGCAACCAGCAGATTCAGGCGCTCACGACGATCAATACGAGCGTCAATTCGCTTTCCGCGTTCAAGTCAATGAACATCGGCGCGACGCTGAACACCGCGCTCATCAGCGCCGTGCGTCCCCGCTAGACAAATCGGGCGGGTGGCGGGTTTCGGGACCAGAAGACCGTTCAGAAGGCAATCGGCACGCGCATCGTGAGGGTTACGTCTGGCGTGTCACGCGTCAGACCGGCGCCGATCGAGAAGTTGAGCGTGGTTTTCGGCGTCAGGCGGTATGAATAGCCAATCAGCAATGTGCCGAGAATGGTTCGCACCGAGCCGGTCACGGTCTGACCGTTCTGGCTGGTTGGTTGCACGATGGACATGTCATAGCCGATGCTGACCGACGCCTTCTCGTTCAGCGCAAGGCCCATCCCGATGTTGAATCCCCAGATGTCGCCCGGCTGAACCTTGCCGAGGGACTCCTGCACACCGTTTATCAGCGTGAGACTCTCGTCTTTTCCGAAGCTGTGCAGGTAGCTGAAGTTGCCGAAGAACACGACCGGGTCGGTCGGGAAGAGCCAGGTGAGACCCGGCTGGATCGCGAGGAAACCGGAGCCGGTCGGCTGTTGCAGCGGCAGGCCGGTTCCGGTCGTATTGGCGATACACCGCGTGACGCAGTCGGTCACCACGTCGAACGGACTCTTACCGGTCGCGGTCTTGAAGCGCAGCCAGCCGACATAGTAGAACTTGTCGGGGCCGCCCTCATTGAACTGATAGCGCATCGTCATTTCGACATCGCCGATGCCATTGCCATTGCTGTTGATCACGCTGTTCGCCGCCGCGCCGGTGAAGATCTGGCGGGCGACGGTATCGTTGGTCTGATATACGTACGGGACGCGGACCTCAAATTCCAGCCGGTTCGTGATCCCGTAGCGCATGGCTACGCCGCCTATCAGCGTGGTCGTCTTTACTTCGCTCACGTTGATGAGCCCGATCAGCAACGCAGGGATGATCGTGTACCCGACGAGCGAGAGCTGATTCGCCGACGAATACGCAAACTGGAAGTACGGTTCGACCACGAGCACATGGCGTGGCGTAAGCACGCCAGGCTGGTCGAAGATCGGTGCGACGGCAGGCGGGCGCGAGTCCACCACGGGCGCCTGACCTACCGGCTGGTTCTGTGCGGGCGCGGCGTTGCCGGACTGCGCCTGGTCGGCCGCTGCTGCCTGATCTGCAGTCACGGCTTGCGCCGCTGCAGTCGCACCGCCTGTCGCTGCTGCACCGCCTGTTACAGCCGCGTCGCCTGTCGCTGCCGTACCGACTGGCAGTCCGTTAGCATCGGTTCCACCGGTACCGCGCTGGGTTTCGAGCTTGCCCGCGTCCAGTGCCCGGCTCAGCCGCGTGAGGCCGGCCTCTTCGTCAGCGAGCTTGCGCTTCAGGATATCGATTTCCTTGATGCGCTGATTGAGTTCCTCGCGCAATGCGGCGACGTCGGCGGGCGATGCGGGCGATGCGGACGCAGCGGGTAATGCGGACGTAGCGGGCGAAGCGGACGTAGCGGGCGAAGCGGACGTAGCGGGCGAAGCGGACGTAGCGGACGTAGCGGACGTAGCGGGCGATGCAGGCGGAGCTGGCAATGCCCGCGCTGCCTGCGCTGCCTGATCCTCGAGCGACTGCGCGGCCGCCTCTGCATTGAAGAGGATAATCGCCGCATAGCTAATGGTACTGATGTGTCGAAATGGCATGCGCTTCATGGTGCTGTCACTCCATGACTTGGCTTGCAACAGGTTCACCCCGGTTCGACAACAGGCCAGTGCCATAGACTGGAAAGAGCGGGTCTTTCGGCGCTGGGCGTGGACAGGATCCCGTGAAGCGTGCGATCGCACGACATCGATGAGCGCCTGGCCACGCGCGCGAATGTATCGGCAGAAAGGCCGTACTTCGCAATCAAACGATTATTTTTTCGTCCCCAAAACGACTGCCCGACTGGACCATAAAAGACTAGCGCAGGCGTGCTCATCGCGCTAATGCGGCGAACCCTGAGATGCGCGATAAACAACACAACGATGCAATTAATCTGGGGTTACCGGTCATCGCTTTTGCACCCGAAGGGCGCATAATCCGGTTCTAGCATTGCTATCGATTGCCACCCGTCGCGGAGGACATCATGCAGGCGAAGAACGAAGAAGCGGTCGCGCATTTACTGATCGATATTGCCGAATTCGCACGTGGGAGATTGCCACAGCCCGCGTATGCAATCGTCGAACCGTTCCTGTTGCATTATTACGACTTCGTCGATGCTGATGACATGCAAAGTCGTAGCATCGCCGACCTGTATGGCGCGGCGATGGCGCATTGGCAGACGGCGCAGCGCTTCGTACCTGGCAGCGAACGCCTCCGGGTTTATAACCCGATTCTCGAACAGCACGGCTGGCATTCCGACCATACGGTTATTGAAATCGTCAATGACGACATGCCGTTTCTGGTCGATTCAGTATCGATGGCCGTCAACCGCCTGGGTCTGGCGCTGCATTCCGTCGTGCACCCTGTCTTTCGCATCTGGCGCGATCGGGAAGGCGCTATCGTGCGGGTCGGTGCAGGCGCAGCCGATGCCGCCGATCCGCAGTCGCAGCTAACGTCATTCATCCACTTCGAAGTCGATCGATGCGGCGATGCAGCGAAGCTCGACGCCCTGCGTGACGACATCGCGAGGGTACTCCACGATGTACGCGCCTCGGTCGAAGACTGGCCGAAGATTGTCGATATTTCGCGTCAGACAATCAAGGCGATGAAGGCGCAGGAAACCAGCGCCGACGCAACTGAGGCGCGTGCGTTTCTCGAGTGGATGACAGCCGATCATTTCACCTTCCTCGGCCAGCGCGATTATGAACTCGTGCCACACGGCGCGGGCTTCGGCCTGCGCGCGGTAGCGGGCTCCGGGCTTGGCATCCTGCGCGAAACGCAGCGCCCCGGCACCGCCGACGTCACGCCATTGCCCGCTGGGGCAGGCGAGATCATCAGCGGCCCATCGCCCGTCTTCCTCACAAAGGCCAATTCGCGTGCGACCGTGCATCGGCCCGGCTATCTCGACTACGTGGGCGTCAAACTGCTCGGACCCGACGGCAAGGTGACCGGCGAGCGGCGTTTTATCGGGCTGTATACATCGACGGCCTATATGGTGTCGAGTTCGGAGATTCCGATCGTGCGCCGCAAGTGCGCGAATATCGTCAGGCGGGCAGGCTTTTTACCGAAGGGACATCTGGCGAAGTCGCTCGTCACCGTGCTTGAAACATGGCCGCGCGATGAACTATTTCAGGCCGATGAAGATTCGCTATATGACGCTGCGCTAGGCGTGCTGCGTTTGCAGGAGCATCAGCGCACACGCCTCTTCATACGACGCGACCGCTTCGACCGCTTCGTGTCGTGCCTCGTCTTCGTACCGCGCGAAAAATACAACACCGATCTGCGCCGACGCATCGCGCAGCTGCTGCGAGGCGCGTTTAACGGCGCGAGCGTCGAGTTCACACCTTTGCTGTCGGAATCGACACTCGCGCGTATCCATTTTGTCGTGCGTGCCGAGCCGGGCGCGATGCCCGACGTCGATACCCGCGAACTCGAAGCACGACTCGTACAGGTTACGCGCCGCTGGCAGGACGATCTCGCCGATGCGCTCCTCGATGCATTTGGCGAAGAGCAGGGCAACCGGTTATTGCAACATTACGCGGATTCCTTTCCGGCCGGCTATCGCGACGACTACCCTGCACGAACGGCCGTGCGCGATATCGATCTGATCGAGCGTCTGCAGGGCACCGGACGGCTTGCAATGAACCTGTACCGGCCAATCGAAGCGGGGGCGCGTGCGTTCCGCTTCAAGGTCTATCGGGCCGGCGAGCCGATTGCCTTGTCACGCAGCCTGCCGATGCTCGAAAATCTCGGCGTGCGTGTGGATGAAGAGCGGCCGTATCTGATCGAAGCGCCTGATGCGACGCCCGCATGGATTCACGATTTTGGCCTTGAACTCGCAGACGATGTCGAGTTCGACATCGAGCACGTCAAGGACCTGTTCGAACACGCGTTCGAACAGGTATGGACAGGTGCAATAGAAAACGATGGCTTCAACCGTCTGGTGCTGCGTGCGAAGCTCAATGCACGCGAAGTGACGATCCTGCGGGCGTACGCTAAATACCTGCGCCAGGTTGGATCCACCTTCAGCGACGCATACATCGAACGCGCGTTGACGGGCAATCCGGATATTGCGCGCCGCTTTGTCGAACTGTTCATTGCGCGATTCGATCCCGCCTATGGCGAAACGCGTGAAGCCAGACGCGAACAGTTGCTGAAGGCGATCGATACCGCACTCGATCAGGTGCCGAATCTCGATGAGGACCGGATTCTTCGCCAGTTTCTCGGCGTCATCAACGCGACGCAGCGCACGAACTATTACCGGCACGACGGGCACGGAGAACCGAAGCCGTATCTGTCGTTCAAGTTCGATCCGTCAAAGGTGCCGGGTTTGCCCGAGCCCAAGCCGATGTTCGAGATCTGGGTGTATTCGCCGCGTGTCGAGGGCGTGCATCTGCGCGGTGGGCGCGTGGCGCGCGGCGGTTTGCGCTGGTCCGACCGTCGCGAGGATTTCCGCACGGAAGTGCTTGGCCTGATGAAAGCGCAGATGGTGAAGAACGTGGTGATCGTGCCCGTCGGCTCGAAGGGTGGCTTCGTCGTGAAGAATCCGCCGCCGCCTTCGGACCGTGAATTGTGGCTGCGCGAAGGCGTTGCGTGTTATCAGACGTTTTTGCGCGGGCTGCTCGATGTGACGGACAACCTCGCAAGCGGCACGATTGTGCCACCGCCAGACGTGGTGCGCCACGATCCTGACGATCCTTATCTTGTCGTCGCCGCCGACAAGGGCACGGCTACGTTTTCCGACTACGCCAATGCGATTTCCCGCGAGTATGGCTTCTGGCTTGACGACGCGTTTGCTTCGGGCGGATCGGTCGGCTACGACCACAAGAAGATGGCGATCACCGCGCGCGGTGCGTGGGAATCGGTAAAGCGACACTTCCGCGAGATGGGCGTCGATACGCAGACGATGAATTTCACGGTTGTCGGCGTAGGCGATATGTCAGGCGATGTGTTCGGTAATGGCATGCTGCTGTCGCCACATATCTGCCTCGTCGCGGCTTTCGATCATCGCCATATTTTTCTCGATCCCACGCCGGATCCGGCGACGAGTCTTGCGGAGCGCGGCCGTCTGTTCGCGCTGGAACGTTCGAGCTGGGCCGATTACAACAGCGCGCTGATTTCACCGGGTGGCGGCGTGTTTCCGCGCACGGCGAAAACGATCCCGCTGTCGGCGGCTGTTCAGGCCGCGCTCGGCATCAACGCTGCTGCGCTCGCGCCAAACGAATTGATGCGCGCGATCCTGATGGCGCCGGTCGATCTGCTCTATAACGGCGGCATTGGCACCTACGTCAAGGCGAGCGGCGAAACGCATCTGCAGGTCGGCGATCGTGCGAACGACGCGATACGCGTGAACGGTGCCGATCTGCGCTGCAAGGTCGTCGCGGAAGGCGGCAATCTTGGGCTGACGCAACTCGGCCGCATCGAATTCGCGCAACGCGGCGGCCGCATCAACACGGATGCAATCGACAATTCCGCTGGCGTCGACTGCTCGGATCATGAGGTCAACATCAAGATTCTGCTGGGTCTCGTGGTGGCCGACGGCGAGATGACGGAGAAACAACGCAACGCGCTGCTGGCGGAAATGACCGATGAAGTCGGGTTGCTGGTGCTGCAGGACAACTACTATCAGACACAGGCGTTATCGATCGCCGGGCGTTATGGCGTCGACATGCTCGATACGGAAGTGCGCCTGATGCGCTGGCTGGAAAGGGCTGGACGGCTCAACCGCGTGATCGAATTTCTGCCCACCGACGAGGAAATCACCGAGCGGCAGACGGCCAGGCTCGGTCTCTCGACGCCGGAACGCGCGGTGCTGCTCGCGTACAGCAAGATGTGGCTGTACGACGCGCTGCTCGAATCCGACATGCCGGAAGATCCGCTGGTGGCTGACATGCTGGTCGAATATTTTCCGCGGCCTTTGCAGATGCGCTTTAGTGCGCCAATGGCGCATCACCCGCTAAGACGGGAAATTCTGGCGACGCATCTGACGAATGCGTTAGTGAATCGCGTCGGTTGTGCATTCGTGCATCGTCTGATGGAGGAGACCGATGCAAAGCCTGGCGACATCGTGCGGGCGTGCGTCATGGGACGCGATGTGTTCGATCTGAACGAAGTCTGGCGGCAGATCGATGCGCTCGATAACCATGTCGCTGACGATGTGCAGGCACGCATGTTTGTCGAAGTCACACGCCTGCTTGAGCGTGCTGCGCTCTGGTTTATGCGGCAATTTCAGCTTGGGGCCGTGCACGACGGCGGTGTTGCGGATCTGCTTGGCCGGTGTCGCGAGGCCGTGCAACGGCTTGCGCCGCAATTGCCGACGCTTTTGCCGCAGGCCGATATGGAGGCGTTATCGGAACGTCAGCGCGAACTGGTGGAGGCAGGCGTCGATAGTGAACTGGCGTTACATGTGGCGAGTGGCGGGATTTCAGCGGAACTGCTTGACATTGCCGAAGTCGCGGCGACGTGCAATCGCAACCTTGAACTCGTTGCGGGTGTGTACTTCGCGCTCGGCACGCGGCTGAACTACAGCTGGATCGCCGAACGCGCGCTGGCGTTACCCACGCCGACGCATTGGGACATGCTGGCGCGTGCGGCGGCGCTCGCTGAGCTGGCGCGCCTGAAGCGCGCGCTGACGACGAGTGCGCTGGCATCCGCTTCTGAGCACGACACGCCGGCGTCGCTGGTCGAAACATGGGACGAGAAGCGCAAGGCTGCGCTGGAACGCTACGCGAGGCTGCTGGCCGATCTTCGGGCGACAGGCGGCGCGAGTCTCTCGATGCTCCTTGTCATCGTGCGGGAAATGGCAGTGCTTGAACGGGCCTGACGGTATTCAGGGCCGCGTTTGGCCCTGTTCCTCGCGGCTGATCAGCGCGGGCTGGAGGCGCGCACGCGGAGCATGCGTGGCGCGCCTGCTGTACGTATGTCTGCGGGATTGCCCATAATACGGATTATTGCCATCCCGACCCGTTACCCGCCATGACCCAAGACTTATCGTTGAATGCGGCCGCGCCGCGCCTTACCAGCCTGTCGCATGGCGGCGGATGCGGCTGCAAGATCGCACCTGGCGTGCTGTCAGAACTGCTGAAACGCAGTGTGCCGTTCCCTGCATTTCCCGATCTGCTGGTCGGTACTGAGACCGCTGATGACGCAGCGGTGTATCGCCTGAACGACGAACAGGCGATCGTCGCGACGACGGACTTCTTCATGCCGATCGTCGACGATCCTTATGACTTTGGCCGAATTGCAGCCACGAATGCGCTCTCCGACGTCTACGCGATGGGCGGCAAGCCCATTCTCGCGCTGGCGCTGGTCGGCATGCCGATCAACGTCTTGCCGCATGACGTGATCGCAACGATATTGCGCGGCGGTGAGGACATCTGCGCACTGGCTGGTATTCCTGTTGCGGGTGGTCATTCGATCGATTCTGTCGAGCCGATTTACGGGCTCGCTGCGCTTGGTATCGTGCATCCGCAACGCGTCAAGCGCAATGCTTCGGCGCAGGTGGGTGACGTGCTCGTGCTTGGGAAGCCGCTGGGCGTGGGCGTGCTATCGGCGGCATTAAAGAAAGAGAAACTGGATGAAGCGGGCTACGCAGCGATGATTGCGACGACAACGAAGCTCAATCGTCCGGGCACTGAACTCGCTGCGCTAAAGGGCGTGCATGCGATGACGGATGTCACCGGTTTTGGTTTGCTGGGTCACACGCTGGAGCTTGCACGCGGCGCGGGGCTGAGTGCGCATCTGCGATATGCCGACCTGCCGTGGCTGCCGGGCGTGGAAGCGTTCGCTTCGTCGGGCGTGGTGACAGGTGCATCGGCGCGCAACTGGTTGTCGTTTGGCGAAAGCATTTCGCTTGACGCTGGCTTGCCCGATCACGCCCGTGCGCTACTCACGGATCCGCAGACATCGGGTGGATTGCTGGTGGCGTGCGCGCCGGACACTGTCGACGATGTGCTGGCGCTCTTCCATGCCGACGGTTTCGATTGCGCGACCGTGATTGGCGAGATGCGCGATGGCCTGCCGCGCGTGTTCGCTGGCTGACCGTTCGGTCGTTTAGTGGCCGATTTCAACTTTAACCCGTTGCACTCACGATGACAGAAGAATCGCCGAAGGCCATTTTCTACGCGCTCGCTGCAAACCTGGGCATTGCGATTTTCAAGTTCGCCGCCGCTGCATTTACCGGTTCGGGTTCGATGTTTGCGGAGGCGATCCATTCGACGGCGGACTGCGGCAACCAGATTCTTTTGCTCTTCGGACTGCGCCAGGCGCGAAGACCGGCAAGCCGGCTTCATCCGATGGGCTCGGGGCGCGAGATCTATTTTTACTCGTTGCTGGTTGCGTTGCTGCTGTTTTTTGTGGGTGGTGCGTTTTCGGTTTATGAGGGGATTCACCGGTTGTTTGCGCGCGAGCCGCTCTCGCATGCGTATGTTGCTCTGGTGGTGCTGGGTGTATCGGTGGTGCTTGAGTCGCTGTCGCTTGCGGGCGCCGTTAAGGAAATCCGCAAGAGCCATCCGCGCAAGTCGATGTGGCGATGGTTTCGGGAAACGCGCGAGTCGGAATTACTGGTGGTGGCGGGCGAAGACGTTGCTGCGCTCGCGGGGCTGGCGACCGCGTTTGTGGCCGTGCTGCTGACGATGATGACGGGCAATCCGGTATACGATGCGCTGGGATCGATAGGCGTTGGCGTGCTTTTGATGGCGATTGCGTGGCTGGTGGCGAGAGAGGTGAAGTCGATGATTGTCGGCGAGTCCGCGAGCCCGGAGGTTCGACGCGAGGTCGAGGCGTTTGTGCGCGCACGGCCTGAAGTTCGCGGCGTGATCAATCTGATTACATTGCAGTGGGGACGGGATGTGGTGGTCGCCGTTCAGGCGGAGATGATCGACTATGAGAGTGGGCGCGCGATGGTCGACGCGATTAATGTTATTGAAGCCGATATGCAGGAGAGGTTTCCGCAGGTGCGGTGGGTTTTTTTTGAGCCCGATGTGGCTCGGGGTTAGGGTTTTTTGTTTGTCTGTTCGGGGTTTTTTTGGCCTTTCCGGGCCTGTCATAAATTTTGTGTGTAAGGCATAACATGTAGCTCAAGGAGCATGTATGCCACGCAAACCCAAGACGAGCCCCGAGGCCCAGACAGC